>JBEKUL010000167.1:0-5436 GCA_049515055.1 Steroidobacteraceae bacterium | reverse complement strand
CCTATCTTTCAGCGGCGGAAGTCATCAATGGCGACTATGGCCGCGTGGTCCTGCCCATTGGTACGCGACCGTGAGCCGGCGATCGTGAAATCCCGCTTCCGCGAACCGCGTCGCGGGTCAGCGGCTCGCTGCGCGCTAGAGTGTGGGGATGGATACTGGCCCTTTAGACCCGGTTGGCAGCGTTTGTCGCTGGCGCCAAGCGCTTGCTCTGACCCTGTGCCTGTTGATGTGGCCTGCGGTGCCATGGGCCCAGGAGATCTACAGGTCCGTGGACGCCGCGGGTCATGTGAACTACAGCGATCAGCCGGATATGTCGAATTCGATGGTGGAAGCGCAGCCAGGTAATGACGCAAGTGTTGCGGACATAAGTGCCTCCACGGCACCGCCGCCCCTGCCCACGAGCGATCAGCCGCCGTGCCCTGAGGAAGGCGACCTGTGGACCCCGGGCTACTGGGCGTGGGACGGCGCTGCGTACTATTGGGTGCCCGGAGCCTGGGTTCCTCCGCCGCGCCTGGGCGTGTTCTGGACACCGGCCTATTGGGCCTACATCGGCACCGTGTTTGTGTTTCATCGGGGTTACTGGGGCCCACAAGTGGGCTTCTACGGGGGCGTCAATTACGGTTTCGGCTATGGCGGCATCGGCTACGTTGGGGGACGTTGGGTCGGCAATGCCTTTGCGTACAACCGTGCCGTAAATAACGTGAACGCCAACGTTTTTCGCCATGTCTATGACGAGCCCGTGGTCAGCCACGAAGGCTACAGTCGCGTAAGCTACAACGGCGGGCCGGGCGGCACGCTCAATGTCCCGAATGCTCAGGAGCGGCTCGCAGCCCAATCACGGCTGGCCTCGCCGCCGCAGCGCATGCAATTGCAACCGGCCCCCAATCGCACGCCCAGCATTGCACCCGGTGTCCGTCACGCCGCGCTCACACCAAACCCGGTGGTGTCTCACACGGCGGCGGCATCGGTGCCGCGCCCGGTTACGACGAGCGCCGTCACTCAGCAGCGCGCGTCGGCGAATACCGTCGTCCGACCCGCGCCTGCGCCGCGACCGTCGCCCTCGCCGACGATCAAGTCAATACCGATCAAGTAACCTGGCAAGCCCGCGTAGGCTTTCAGCGTACCGGCCCGCTCACATCAGGCATGTTCCGCCCAGGCTGGATCGCCAGCCGTGTAGGGAAGACAGGGGTCGAAGCGGCCGGGCGATTCGACGTAGCGCAACGCCTTGGTGCAACCGACCTCAGAGGTGAAGAACCCCAGCAACGTGAGTTCCTTCATCATGCGAAAGTAGTGTGCAGGCCCGTCGATATTGGCTTGCGCCGTGGCTGCCGGCGCACCGGGTAATTGCGCGAGCCCCTTACGCTTGCGATCCGCCGCGTCGCGCGCATCCATCACGAGCTTCTGCTCCTGGTCAAGCTGCTTGAGCACGCCAAGCCGCTGCGCCGGTGTGGCCGCAATGAATGAGATGCCATTCGCCTTCTTCGTTGCCTCATTGAGCTTGCGCAGTCCGTCGTGAAAAGCCTGCTGCTCCGCCGGGCCGTAGCAATCCGTCACCATGAGCGCCATAAACGCACCGGTGTTGGCTGCCTTCGCGCCGGGTGTCCTGGTCGCCGGAAGAATCGTTTCGGCAATCTCGTCCAGCAGTGCGATGTCCTGCGCGCTGAATGCTCCCGTCGTGCCCGGGGAGGCGGATCTCGCCCTTTCGGCGGCGGCCAGCAGGCCGCTGCCGGCGACGAATGCGGCTCCTCCGAGGAAGGCGCTGGCGCGCCGAATGGCCTCACGGCGATTGAGTAGCTGCGATGCTTGCGTTTCGGATGACATGGTCTGGGTGCTTCACAGGTTGCGGCGGTTGAGCTCGTTCACCGCATAATCCGCGGCGCGTGCGGCGAGCGCCATATAGGTGAGCGAGGGGTTCTGACAGGCGCTCGAGACCATGCACGCCCCGTCGGTGACGAAAACGTTCGGCGCGTCCCACACCTGATTGTGCGAATTGAGCACGGATGTTTTGCGCTCGCGTCCCATGCGCGCCGTGCCCATCTCATGGATGCACATCCCCGGGTAGGATCCAGGATCGAACGTTGTCACGTTCTTTGCCCCGGCCTGCTCGAGCATTTCCGCCATGTCGGCGATCATGTCCTTGCGCATCAGGCGTTCGTTCTCGCCGGTGGCGCAATCAATCTTCAGGACCGGTAAGCCCCATTTGTCCTTCTTGGCGTCGTCGAGTCCCACGCTGTTGGCGTGATTGGGGAGCATCTCGCCGAACGCGGTCGCGCCGAACACCCACGGACCCGGCGATGTCATTTCCTCCTTGAACTCCGCCCCCAAGCCCAGCTCCTTTACTCCCCGCGACCACTCCTCCCGGCTCGCGCGGCCCTGGTAGCCGAAGCCACGCAGGTAGTCTCGCTTGTCGCCAAACAGGTTGCGGTAGCGCGGGATATAAATCCCGTTGGGGCGGCGTCCGTAGTAATACTTATCGTCCAGCCCAGAGAGTGTCCCCTGCGCGCCGCAGCGAAAATGGTGATCCATAAGATTGTGCCCCAGCTCGCCCGAGCTGCTGCCTAAGCCGCCGGGCCAGATGTCCGTGGCCGAACGCATGAGCAGCCACGCTGTGTTGAGAGTGGAGGCGCACAGAAAGATGACCTTCGCCGAATAGTCGCTCGTCTGTTCAGTGACCGCATCCAGCACCCGCACGCCGAGGGCGTGTTTTTTGTCCTTGTCCATCAACACTTCGGTGACGATCGACCAGGGTTTAAGCGTGAGATTGCCGGTTTTCATGGCGGCCGGCAGCGTGGAGGACTGAGTGCTGAAGTAAGCCCCGTAAGGGCAGCCCAGCGAGCAGGCATTTCGATACTGGCAGGCAGCGCGGCCTTCCAGCGGCCTGGTGGCATTGGCGCTGCGGCCAATGATGACGCGGCGCTTACCATCGAACGCATTCTTCAGTCGGCCCGCAACCTGTTCTTCGCCGCAGTTGAGCGGCATCGGCGGCAGGTATTGCCCGTCTGGAAGCTGCGCCATTCCTTCGATCGAGCCGGAGATTCCCGCATGCTTTTCCACATGGTCGTACCAGGGCGCAAGCTCGGCGTAACGAATCGGCCAGTCGACCGCGATTCCCTCTTTGGCGTTGGCTTCAAAGTCAATGTCGCTCCAGCGGTAGCTTTGGCGTCCCCACGTCAGGGAGCGCCCACCCACCTGGTAGCCGCGAAACCAGTCGAAGCGCTTCACCTCCGTGAACGGCGATTCCTTCTCGTTGACCCAGAAGCCAAGGTCCTTCTCGTTGAGTGGATAATCGCGCTTGAGCACAGGGTAGGCCTGTTCCATTGCATAGGTGCGGCCGCCTCGGTGCATGTATTCCCACGATGCCTTGGTGGCGTTAATGTAGTCCTTGACGTGTTCGACATTGCGGCCTCGCTCCAGCAGCAGGACGCGCAGCCCCTTCTCCGTGAGCTCCTTTGCCGCCCATCCTCCGGATATGCCGGAGCCGACGACAATCGCGTCATAGCTAGTACTCTGCATTATTATTCGCCTTCGTAGCCGCGGCTTTGGGCATATTCTACGCGTATGCGCGCGGACAATAAGGAGAGGCCAATGCCCGGCACTGTTCAGCGCGCCAGCCGCCGCGGCGTTCTGGCATCACTGGCCGCCGCAGGCGTTATCGCCGCGGGCGGTCTGCACGCCGCCGCCAGTTCTGTGCCCGCCGGCCGGCTCAGGCAATCGGTGTGCCGCTGGCCCTACACGCGTACGCTGCCACTGTCCGACTTCTGCAACCGCTTAAAGCAGATCGGGTTCGATGGCATCGACCTGCTGTTTCCGGATGAGTGGTCCGTTGCTAAAGACGCGGGGCTTGCCGTCTCCACGGGCTACGCCAGCCGGCGGGATAAATTCATCGCCACCGGGTTCAATGATCCCGCCAATCACGCGATGCTGCTCGAGGAGCTGGAAATGGCGCTGCCTCTCGCGGCCAGCGCGCACGTGCCGAACCTCATCGCCATGTTCGGTAATCGGGTCCCGGGTATCAGCGAGGATGCGGCAATCGCCAACTGCGTGGCTGGCCTGTCGCGGATTGCACCGCTGGCCGAAAAGCAGAACGTGACCATCTGCGTGGAGCTGCTCAATAGCAAAGTCAATCACCCAGGCTACCAGGGAGATCACACGGCATTTGGCGTCGCGGTCATGAAGGCAATCAACTCACCCCGTGTGAAGCTGCTGTACGACATCTATCACATGCAGATCATGGAGGGCGATGTGATCCAGACCATCCGCGACAACATCGGCTTCATCGCACATTTTCATACCGGTGGTGTTCCCGGCCGCCATGAAATCAATGCCAGCCAGGAACTCAACTACCATGCGATTGCCGCCGCCATCGCGGATCTGAACTACCGGGGTTTTGTGGCGCATGAGTTCGTACCGACTCGCAGCGACCCATTCGAGTCGCTCACAGAAGCCTTTCAGATCTGCACAGTGTGATTTCCGATCATTGTTTCGAGGTATATGACCTAAGGCACTGAGAACTAAGGGGTAATTGTCCCGTTGACACGTCGAGCATACTGAAGAAATCGAAGGGGAGAGAATTTCATGCGAGATAATTTCACGCGTCGCGGTTTTATAGCCACTGCTGGAGCCCTCGCACTGAGCTCCCGGCTAAACGCAGCCGACCCCGACGCCCCCGTGTTTGACGATTCAAAACCGACCACGGGAGTTGTCATCCCGTCAGAAAAAGTTGCGGAGATGAACGCCGCACCGCTTATTGCGAAGACAGTAAACAAACTCTGGAACGATTCGCCGAGCATTACACAGCCCAACGCCATGCAATTCACGCCCCAGGGCACGCTCCTGCTGCTTAATCAGGTCGACCCCAACAGTGTGTTCGAAGTTCGACCGCAAGACGGCAAGATCCTTCGCACTGTTCAGACAGAATCTGTGCATGGCAGCGGCATGACCATCGGCGATGGCGCATGGTGGATCACCTCTACCAAAGCGCTCAAGGGACCGCCGGTGACGCTCAAGGTGGATCCAAAATCTGGTAAGACACTCAAGAAGTGGATTACCCCGGGCTGGGGTATCTATGGGGTCTATGCAACTGCCGCAGGTGCGGTCAACTCCGGTCTATCGGCCGCTTCGGGCGGCCACGACGTAAAGTGGGCGGGAAACGGTCGTTATTGGATGGCAGTTCCGTCCTCGGGCCGCATTTTCCTTATGCAAGCCGAGACCGGTGAGATCGTGCGTAGTATTCAAGCGCCGGTTATTCGCACGCACGGGCTCGCAATCGATGGGGATTATCTTTGGTCGGTTGCCAGCGACTTCTGGCAGATACAGAAGATCGCGCAGAAAGACGGCAGGATTGTCGCCAAGATCCAGCTCGACAAGAACAAGGATCCGCAAATCCACGGGCTTGAATTGCAAGACGGCGTACTTTGGTATTGCGATGCTTCCACA
>JBEKUL010000166.1:0-5456 GCA_049515055.1 Steroidobacteraceae bacterium | reverse complement strand
GCCGAACTGGCCAAGGGCCTAGCCCATCTGGTGCGCACCGGGGCGCGCGACGAGAGCGTGCTGCCCTTCGAGCGCGCGGATGGCGGCGGCCATACCCCGGCGCAGACACGCAAACGGACGTATGCTTCGGCCCTTATCGCCGCCGTCGCGCTTCTTGTTATCGCAGTATCCGGGATCGCCGCGTGGCTGCTGTGGCGATCGCTACGCCCTGCCGGGCCCGCCAGCGCTCAGGTAACGAGCCACGCTGCCGCCTCGAAACCGGAGAGTGATACACCAGTCTTCTCTCCGCCGGCGCACTCCGTCGCCGTACTGCCGTTCGTGAACATGAGCGGAGATCCCAAGGAGGACTACTTCTCCGACGGCATCAGCGAGGAGCTGCTCAATGCGCTCTCACGCCTGAATGATCTACAGGTGGTGGCGAGGACCTCGTCGTTCTCGTTCAAGGGGCGGAACGTAAATATTGCGACGATTGCGCACGAGCTGAACGTCGGGGCCATCCTGGAGGGCAGCGTACGCCGGGCCGGCAACACGGTGCGCATCACCGCGCAGTTGATCAATACCGTGACCGGCTTTCACCTGTGGTCCGCGACCTATGACCGACCGTTCAGCGACATCTTCAAGGTGCAGACGGAGGTGGCCACCGCGGTAGCGCAGCAGCTGGAGATCAAGCTCGCCGGCAACTCGACCAAGTTTGCTATCGGCGGGACCAGGAACTCGGACGCCTTCGATGCCTACCTACGCGGCCAACGTTTGTACGAGGAGGGGCCAGTCGGTACGGCGGGCTGGCACGCCGTATTGGCAGTGCTAGACCAGGCCATCACGCTTGATCCCAATTACGCTGACGCATACACGCGGCGGGCGGGAGCACTTCTAAATCTTGCGTCTCAATCCAGCGCGGACGCGGCCAAGGCTCTGCGCGAGCAGGCCGCTGTGGCGGCGGAACGTGCAGTGGCGCTGGCACCGGATTCGGGCGATGCGCACGCAGTCCTCGGACGTGTTCGTTTTAATGTCTATCTCGATTTTACCGGCAGCGCCGCCGAATTCGATAAAGCGCTGGCGCTCGCACCTGGCAGCGCGGTTGTGCAACGTAATGCCGCCGACTACATCGCTGTTTTAGGTCATTTTGAGCCGGCGCTGAAGGCGGCGCAGCGCGCCGTCGATCTTGATCCTCAGAATTTCTATTCGTACCTCCAGCAAGGGAATACATTCTCTAGTGCAAGGCAATACGGCGAAGCTCTCGCGGCGATCCAGCATGGCCTGGCACTCAAGCCTGACTCGTCCGCCTTGAATAGTCGCCTGGCCTTTACTTTTTTCATGTTAGGCCAAACGGAGCAAGCACGGCAGTTGTGTGAAGCGCGCCCATCGCCGATGCAAGAAGATGATCGGCACGAGTGTCTGGCACTGGTCTATCACGCCCTGGGTCGGCAGGCGGATGCTGAACATGAACTCGACCAATTTAAGAAACTGTATGGGGACGTTCAGCCAGTTGGCTGCGCGGAGATCTACGCCCACTGGGGAAATGCGCCCGCAGCGCTGCAGTGGTTGACCAAAGCGGAGCGACTCCACGATTGGCATTTGGGGGCGCTTAAAACTGACCAGCTACTCGATCCGATCCGCAATGAGCCGCAGTTCAAGGCACTCGTGGCGCGCATGAAGTTTCCGCCCTGATTCAGCCCGTGGCCTGCCCGCAAGCTGCCGTTCGCGAACGACAACAACGGGTCAATTAGCGACTGAGCGGGTTGGATGCACACTGGTTGTCCCTGAAACGATAGGAGCCAACCATGGAACCCCTAGCTGCTGAATGCGTTCGCCGCGAGCCCTGGAACAAAGGCAAGCTCGTCGGTCAAAAAGCCCCTTTCAAACTTAAGGAGATCTGGGCGATTCGTATCCGTCTGCAACTCGGCGAGCGTCGGCGGGAACTCGCGCTACTTAATCTCGCCATCGACAGCAAGCTCCGGGCGTGCGATTTGGTGAAGTTGCGCGTGCGTGATGTCTGCCACGGCCAAGGCGTGGCATCGCGAGCGATCGTGCTGCAACAGAAGACACAGCGGTCGGTGCAGTTCGAAATCACGGAACCGACCCGCGAGGCCGTGGGCGCCTGGATTGCCTATGCGGGGCTGACTTCGGAGAAACCGCTGTTTCCTAGTCGACTGCACAGCTCCTCTCACCTGTCGACTCGCCAGTACGCACGGATCGTGGATTCATGGGTCAAGCAGTTGGGATTGGACAGGGCGTGCTATGGAACGCATACGCTGCGGCGAACAAAGGCCACACTGATCTATCGTCGCACTAAGAACCTTCGCGCCGTGCAGCTGCTGCTCGGGCACTCCAAACTGGAGAGTACAGTCCGTTACCTCGGAATCGAGGTCGATGATGCTCTCGAAATGGCCGAGCAAACCGAGGTTTAGGCCGGCGCTAGCCGCTTGACGGGTTACTGAGGATGGCGGATTGACCAATAGAAACAAGCCACTCGTCGAAGCTCTGCATCGTGTGTATAATACACACGATGCAGAGTCGGGATCTGATCAGGCTATTGCAGAGCGATGGCTGGCGACTTCAGCGAACACGCGGCAGCCACCACCAATACGTGCATCCGACGAAGCTCGGCACGGTAACGGTGCCTCATCCAAAGAAGGATCTGGGCAAAGGACTGGTGCAGGCAATTCTAAAGCAGGCTGGTTTAAAGTGAGGTTTTAAAATATGAGATATCCCATTGCCATTGAGACTGGCGATAGCAAGCATGCGTTTGGAGTCGTTGTACCTGACTTGCCTGGCTGTTTCTCCGCTGGGGACACTCTGGACGAGGCGCTGACCAATGCTCGGGAGGCGATATTGCTGCATCTGGAAGGATTACTAGATGAAGGCAAGCCATTTCCTAAGCCGACGGGTATCGAACAGTTACGAAACAAACGCAGCTATCGTCGCTGGACTTGGGCGATTGTCGATATCGATGTCAGCGAACTCGGCGATAAGGCGGCTCGGATCAACATCACGTTGCCACAGCGCATTCTTCGTGCGGTTGACGCCCATGCGCGCAAGCAGGGCGAGACCCGCTCCGGGTTCCTTGCACGTGCAGCGCTGGATGCCATGCGAAAACCTGCCTGAGCGTTCGCAGATCAGGCGGTCGCTAATCGGCCAACTCCGGTCGTCTATCGGCTCGCATTCGTTTCCGAAAAGCGGCCACTCATTTCAGCAGTTTCTCTTTGCCTAAACCCAGAAGAAGCTCGGTGGCGGTCAGGAGCCACACGGGGATAGCATCGCTAGACGTCGGCACGAGAGGCTTGCTCGGCGCTGACTCCGACTATGCTCCGGATGAAACGCAACTCGCCTTGGCTGACCCAAAATGGAGAAAGATCACATGACACGCGTATTGTTCGTCGGCCAGCAACCGGAAACGGTGGACTTCTCTGATCCCGCCATACCGCGGGGCTTCAATGCCGAGAAGATCCATGCCGGAATCGCGATCGCCATGAGCAAAATGGCGGAGCGGGGATGGCAAGCGGACCTTTGCTTGATCCCACCCGACGAAACAGCCCGCTTCGTGCTGGAGAAGCAGCTGGCAACTACGACCTATGACTGTGTAGTGATCGGGGCGGGTATTCGACTCCCGCCAAAAAGCCTGTCTCTGCTCGAGACCGTAATCAACGCTGTGCATAATGCAGCGCCTCATGCGTCCATTGCATTCAACACGCGACCGGAGGATAGCGCCGAAGCCGCTGCTCGCTGGTTACAAGCCGATTGATCGCCGAGCGCGCAAATGTCGCCAGCTGCGTAGGGTCAATCAGAGTCAGACGACTGCGGCTGAGCCGCCGACCGGCAGTGACCGGCCACTTTGAGACAACGGTCGGGCTTTTGTGCCTGCCCCAATGCAGTCATTAGGCTACTGCGGTAATTTGACCGTGCGGCCACCGCTTCTGTCCGTCAGATCCTTGTAACTACTACTATCCGGCACGACATCGAATGCAACTTATCGCCACCTGTCCGGAAGAAACCAAACCAGCCCTGGTTCTCGAACTCGAAGCCCTGGGTGCGCGTGGCATCGTTCCGGGATACCGAGCTGTAGCTTTCGAGGCAAGTGAGGCTCTTCTTTACGAGCTGCACTTGAAGCTGCGGACGGCGAGCCGCGTCCTGAGGGTCATCAAGGAAGTGCCAGCAAAGTCGCCAGAGATGCTTCGCTCACAAGTCCGGCGTATTCGTTGGGACGAGCTATTCGACGCGCGTCATGGCTTCATGGTCGAAAGCCAGGGTGGGGACACGGATAAGGGCGGGATGGCACCGAAGCAAATCATTACCCAGGTGCGCGAGAGTATCCGCGAGGTCTTCGAGCGCGCCCAGGGGGTCGCACCGCTCGTCGATCGAAGTGAGCCAAAGGTAGTCGTGGTGGCGCATCTGAGGCACGGCCGCTGTACGTTAAGCTTCGATACCTCGGGCAAGTCGTTGCACAAGCGCGGTTATCGCGAGCCAGGCCATCCGGCGCCGCTCAAGGAAACGCTTTCCGCGGCAATTCTCACCATGGCGGGTTACGACGGCAGCCAGGCATTCATGGATCCAATGTGTGGGAGCGGTACGATTGCCATCGAGGCTGCAATGATTGCGCTCCACAAGGCGCCGCAGATCCATCGCAAGAAGGGCGAATTTCATTTCGAGTGGCTTAAAGATTTCGATCGTAATCTGTGGCGCGTCACTCAGGACCGCGTGCGTGCCGAGAAGCTGGAGGCCCCGACCGCACCAGTCGTCGCCTCAGACATCAACGCAGCCTATGTGGCGATGGCGAAAAAGAGTGCACTGGATGCGCGTGTCGAGAGGTACATGACTTTCAACACGGGTCGCTTCCAGGATGCTGAGCCGCCCGCGCCGACCGGCATCCTCGTGACCAACCTGCCGTATGGCGAACGCATTTGTAGCAGCGAGGGAGACATCGCGCAGCTGTATGAGGAAGTGGGCAACACGCTGAAGCAGAAGTTCAGCGGCTGGCAGGCCGCCATCCTGGCCGCTGCCGCATCGCCGTATAAGGCGATTGGCCTCAAACCAAAGCGCACTACCTCTCTCATGAACGGCAGCATCCCCTGCAAGCTGCTGCTTTTTGAGCTGTATATAGGAACACGGCGTGCGCCGCGCGAGGGTACATGACATGGAGCAAGCCCCTAGGCGCCACATCCCGACTCTACCAACGCGGATCGTCGCTCACCGTCAGAAGCGAGCATCGGAAACCCTTGACCTCGATTGGGCCCCGCTCTCGTCCTACTTTGCGCACATCTCGGGGGTGATTTCGCGCCAATTGTCGGCCGAGCGTGGTCAGCCGGAAATTGCCGCCACGGGCACGCCTGCGTCGTGATCATCCCTCGCGCCGTGGTTGCCCGGTTTGCCCGAATCGCCGATGCTGATGCAAGCTGCGGCACGCCGTGGCATCGGGGAGCCTTATGGCGGGCGAGATTTTCATCAGCTACCGGCGCGCG
>JBEKUL010000165.1:0-5462 GCA_049515055.1 Steroidobacteraceae bacterium | reverse complement strand
CCGCACCGGGTGGCAGAGCTCAGGCAACGAGCCAGGATGTCGCCCAGAAGGCGCAAAGTGCCACGCCAGTCTTCTCTCCGCCGGCGCACTCCATCGCCGTGCTGCCGTTCGTGAACATGAGCGGGGACGCCAAGCAGGACTATTTCTCTGACGGCATTAGCGAGGAGCTGCTCAACGCGCTCTCGCGCCTGAATGACCTGCAGGTGGTCGCGCGGACTTCCTCATTTGCGTTTAAAGGGAAGGATGTCGACGTACCTACGATCGCGCGCCGACTCAACGTCGGGGCGATCCTGGAGGGCAGCGTACGCCGCGCTGGCAACACCGTGCGCATCACCGCGCAGCTGATCAACACGGTGACCGGTTTTCATCTGTGGTCGGACACCTATGACCGACCCTTCACCGACATCTTCAAGATCCAGACCGAGGTGGCCACCGCCGTGGCGCAGCAGCTGGAGACTAGACTCGCGGGTGATGAGCCCATCAGACTCGAGGTCGGCGGGACGAAGAATCCGGCCGCCTATGAGGATTTTCTCCAGGGTCTGCAGGCTTTGAATCTTCGGACCAAAGCCGGCTTCGAGCAAGCCATAGCGGATTTCAGCAGCGCCGTCGCTAGGGACCCGCGCTATGCCATCGCCTACGCCGAACTTGCACGCACCTATAGCCTGGCCCCGATTTTCGGGATATCCACGCCGACCGAAACGATGCCGAAGGCTCGCGACGCGGCGACGCGAGCCCTCGCGCTCAATCAGGATCTCGCGGACGCCCACACGGCGCTCGGCTTCATCATGGCACACTTTGAATTCGACTGGCCCGCGGCTGAACGAGAATATCTGCGCGGCCTCGCCTTGAATCCCAGCGATGCTCAGGGTCATTTCTATTACTCGAATAGCTATCTCTCGCCGTTCGGTAGACACGAGGAAGCCATCGCTGAAATGAAGAAAGCGGCAGAGCTTGACCCGTTATCACCAGCTATCCAAGCCTTTATGGGTCGAACCTATCTTTGGGCGCGTCGCTTTGACGAGGCCCTCGCACAGTTTAAGAAGAGCAACGACTTGAATCCGAACTTGGCGGTGGGGCATGAACGTCTCGCTCATCTGTATACCTACCTTGGTCGATTCAACGACGCCATCGACGAAGAAAGTACAGCTCGGAGATTGTCCGGTGAAGACCCACAAATGGTGCGATCGCGCGAAGAGGCTCTGCGCAAGGCCCTTACCGCGGATGGTGGCCAGGGTTATTGGCGGACACTGCTGGATTTTGCGACCGTCAGACCGAATCCACCGGAGGCCTACGACGACTCCTACGGCATCGCGATCATTTATGCTCGGCTTGGTGACCAAGCAAAAGCCATTGATTCGCTTGAGTCCGCCTATGCAGAGCGCGAGCTCGCGATGACTGAGATTGGGGTTGAACCCGCCTTCGACGTGCTGCGTTCCGACGCTCGCTTTCAGGGGCTGCTACGTCGGGTCGGGTTGGCGCGGTAACCTCTACACCGATACGGCCGGCTTCACCGAGCATGTCTTTGCCCTGTGTCCGCTGATCGGGTTCCGGTTCGCAATGAGCCGCAGTTCAAGGCACACCTGATTTGATTCCCCGATACCGGACAGTCCCGAGTGGCGGCTCGGGGAACGGCCAGGTATCGGAAAAGCGCTCGCCCCCGTTGTCGCTAGTGAAGATAACGAGGGTGTTCGGCGCCAAACCGCTCGCCTCTAGCGCCTGTAGCACGCGTCCGACCTCCCGGTCCATGGCCTCGATCAATTGCCGGTAGGTGTTTTGGCTGCCACCATCAAAATCAAACATCGCCCCGCGGTCGGTGGTAAGTCGGTCGGCCACGCGCTGCGCCTCCGCCTGATCTCCCGGCGCTTCCCACGGCCATTGCGGTGCATTGAAGTGCAGGCTAAGCAGAAAGGGTTGCCGGGTTTTTGCGTAGCCGTCAATCGTGGCCACGGCCCGCGCGCCCAGCAACTGCGCGCGGTCACCCGCTAAAACCAGCACACAAATCGCAACGTCAAGATCTGCCGACGGGTAGTGCCGGGACGTAATGTTCTGATCTCGTCCGTTGAGTCGGGGCTGGTAGAGGCATCGCGGCCGCGGTAGGCTCTGCCATGTTCATCAGCGGAGAGGCGGCAATGGCGATCAAACGTCCGACAAAAAGCCGGGGTACGCCATCCCACAAACCGGTCGCGTCAGCCCCGTTGCGCCACGTAGATGTCAGGGCGCCGCAGCAGATGGTGCCGGGCGAGGTCTACGTAGGGTGGTTGTGTAAGAACCGATCGTGCGGGCGAGTCATCGCGATTGCGGCCACAGCACCGGGCAGCAAAGCGCTGACGGATTACGATGATCAATTGACTGTGATCAAATGCTCTCATTGTGGGGATGAAAATCTGTACCGCTGGAGCGCTCGGAGCGAACAGAAATACACGCCGAAAAGTGTGGACACCTGAGCTTAGGGCGACGATCTGGGGCGGTGGTGATGTCATTTGCAGATGAGTCATGCGTCGTACTGTTGGATTCGCAGGTCATTCTGAAGTCTGTTCTGACGTGTCCCCATTGTGGTGCCACGACCGTGGAGACAATGCCGACGGATGCGTGCATCTACTTTCACGAGTGCGCGAGCTGCCATACGCTGCTGCGGCCGAAGCCAGGTGACTGTTGCGTCTTTTGTTCGTACGGGTCAGTGAAGTGCCCACCGGTTCAGCTGGCACATGGCTGTTGTAGTTTGCACGCGACCTGATTTGATTCCCCGATACCCGACAGTCCCGAGTGGCGGCTCAGGGTCAGGAGTTGCTGCTAGGAGACGGGGTACTCTTCAGCTGTTATCCACTTTGAATGCCCGAGCGTTATTGGGGGATCGTCAACGCTCTCGGCCAAGACGGTAAGTGGGTTATAGTCTGGATCGTAAGAACAACTACTCCGCTGCTCAGCGGCCTTCAGATCTACACGGGAGAATAAATTGAGAAAGCCAATTCTGCTGCTTCTCGCAGCAATCCTGACCATATCAGCATCAGTGACACGCGCGGACGACGATCATGCCTACACGCAGGGGCCCGTCCTTATCGTTAACTTCGTCCGTACCCAGCCGGGCATGTTCGAAGAATATATGCGTTATCTCGGAGGCACATACAAGCACGTCATGGACGAATACAAGAAGCAGGGGATCATAACTGACTATTCCATCTATGAGGCGCGGCCGCGCGATCCGCAGGACGCGGATCTGATCCTGACCGTGACTTACAAGAACATGGCAGCGTTCGATGACTTGCAGGCGCGTAGTGATCCCACGGCTAAGCAGGCATTCGGGTCACTGGCCAAAGCCGCTTCCGCCAACGCGGATCGGAGCAAGTTGCGCATAGAAGTCGGCAGTCAAATGGTTCGTCAATTGATCCTGAAATAGCCTTCCTGCGTGCTGCGGCGTGCTTGCGCGCAGACGCGGGAGCACGCCGCGGCGCACCCACGTGGTCTGTTCCTCCAAGTACTGCGCGGGAGGAATGATCGGCCACCGTTCCTAGGGCTCGGGCACTGATACGAGCGAAGACCCTCGCTGCAAGAGTCCCTCTCGGCGAAGCGCCGCAGTTTTCCCGGTTTTAATCCGTCGCGCCCTGAAGCTTTAGGGCACGCGCTAAATGATCCTGAATCTTCGGAAGCGTTTCTGCTGCAAACGCCTTCAGATCAGGGTCGGAGCCATTCGCAATCTCATACTGATAGAGCGCGGCATTAGCCTTCTGATAATTGACCTGCCCGCGTACGTAATCGTCATCAAGTCTTTTGCCAGCTTCATGCTGGAGGGTTGAAACCATCGTGGAGTACGCGGCTTTCAGCAGTGTAGGCGGAGGCACCGGCGCCTTGTTCTTCAGAATCCCCAGTAGCGCGTTATTCACGGTGATATGGGAACTCACCATCAGATCGGCTCCGCAATCCGGCCGGCATCGACCTGAAATGGAGTAGCAAGCGACGTCTGAGTGACGAAATACGTGTCGGTCGGTCCGAGCGCAGCGCCGGGCTCAGCGGCTTTTGTTGGTGTAAGTGGGAGAAGAACGGTTAAAAGGCCGAGAGTGGTCGCGGCCGTTAGCAGGAGCGTTTTCATATTTCCTCCGGGGACGCAGATTACTTAGACGACGCTAGGAACAAGGAGGAAGGTTGGTAAGAAACAATTGCGCTTCGATTGCACAGCGCTCCGGCTGTATTTCAGTTGAAACGCCATCGATGCCGGAAGGCACATTTCTGCAGGAGATCGACCGCTGCGATGACTTGAGCGGCTCAGCCGGCGGCAGCGCGGCTATAGATTGTCGACTCGCTGCCGCCGCGCCGCTTTCGTCAAGGGCAATCAATAATGGACCATCTAAACGTCAAATGTTGACGGAGCGTTTCGCGGCCTCACGCTCCAATACTTGCTCGCTATAGCGGATGCGACACTCGCTGCATTCGTACTCGACGCGCTTTGTGCGTCGGCCCTGTCCCAGTGGTCGAAGCGTCGCGAGCGCCTTGCAGCTAGGACAATCAAAGTACAGGGGCTTAGCTTTGGTTTCTGACATCTGCTTGCTCCCAGCGTCTTGGTTCGGGCGTCGACGATCACGCAATGATACTCATGAGCTCGCTGACGGGCTACTCGCTGCCAGCGCGGATGCTGTTCGGCGGCCGCGATGTCAGCGTTACCGCGTTACGCCCCTCGACGTTACAGTTGAAATGCTCCGCGTGCGCCGCGCAATCAACCCGCAACTTTTCAGCTAGCACCATGCTTTCTCGATAGCGGCGGCACTCTCACTGGCCGAGCGTAACTGGAGAGGCGACATGACGTGTCTGATATCGGAAAAGGACCTCCCGGACGGCGAGCAACGCCACTCTCAACGCGATTCGCTTCAGCAGTTTAATAAGGTCTCGGCTGAGGCCAAGGCCAATCCGGATCGTCGTCGCTTCCTCGTCGGCAGCGCCGTGGCGGGAACAGGCAGCGTAGCCGCGGCAAGCATTCACGACGGCGAGCTTGGAGCTCCGTGGCACGTGACGCCGATGGAAGTTCTCAATAGCCACAGGATTGAATGAAATGCGTAGCACTTTTACCAAAGCGCTGACGATCCTAGCTTTAGGTATCTCGCTGAGCACAACCGCGGCCGACCTACCGACACGGCATGTCCTGACGCTCGATGCGGCAAAGAAAGTAATCGCGGCGGCTGAGGCGCAAGCAGTCGCAAAAAGTTGGCCGTGCGTGATTGCAGTGACCGACGACGAAGGCTATCTGATCGCGCTCGATCGAATGGACGCATCGCCCATGCTCGCCGCCGTCGAGCTCGCACCGGCTAAGGCACGAACTGCTGCGCTGTTTCGCAAACCCAGCAAGGCGCTGGAAGATGCAGTCCACGCGGGGCGAACTGCTGCGGTGACTGCAGGCTTTGTGGAGATGGCCGGCGGCCTGCCGTTGAGCGTAAATGGAGAGGTTGTCGGCGCAATCGGCGTCAGCTCCGCTCAAC
>JBEKUL010000164.1:0-5478 GCA_049515055.1 Steroidobacteraceae bacterium | reverse complement strand
CAAAAACCGGCACACTGAAATCTTCGCTGGAATGCCGCTTACATTGCGAAAGATCAGTAGCTCAATGGGCCGCAGGGGCAATCCCATAGCTGCGGGCCCCAGACGCAAGATCGATATGCGCCAAGCCGCGAAGCCTGCACCCGGTGGGCCAGCCCTGGGGGTGTAACGTTCACGGTGCAGGTTTCCTTACGGCCATCGATGCCTCGACCGGCTCGCCATTTGCGATCATCCAACTCGGTAAATCCCCGCTGTCATCAGATCGCGATTTCCCGTCCCAATTCGACCAATGAATCCGCTGGCAGATGGTAATAGTCGCTTACGTGCGTGGAATTGCGCTGCAGGAAGGCGAATATGCTTTCGACGATATGCGGCAGACCCTTGCGGTCCTCGCCGTGGACCACGGTCTCATGCCCGAGGTAATACGTGACGTCGTCAAGTTTTAGGCCGCAACCGAGTGCATTCGCCTGTCGCAGCAGCGCCGGGATATCTGGCCGTTCCATGAAACCGAAGCGGGCGGTCGCCCGCCATATACCCGCAGCGAGCTCCTGCACATGCAGCCGCTCGCCGCGGATGCGCGGCACCGGCTCGATGAGTGTCGTGAGGATAAATACCCGCTCGTGCAGCGCGCGATTGTGCTTGAGATGCCACACCAGCACTGGGGGCGCATCCTTCTGCGTGTGGGTGAGAAACACCGCCGTGCCCGGGACGCGGGGGATGTGCTGCTCGGTGAGTTGCCTCAATAACTCATCGATGGGCATCAGGGAGTCCTGGATGCGCACGGCCTCGGCTTGCGAGCCGCAATGCCACACCCACATTACACCGTATACGGCCGCGGCGAGGAGCAGTGGCACATAGCCACCGTCGGCGATCTTCATGGAATTCGCCGCCACGAAGCCGAAGTCCACGAGGATGAAGCAGCAGGCGACCGCACCGGCCGCTGTCAGGCTCCAGTGCCACACTTCGCGCATGGCGATGAAGAGAAGCACGGAGGTCATGAGCATGGTCATCGAGACCGCAATTCCGTACGCCGCGGCCAGATTGTCCGATTTACCGAAGCTCACCGTGAGCCCCAGCGTGACCAGCATCAGCAACCAGTTCACTGGACTGACGTAAATCTGCCCATACCCGCTGCTCGAAGTCTGCTTGATCGGCAGCCGTGGCATCCACCCCAGTTGAATCGCTTGGCGCGTCATTGAGAACGCGCCCGTGATGATCGATTGGCTCGCGATGATCGTGGCGATAGTCGCTAAGACCACCATAGGCAAGAGCAGCGCGGAAGGACACAGGCGGAAGAAAATATTCTCATCCGTAGGCGCTCCTGCGAGCACGAGCGCGCTCTGGCCTGCATAGTTCAGCACCAGGCAGGGGAACACCAGCGCACTCCAGGTAAGACGGATCGGTTTTGGCCCGAACTGGCCCATATCAGCGTACAAGGCCTCCGCTCCAGTCACGCACAGGAAAACTCCTCCGAGTACCAGGAAGCTCTTGAAGCCGCCCGAGAACAGATATTCAATCGCGTACCGCGGGTCAAATGCCCATAGGACCGCCGGGTGTTGGGCGATCCCCGAAATGCCCAACGCGCCGATGACCAGGAACCACAGCGTCATGATTGGCCCAAAGGCCTTGCCGATCCGGGCTGTGCCCTGAGGCTGAATGGCGAACAGAGCTATTAGCACGACGGCCGCGGCGGGCAGCACGTACCGATGGAAGGACGGCGCCACCATGTTCAATCCCTCGAGCGCCGACAGCACCGAGATTGCCGGCGTGATGGCGCCATCGCCATAGATCAGTGCGGCGCCGAAGAGGCCGACCGCGATGATCGCCGGACGATGTCCTTTGACGCCCAGTAGCGACATCAGCGCGAGAATGCCGCCCTCGCCGTCGTTGTTGATGCGCATGGCGAACGCCACGTACTTGATCGACGTGATGATGACGAGCGTCCAGAACACGAGCGACAGAGAGCCGAGCACGGTAAAGGTATCGGGCTTGGCACCCGCGAGCTTGAGTACTGCCTTCAACGTATAGAGCGGACTTGTGCCGATATCCCCAAACACCACTCCGAGCGCGGCAATGCTCAGAGTCGTGAGGCTCGAGCTAATCGCCGGGCGCGCGTTGTTCGGGCCGTCCGACGATGGTGGTGATGTCGAGCCCACCGGCACGGGAGGGGCAGACGATCCGCTTAAAGCCATGCTTTACCTCGTGCGGCAGTTGCGCGATCTTGCACGAATCACTGGCAGAGCGTGGCGCATTTCGTACGGTGGCGCACGGACACTGCTCAACGCGACGCTTTATGTTTGCAGCAATCAGCACCGGAGCGGAATCTCAAGCGGCCATCCAGATCCAAATTCCGGTCGGAGCGCCCTCGGGTTCGTGTTACGAGTAAGGAAACTGTACTTTGCCTGCCAACTTCACTGGCGACCTGAGGGGCGCATCGACGGCATTGCCGCATTTTTGGGAGCATACCGTAGGCAGCGGGCATGCCACTCTGGGCCTACGCGCGGACTGGCAGCTGCAGTTGAAACGAGCGCATGACGAACTCGGTATGCAGCACGTGCGGTTTCACGGCCTCTTGTCGGACGATATGGGCACTCTGGTCTGCGAGGAGGACAAGCTTATCTACTCTTTCTTCAACGCTGATCAGATTTTCGATTTCTTGCTTTCGATCGGTATGAGGCCTTTCGTCGAACTGAGCTTTATGCCCTCGGCCCTTTCCTCCGGTAACCAAACCGTTTTTCACTATCGTGCCAATGTGACCACACCGAAGGATTATGGACAATGGTCGGTCTTGATCCGACGATTGGTGAACCATTGGTGCGAGCGTTACGGCCGAGACGAGGTGCGACGATGGTTCTTCGAGGTATGGAATGAACCGAATTTGACGGCATTTGGCAGTGGTAAACAGAGCGATTATTTCGAACTCTACCGCTACACGGCGCAGGCCATCAAGGGTGTGGACAGCGCGCTGAGAGTGGGCGGACCCGCGACTGCCGCGAATGCTTGGGTTGACGATTTTCTCGCCTTTTGCCGTGGCACTCGTCTACCCGCCGACTTCATCACCACGCACCATTATCCGACGGACGCATTCGGACTGCCCGGCGATGACACCGAAACACAGCTATCCGAGAGTAAGCGCAGCGTATTGCGAGAAGAGGCGCGCGAAGTACGACAGCAGGCAGGCGATTTGCCGGTTTATTACACCGAGTGGTGCACCTCTTCGAATCCGCGTGATCCGATGCACGATGACCCCTATGCTGCCGCGTTTATCGTTAAAACGGTGCTCGAAGCCAATGGTCTGGTCCAAGGGTATAGCTATTGGACTTTCTCCGACATCTTTGAGGAAAACTACTTTCCTTCCGTGCCTTTTCATGGTGGGTTCGGGTTGCTAAATATTCACGGCATCGCGAAGCCTTCTTATCGCGCCTTCGAATTGCTGCATGGACTTGGCACTGAACTGATGGAGGTCGTGGGCGCACATGCGACCGTCGATGCGTGGTTGGTTCGCGGCAGTGGCGTGGCGACGGTTCTGCTGACGAATTTCGCACTGCCGCGTCATCCCATCCGAACGGAGTCCGTGCGCTTGAGTTTGCGCGGCCCGAAACCCGTCTCCCAAGCGACAATCCAGCGTATCGATTCGGAGCACGCCAATGCCAAACCTCATTGGGAACAGATGGGTAAGCCCGAATACTTGTCAGCGGCGATGGTTACTGAACTGAGCGCAGTCTCGTGTCTGCGTAAAGACGCTCAGCCCGTCACCTTTGATAACGGCATATTGCGCTTGGAGCTGACAATGCCGCCGCAATCGGTTGCTGCCATTGCATTCGCCTATTAGAACCGACAGCACGGCGCTCCTCGCATTGTCGGACGACGCGTTGCTCGACCGACTGCAACGTGGCGCCTTCGCATACATTACCGAGTATGCCAATGTGCAAAACGGTCTCATCGCCGATACATCGCGCTCAGGCTCGCCCTGTAGCATTGCGGTCGTCGGGTTCGCGCTGTCGTGCTATCCCGTGGGCGTCGAAAGAGGTTGGATGTCGCGCACCGCGGCCGCGGCGCGAACATTAAAAACGTTACGTTTCTTCTGGAGTAGTCCGCAAAGCGAGCGGCCGGATGCCACAGGCTTCAAGGGATTTTACTATCACTTTTTAGACATGAAGAGCGGACGACGCGTGTGGCAATGCGAGTTGTCGCTGGTCGACACGACGTTGTTGGTGGCGGGAATGCTCACGGCCGGCTGTTATTTTGATGGCGATGGAGCAGAGGCGGAAATTCGCGCGCTCAGCGACGCACTTTACCGACGCGTCGATTGGCAGTGGGCCCAGAATGGGCAGGAAACGGTTTCTCAAGGCTGGAAGCCGGAGTGCGGTTTTCTTCATTATGGATGGGAAGGTTATAACGAAGCGACGATCGTTTATATTTTAGGAATCGGCTCGCCGACGCATCCCCTTTCTATTACCAGCTTCGCCGGCTGGACTTCTACGTATCAGTGGGAAAATTTGCTCGGGCAGGACGTGTTGTATTCCGGTCCGCTATTCACTCATTTGTTCTCCCATGCTTGGATCGACTATCGCGGCATTCGGGACCCATTCATGCGCGAAACGCACAGCGACTATTTCGAGAACAGCAAGAACGCCATCGCGGTGCATCGGGAATATGGTGCGCGCAATCCGCGCGGCTACGTCGGCTATGGCCGGAACTTGTGGGGCATTACGGCCGGCGATGGTCCGGGCAATCGTGAAATGCGAGAAAGCAGCAGGGATCGTCGCTTTTTCGGCTACATGTCGCGCGGCGTGCCGTATGGACCGGATGATGGAACGATTGCTCCGTGGGCGATGCTGGCCACGCTACCCTTTGGCTCCGAGCCTGCGCTGCGCGGAACGCGTCATCTACTGCAGGCCTATCCGCAGGTCTGCACTGACGATCGGTTTTCCAGCGGGTTCAATCCGACATTGGCAGCGCGTGGCGATGGCTGGCTGTCTAAAGGGTGGTATGGACTGGATCAGGGCTTGCTGGTGATGATGATCGAGAATTATCGCACCGGCCTGATCTGGAAGATAACGCGCGGGTGTCCTGTCATCCGCGCCGGACTGAAGGGTGCAGGCTTTGAGGGCGGGTGGCTGTCACAATGTCAGTAAACGTCACAGCGCCCGAATCGGACCGGGCGGACCAAGACCATTACCTTCACCGAGTTCGGCCGGCCGCGTGGAAGAATCCCGTACCGAAGAGCGTGTACGATTTGGTTATCCTGGGTGCTGGCCCGGCGGGCTTGGCAGCGGCCGAGTCGGCGGCACGACACGGCCGTAGTGTGGCGCTCGTTGAACGATACCGACTCGGCGGCAATTCGCTGAACTCCGGTTCCATTCCCTCCAAGGCGCTCATTGGTACTGCACGCGTTTTTGCATCAATCCGCGATGGCGAGGACTTCGGTGCCGCATTATTCAGCAAGCCGCCGACGGATTTCGCCGCTGTGATGGCGCG
>JBEKUL010000163.1:0-5633 GCA_049515055.1 Steroidobacteraceae bacterium | reverse complement strand
ACTCGAGGCCGAGCAGCGTCTCAAGGGCGGGCAGTTGCGCGCTCTGGTGGCAACCGCATCGCTCGAGCTCGGCATCGACATCGGCGATGTGGAGCTGGTCGTGCAGCTGGGCACTCCGCATTCGATCTCCACTTTTCTGCAACGCGTCGGACGCGCCAACCACGCTGTCGGCGGGGTGCCGCGCGGGCGCATCGTGCCGCTCAGTCGCGATGAGCTCATCGAGTGCGCGGCGCTGCTCAACGCGGTGCGCGCCGGTGAGCTCGATGCGTTGACACTACCCTCGCAACCGCTCGATGTACTCTCGCAGCAGCTGGTGGCCGAGGTCAGCGCACGCGAGTGGAGCGAGGAGGCGCTGTTCGAGCTCGTACGTCGCGCGTGGCCGTATCGGCAGCTGGCGCGCGCTGACTTCGATGCCGTGGTACACATGCTCGCCGATGGGGTCGCGACCCGCCGTGGACGTCAGAGCGCCTACCTGCATCGCGACGCCGTCAATGGCCGGCTGCGTGCGCGTCGCGGCGCGCGCCTGACCGCAATCACCTGTGGTGGGGCCATACCCGACAACGCCGACTATCAAGTCGTGCTCGAGCCGAGCGGCACCTTTGTCGGTACGCTGAACGAGGACTTTGCGGTCGAGAGTCTCGCAGGCGACGTGTTCCAGCTCGGCAATTACTCATACCGCATCCTGCGGGTCGAGGCCGGACGCGTGCGCGTCGAGGATGCGCGCGGCCAGCCCCCGAGCATGCCGTTCTGGCTCGGCGAGGCCCCGGCGCGTACGCCGGAGCTCTCGGCGGCTGTCTCGGCACTGCGAGCCGAGGTCGATGAGGCACTGTTGGAGTTCGACGCTGCGAGTCTTGAGCGCTGCAGCGAGCGTTTGGCGCTGCGCCACGCGTTGCCGATCGAGGCGGCACGCCAGATCGTCGAGTATCTGGCCTCGAGCAAGGCGGTACTCGGCGTGCTGCCGACACGCGAGCGGCTGGTGTTCGAGCGCTTCTTTGACGAGGCCGGCGACATGCACCTCGTGATCCATGCGCCGCTCGGCAGCCGTATCAATCGTGCGCTCGGTCTCACGCTGCGCAAGCGCTTTTGTCGCGCATTCAACTTCGAGCTGCAGGCGGCCGCGAACGAGGATGCGATCGTGCTGTCACTCGGGGAGACCCACAGTTTTGCGCTCGAGCAGCTGCCACGTTTCCTGAACAGCGCGAGCGCCGAGAGCGTGCTGGTGCAGGCGGTACTCGATGCGCCGCTGTTTGCCACGCGCTGGCGCTGGAACGCCACCATAGCGCTCGCAATCAAGCGCTTCAGAAACGGCAGGAAGACTCCCGCGCCGCTGCAGCGTATGGCCGCGGAGGACCTGATCGGCGTGATATTTCCCGACCAGCTCGCGTGTGCCGAGAATCTGAGCGGGGAGCGCGAGATCCCGGACCATCCACTGGTGCGCCAGACGCTGCATGATTGCCTGCACGGGGCGATGGACCTTGACGGCCTCAACGCGTTGCTCAAAGGGATCGAGGCGGGCACGCTGCAGGTGTACACGCGTGACCTGCCGCAGGCTTCCCCGCTGGCGGCCGAGATCCTCTCCGCGCGGCCCTATACCTATTTGGACGACGCGCCGCTTGAGGAGCGTCGCACGCAAGCCGTCATGCAGCGACGCTGGCTCGATCCGCAGATCGCGGCGCAGTTCGGGCGCCTGGATCCCGCGGCTATCGATGCTGTGCGCGCCGAGGCGACGCCAGCTCCCGAGAGTCCCGACGAGCTGCACGACGCCCTGATGCTGCTGGGGGCAATGAGCGAGACCGAGGGCCGTGCCGCGGGCTTGAGCGAGTACTTCGAAACGCTGCGCGAGCAAGCTCGCGCGACCCGGCTCTACGTCGCCGGCCAGCCCGATGCGTTCTGGGTGTGCGCCGAGGCGTTGCCGATGATGCACGCACTGCAGCGCGAAGCGGTCGAATTCCCGGCACTCAAGGTGCCGGCTGAGTACGCGAGCCGCGAATGGGACGCGGAGCTCGCGCTCAAAGAGCTGCTGCGCGGGCGGCTCCAGGCGGTCGGTCCGACGACCGCAGTTGCGCTCGCGCAGGTTTTGGTGGTGCCGGAAAGTCGCGTCGAGGCTGGCCTCGCTGCGCTCGAAGCCGAGGGCTTCGTGCTGCGCGGACAGTTCAGCCCGCAAGCGCAGGGCGTCGAATGGTGCGAGCGGCGGCTGCTCGCGCGTATTCACCGTTACACCCTCAAGGCGCTGCGCGACGCGATCGAGCCGGTCACGAGCGGCGACTTCATGCGCTTCCTGCTCGAGTGGCAGGGGGTCGCGCGCGTGCCGCAAGCCGAGGGCGCGCCGAGTCTGGAAGCGCTGCTCGAGCAGCTCGAGGGCTTCGAGGCACCGGCCGCGGCCTGGGAGAGCGATCTGCTGCCCTCGCGTCTGCGCAACTACGATCCGGCTTGGCTCGACAGCCTGTGCCTCGCCGGCCGCACTTACTGGGCACGGCTTGAGCCGCCGCAGGCTGCGACCGCGGGGCCCGTGCGCGCCACGCCGATCGCACTGCTGACGCGCCGCCAGCGCATGCTTTGGCAGCAACTCTCGGCCACGGCAGCTCCCGGTTCGCTGCCGTCATCGGCTGCGCAAGCGCTTGCGGATTACCTTGCGCTTCACGGAGCCTCGTTCTTCGATGAGATGCAGCAGGGCAGCGGTCTGCTGCAAGCGCAGACCGAGAGCGCACTGGCCGAGCTCGTGGCCGCCGGCGTAGTGACCTCCGATAGCTTCGGCGGTCTGCGGGCGCTGCTGGCACCGCTCGAGCGGCGGCGCAAGCTTGCGCGTGGCCGACCTGCGACGGCGCTGGGCTTGACCGAGGCGGGGCGCTGGAGCCTCGTGCGGCGCGAGTCCAACGCTACTCAGGCGACGGTGTCGAGTGACGCAGTCGAGCAGATTGCGATGCTCCTGCTGCGTCGTTATGGCGTGGTGTTTCGGCGTTTGCTGCTGCGCGAGCCAGCGTGGTTGCCACCGTGGTTCCAACTGCTGCGCGCTTATCGTCGGCTCGAGGCCCAGGGACACATCCGGGGTGGCCGCTTCCTCGCGGGCGTCAGCGGTGAGCAGTACGCGCTGGCCGACGCCGTGGGCGCGTTGCGTGCGGTGCGCAAGCGCGCCGGCGATGGTGCCTACGTGAGCTTGAGTGCGGCCGATCCGTTGAACCTGGTCGGCATCGTGACTCCCGGTGCGCGCATCCCCGCGCTCGCCGGCAATCGCTTGCTGCTGCGAGATGGGATAGCCGTCGCGACCTACACTGGCGGACAGGTACAGTGGCTCGAGCCGCTCACGCCGCCCGAGCAGTGGCAGGCTCGCACGGCCCTGTTGCGCCGGCCGCTGCAGCGGCGACGCGCGCAAGTTCGGGTCATGGGCTCGTGAGCTGAACGGACACAATCTGCGCAAACTGAGTTCGCTCTTCGGGCTTCTCGACCCAGCCCCCTCCCAGTGCTTCGTACAGATCGATTGAGGCCAGACGATTGGCCAGTACCGTCTGCGCGAGTTGATCCTCGGCCGAAAATAGTGTCCCTTGTGCTTGCAGTACGATGATCAGGTCCGCAACGCCTTGGCGGTATTGCAGCTGGGATATCTCGAAGGCCTCCTGGGCGGCGCCGATCAGGCTACGCAGATGCTTTTCCGCCCGCCCGCTGTTGGCGACTTCGACCAGGGAAAACTCGGCATCCGCATAGGCGTTGAGAGCCGCGCTCTGATAGGCCGCGATGTCCTGGGCCTGCGTTGCCTCGGCCAGCCGCTTTCCTCCTATCAGCTTGCCGCCGTCGAAAATGGTCTGAAGCAACCCCACGCCATAGCTGTAGCCGGAACTCGAAACCTGCAGTAGCGTTCCGATCGCGCTGCTGACAAAGCCCCCCGACCCGGTCAGCGAAATCTGCGGCAGAAAGGCCGCGCGCGCTGCATCAACGTTCGCGTGCGCGCTCGCCAGAGTGGCCTCAGCTTGCGCGACATCAGGTCGGCGCAGGAGCAAGTCCGACGGCAAGCCCGTCCCGACCGGGGGCGCCAGCACCGCGTCCAGTTCCGCGGGCGGCACATCGAAGCCTTCCGGCGGGCGACCCAGAAGAACCGCGAGCGAATAAAGCGCCTGCTTCTCGAGCGTCTCGAGGGAAGGAAGCTGCGCCTGCACGGCCTCGATCTGGGCCTGTTCCTGCGCTAAATCGAGGTGAGAGGTTGCGCCTGCCTTCACCCTTAACTTGATCACATCCAGGATGCTGTTGATCGCAGCGATGTACTCATTGGCGATTGCGATTCGACGGCGCAGCGACAGTACGGTCAGATATTGGCTGGCGACGTTGGCAGTCACGGTGAGGGCGACAGACTGCTGCGCGAAGCGTGCGGCTTTCAATTGCTCGTTGGCAGCGCGCAAATTGTCGCGCGCCAACCCCCAGAAATCGAGTGCATAGCTGGCAGTCACCTGCAGCCCGAAAGCCCTGCCACTGGGATATTGCTGGCAGGAGAGGCCTCTGCAACCACCCGCCTGATAATTGGTCCCGCCGCTGATCTGGGGAAGGAGAGCCGCACGTTGAATGGTTGACTGAGCCTCGGCCTGCATCACTCGTGCTGCCGCAATGGCGAGGTCGCGATTGTCCGCTTGTGCTTGCTCCACGAGCGCCACCAGCTGAGCATCCCCGAAGCCACGCCACCACGACGCATCGGGCCAGAGCTGCGCGCCGGAGGGCACGGGGCCGGTGAAGGCTCCTGGCATAAGCCGTGGCGGCATCGCCTGCGGCACTTGCGTGGCGCAGCCCGCCAGCAACACGGTCAGTGCGAGCCAAACCTTACTCATAGCGCAGCGCGTTGATGGGATTGGCTCGGGCGACACGCCAGGCATGGGCGAAGATGGTGATCCATGCGATTACCAGCGCAACCGTACCGACTCCAGCGAAGTAGAGCGGGTTCAGTGCAATCCGATAGGCAAAGCCCTCCAGCCAGCCCCGCAGGTAATACCAGGCCAGCGGCCAGGCAATTGCATTGGCGATCAGCACGGGAATTGAGAACTGCCAGATCAGGAGCAATACGACGTCGCGAGTGCGGGCCCCGAACACCTTGCGGATGCCGATTTCCTTGGTGCGACGCCCGGCGGTGAAGGCGGCCAACCCGAACAGCCCCAGGCAGGCGATGAATATGGCGATGGCGACAAAGATGCCGAACATCTTGCCCTGGCGCTCATCGGAGCTGTAAAGCTTGTCGAAGCTGTCGTCGAGGAAGTGGCGCTGGACAGCCGTGATCGGAGCGAAACTGTGCCAGCTCTTGTCGATGAAGCTCAGGGTCTGCGGGATCATGTCGCCACGCAAGCGTAGGACGACGTTGGCGGGTTGTTCCGCATAATAGTCAAATGCCGTGGGTTTGACGGGCTCGCGCGCGCCGCCATATTTGGCGTCGGCAAGCACGCCCACGATGTTCGCATGGTTACTGCCGAAAAGGATGCTCTTGCCGATCGCCTGTTGCGGTGTGAATCCCATGCGCGCCGCGGCCGCTTCGTTAATGAGGACGTTGTGGCCCTCATTGCGAGCATCCGGCCGCAACAACTCCTTGAAATACATCCGGTCCTCGGAGCGCGCGTCGGACAGCAGACGTCCGGCGATCAACTTCATGCCGTAGACGCTGGGAA
>JBEKUL010000162.1:0-5680 GCA_049515055.1 Steroidobacteraceae bacterium | reverse complement strand
CTCGCGCCACCCGCGTCCCGCGAATGCAACCCCGCAAGTCGCGTCCGCCCCGTCATCGAGCACGCAGGATGAAAAGACCCGCGTCTCCCAAAGCGCTGCCGAAGTGACCACCGCCGCCGCGGGTGTCCCGGAAAACATCGTGGCCGGTACTGCGAAGCCCGGGGAACCAAATCCTGAGGTAGACCGCAAGGAGAACACGATACTGGCCGCTTCCATATCCGACTCTTGCGTCAAGCGCCTCTTCGTACCGACCTCCGACGGTCGCCTGATCTCGATCAGCGCCAAAACAGGGAATATCTGCCCGGGGTTCGGCGGCGAGGACGGAACGATCAATCTCTGGGCAAACATGCCGAACGTAACGCCGGGTTCCTTCTACTCAACATCGCCGCCGCTGCTCACCGATCACTTAGTCATCGTCGCCGGCGCGGTTAACGATAACTCGTCGATCACATCGCCCTCAGGCGTGATCCGCGCTTACGATGTCTACACTGGCAAGCTCGTGTGGAATTTTGATTCCAAGAAGCCGGACCAGACGCAACCAATCGCCAACGGCGAAACCTATTCCCCAAACGCGCCCAATTCCTGGAGCGTTTCGAGCTACGACCCTGAGCTCGGCCTCGTCTATGTCCCGATGGGCAATGAGTCACCGGATCAATATGGCGCCACCCGCTCGCCTGCAGTCGAGAAGTTCTCATCCGCGGTGGTCGCGCTCGACGCTGAGACTGGCAAGGTGCGTTGGGTCTATCAGACGGTCCATCACGACCTCTGGGACATGGACGTGCCCTCCCAGCCAAGCCTCATTGATCTGACTATCGAGGGCAAATCCGTGCCTGCCCTGGTTCAGCCGACCAAGCAGGGCGACATTTACGTGCTGAATCGTCAAACGGGTGAGCCGATCTTTCCGATCAAGGAGGTCGACGCGCCGAAGGGCGCCGTTGAGGGTGATTTCACCGCGCCGACACAGCCGGTCTCTTCGATCACCTTCAAGCCCGAGCCATTGAAGGAGAGCGATATGTGGGGCGTGACTCCGATTGACGAGCTGGCCTGCCGGATTTCCTTCCGCAATTACCTCTATGAGGGCCGCTTCACGCCGCCGACCAGGAACGGCTCAATTGTCTATCCCGGCAATTTCGGCACGTTCAATTGGGGGGCAGTGGCCGTCGATCCGCAGCGGCAGATCATGTTTGCGATGCCGGTTTATCTCGCCTTCACGTCGCAACTCGTGCCGCGGCCGAATGAAACTGCCCGTGTCGTGACCAAAGATGGCGAGGCGGCGTTTAACGAAAACTTTGGCGCACCATTTGCCGCCAAGATGGCACCGTTCTTTTCGCCGCTCAATCTGGCCTGCCAGCAGCCGCCGTGGGGCTATGTCGCCGGCGTTGATTTGACCACGGGCAAGACCGTGTATAAGCATGTTAACGGCACTGTACGAGACCTCTCGCCGATGCCGCTGCCGTTCAAGCTGGGCGTGCCCGGCATTGGCGGCCCGATTGTTACCAGAGGCGGCGTCGCGTTTCTCTCCGGCACACTCGACTATTACGTGCGTGGCTACGATCTGCAGACGGGTGCGGAGATCTGGCGCGCGCGATTACCGGCGGGTGGTCAGGCAACTCCGTCGACCTATTTGGGCAGCGACGGGCGTCAGTATCTGGTGGTCGTGGCGGGTGGGCATGGTTCCACTGGCACCAGGGCCGGCGATTTTGTCATCGCCTATGCCTTGCCCAAGGGGTCTCACTGATCGGTTCCTGCGAAGCCACAGCAATGATGCGCACGCGCCTTAAGCCGATAGGGTGTGCTTTAACATGATGGTGGCGCGACGGTGGATTTCGTGCTCTGGGCCGATCAGAATTGACGCGCCAGGTTCACAAGAAAAGGGGGATGGCATGACTTTGCGCGAAGTTCTGCTTGGGGCGGCTTTGATGGTTGCGACGGTGCTTTGCGCTGCCGCCGAGGTGGAATCGGTCACCGGTGCCACCGCCAATATGGCTCCGGGCGATGAGCCAGGGCAATGGACCCGGCAGGCGCGTGATTATGCCAACACGCGCTACAGCCCTCTTACCCAGATCAGCCAGAAGAATATCTCGCACCTTCGCATCGCCTGGTCGTTTTCCGATGGGCAGATGTATGGCCATGAAGGGGCGCCTCTGGTTGTGGGCGACACCATGTATCTGGTCACGCCTTTCCCCAACATCGCCTATGCGCTGGACCTGACTAAACCGGGCGCCCCGATCAAGTGGGTATTTCAACCCAATCCCGATCCGCGCGCCATTGGTGAGGCGTGTTGCGATAAGGTGCTACGCGGCTGGGCCTACGCCGATGGCAAATTGATCTACAACCTGCTGGACGATCACACCGTCGCGGTGGACGTGCAGACGGGCAAGGAGGTCTGGCGCGTCAAGCTGGACGAAGTCGCCAACGGCCCGACCATGACCCAGGCGGCATTCGTCGTCGGTAACAAAGTCTATGTCGGCAACAGCGGCGGTGAGATGGGCAGCACCGGATGGTTGGCGGCGCTGGACGTCAAGGACGGTCACGTCATTTGGAAGGCCCAGTCCAATGGACCGGACCAGGGCGCTCTCATCGGACCGGACTTCAAGCCCTTCTATTCCTGGATGGTCGGCAAGGATTTGGGTGAAACCAGCTGGCCTAAGGATATGTGGAAGCAGGGGGCATCTTCCCCTTGGGGTTTTGTCTCCTACGATCCTGACCTCAACACTATCTATTACGGCACCTCAAATCCCGGCCCACGCGTGCCCTCACAGCGTCCCGGTCTGAATCTGTGGAGTTCGGCAATGTTTGCGCGCGACGCCGATACGGGTATGGCGAAATGGGCCTACCAGTTCACGCCGCACGACGAATGGGACTATGACGGCATAAACGAAAACGTATTGATCGAGATTCCGTGGAAGGGCGCTCGCCGTAAGGTTCTGGTTCATTTCGACCGTAACGGTTTTGCCTACACCATCGATCGCGTGAGCGGTGAGGTATTGGTGGCCGAACCCTTCGGCTACGAAAACTGGGCGAAGAAAATCGATCTTGCCACCGGCATGCCTGTGGTCAATGCCGAAAAGCATCCCATAGTGGAGCAGAAGGTGGAGGATATATGCCCGCCAGATGTCGGGGTAAAGAACTGGCAACCCTCCGCCTTCAGCCCGCGTACTGGATTGCTCTATGCCTCAATCTACAACAGTTGCATGGACCTGACAGATCATGAAGTGAAATACATTCCCGGCGCACCCTATGACGGCATGGAAATGCAGCGCCACGTCGGCCCGGGCGGCAATTGGGGCGAGTTCATCGCCTGGGACCCGGTGAAGGGCCGCAAGCTCTGGGGCATCAAGGAAAATCTCTATGGAATGAGCGGGGTATTGACGACCGCATCTGATCTTGTTTTCTATGGGACGCTCGATGGCTGGTTTCGCGCCGTGGACGCGCGCAGCGGCAAGGTATTGTGGTCGCAGAAAGTAGGCTCGGGCATCAACAGCCAGCCCATCGCCTTCCTGGGTCCCGACAAACGAGAATATATCGCTATCTATGCCGGTATCGGCGGCGGCGCGACGGTCATTCGCCATGTGAATGGCTTCCCGCCCGGCGGCAACACGCTTTATGTTTTCTCGGTGGATGGCGCAGGTATCGGCTCGGGTACAACGCAACTGCAAACCCAAGCGGGAGCGGCGGCGCCAATCTCTACTCCGCCGGGCGCGGCACACAACTAGGGACGACAATGCGGGCAGCTGCAGCGCTCATGGCGATCGTTGCGCTTGCTTCCTTCGCTTTCGGTCAAGTCACGCCGGACAGCGTCAATCCCCTCCAGGGCAGTGCCGAGGCGGTGGCGGCCGGAAAGGTGCTATTCGGTAAAATGAACTGCGCCGGCTGTCACGGCTATGATCTGGCCGGCGGCATGGGACCCGACCTGACAGACGATAGCTGGCTCTATGGCGGCAGGCCCGGTGAAATCTTCCACACCATCTCTGAAGGTACGCCCCGCGGTATGCCGAGTTGGAAGGGCCAACTAACGCCTGATCAAATCTGGCAACTCGTCACCTTTATCCAAAGCAAACGTGCAAATTAGGAAGGAGAAACGCGATCTTGAATCGGCGTTCATTCGCTGTCCAATTGGCTAGCGTCGCGGCATTTCCGGCTGGAAGCTTGGCACAACCTCGCACGTTGCCCTTCTACGCCAGCGTTGGCGCCAACCTAATACTCTATGACCTCGACGTAAGCGCTTTGACTCTCAGCGCGCGCAGTTCGGTGAGTCTACCCGCCAATGTACAATATGCGTGGCCGGATCCTGCCCGGCGCTTCCTGTACGTCGTCGCCAGCAACACTAAGCCAGGCGGCCTTGATCCCGACGCGGGGGGCCACTGTGCCCAGGTATATCAGGTGGGTGCAAATGGCGCCCTCGCGCCGCACGGGCCAACCGTAGCACTGCGGTATCGCCCCATACATGCCACGGTGGATCATAGCGGCCGCTTCCTGCTAATTGCTTACAACGTTCCCAGCACGGTAACTGTCCACCGCATCAACCCGGATGCCACTATTGGAGATGAGGTGATACAGCAGCAGAAGCTCGATACCGGATTCTATGCCCACCAGGTTCGAGTAACGCCGTCAGGAAAAACAGTCACGCTGGTGACGCGCGGCAATGATCCGCGTCCAGATCACTCGGAGGACCCAGGCGCCATCAAAGTGTTCCGTTTCCAGAACGGCCAGCTTTTCAACCTTCAATCCCTGGCCCCGCACAACGACGGCTATGGCTTCGGGCCTCGGCATCTGGATTTCGGTGGCCGCTTTGCCTTTGTGTCGTTGGAACGCGAGAACTCGATCTGCATTTATGAGCTGACCACAGACGGCGCGCTGTCCGCCGAGCCGCTGTACCTCAAGAGTGCTCTGGTAGATTCCGACGCCAAAGCCAAACATTTGGGCCAGGCATCTGGACCGATCCATGTGCATCCCAATGGTCGCTTCGTTTATCAGACCAATCGCGGCTCGGGAACGCTGGACTACAACGGCCAGCAGGTCTGGAATGGTGGGGAGAACAACATTGTGGTGTGGAAGATCGATCCCGCTACTGGCGAACCCCGCCGCATCCAGAACATTGACAGTCACGGCTTCGAGATCCGCACCTTTGCGATTGATCCCAGTGGCAGGCTGCTGATCGCCGCCAGTCAGCTGGCGCTCCTGGTACGTAATGGCGATCGTGTCTCAAATGTCAGCGCAGGTCTGTCTGTCTATCGCGTCGGGCAAGATGGCAAGCTGTCTTTCGTTCGTAAACAGGATGTGGACACAACCGCAGGTACACAGTTCTGGTGCGGCATGTTGACGATGGTGTGAGCCCTCATCGGGGCTGTGTGTACAGGTTGACCTTGAATTTGTCGAAGGTGGACGGCCGCGGCGAATGGAGCTATCCCGAGTATAGGGAAAGGCCATATCCGTCCCTTCGCCGCGGCGTCCGATTCGATCAGGTACCTAACGAGCCGTAATCAATCATCCGCCGCGTGAGGATCGATTTCTGTGATCGGCAGATCCCAATGCGCCTCGATCAGTTCCCAGCGATGGCTCTCCTCGCGCTTGAACGTGGCGTGATCGGGAAACAACTGCCGCGCCACGACCGTTTCCTGCGAGGTCGCGAGCTGATTCTTGTAGACCACGAGCACGCGGTAGTCCCAGCGCTCGTCTT
>JBEKUL010000161.1:0-5712 GCA_049515055.1 Steroidobacteraceae bacterium | reverse complement strand
ACGCCGATCAGGACCGGCAAGCGTGGCTGCAGAACACCGTCGCGCAGAATCGCGACGCACTGGATCTGACCCGAGCGCGTTATCGCAGCGGCGTCGCGAGTTTCATCGAAGTGCTCGATGCAGAGCGCACGCTACGTCAAAATGAGCTCGCGCTGGCACAGAGCCAGACGGCCGTCAGTGAGGATTTGGTGGCGCTCTACCGCGCCTTGGGCGGCGGATGGGATTGAGGCGCCCAATGTATCTGCCACTACGCTCGCGGCCGGGCAGTATCAAAATCGGATGCTCACCGTGGCGCCGCCGCCGGCCGTCTCATCAATCTGCACCGATGCGCCATGTACGGTTGCGATCTGGCGCACCAATGTGAGACCGACCCCACTTCCTTGCCGCTTGGTCGTGAAGAAGGGCACGAATACTTTTTCCCGTTGCGTTGCTGTGATACCGAGACCGTTGTCGGCCACTGCGATTACGGTTCGTCCGCGCTCTTGAAAGGCAGACAGCTTGATGCGGCCGTCGGGCTCGTCGCGTAGCGCTTCCATCGCATTGCGCACTAGGTTTATCAGCGCCTGATCGAGAAGCTCGATGTCGGCGTTGATCTCCAGCGTATCGGGCGATATCGACAAGCTCAGTGCGAGATTACGCGCTGTCAGCTCCGCGGCCAGCAATCGCTGCAGGCGTACAAAAATGCGGCGCGCCGGTACGGTCTCGATCTTGGGCACCATTTGACGCGTGAGTCGCCGGTGGTTCTGCACGAAATGCAGCAGCCCCTCGCTGCGACGAGCGATCGTGTCCAGAGCCTCACCGGCATCGGCCAGGGCAGCGTGACGCGGATCATCTTGCGGCAGACTGGTCAGCGCCTCGCTCACCAGAGCCTGCGCGGTGGCCGCAAGGGAAGTTATCGGCGTGAGCGAATTGGTAACCTCGTGCGCCATCACGCGGATGACGGTTTGCCAGGCGGTCATTTCCTGCGCCGTGAGTTCGGCCTCGATGTTCTGCAGCGAGATCAGGCGGTAATGCACGCCTGACATGCTCAGGCCGGTAGCCGCGGCCTTGAGCTGCAACGCCGCCGATGAGCGCTCCATCTTGATGATTGCGCTTTCGCCCGGTTTCAACGTCTCCAGTCCCGTGGCAAAGGCCGCGCCGTGGCGTGCAAATTGCGCTATAGCGACGCAGGCACTCTCGAACAGCCGCCGCGCCGCCGGATTGAGAAGCTGCACTTCGCCATGCTCGGCGATCATCATCAGGGCCACCGGCACATGCGCGATCAGCGTATGCAGATATTGCGCCTGCTCTTCGCGTTCGGCCCGCCCGATGCGCAATTGATTCACCACTCGCGTCATCGCGGCGCTGAGCTCACCGAAGGCGCCATCCGTGGAGAGCCCCGAGAAAGTGACCGACGCATCGTCGAACGCCACTGCGCCCAGAAAACGTGCGATCTCGCGCCCGGAGCGATTGACGAATTGCAACAACCTGACCACCTGGGCGATGCTGGCAGCCGTTAACATCAGGCTAGCTACATACCAGACGGTGTGCGTGAGGCTCCAGGCCAGTACCGACAAGGTGCCCACCAGCGCCAGAATCCTCAACACAACGCCGAGCTGGAAGCGGCTATAGGCCATATTTTTCCATCCGCCGATACAGCGAGGCGCGCGTGAGACCCAGCGCCTCCGCGGCGCGGCTCACGTTGTTCTTGTGCCGCTCCAGCGCGCGCACGACGACAGCTTTTTCCACCGCATCCAGACGCGCGTCATCGGCTGGCATTTCTTTGAGCGCCTCGGTTTCGGCCAGCGGAAAATCGGCCGGGCCCAAAAGATCCCCTTCACTGAGGATCACCGCGCGCTCCACGGCATGACGCAGAGCGCGCACATTTCCCGGCCACGCGCGCTCGCTGAGCTTTTCAATCAGGGCCGCGGACAGGCGCCTGGGCGCGAGATTGTATTTTTGGCAATAGATCCCCGCATAGTGCTCCAGCAGCAGGGGAATATCTTCCTTGCGCTCACGCAGCGGTGGCAGTGTCACTTCGACGGTATTGATCCGGTAGAGCAGGTCCTGGCGAAACAGGTTCTCGTCGCAGAGTCGCTCGCGGCTGAGGTTCGTGGCGCAGATGAGCCGCACATCGATGGGCTCGGGTGTCTCCGCGCCCACCGGCACCACCTCGCGCCGCTCGAGCGCGGTCAGAAGTTTGCTCTGCAGATGCAACGCCACGTTGCCGATCTCGTCCAGAAACAGAGTGCCCCCGGTTGCTGCGCGCAAGTATCCGGTCCGATCCGCCCTGGCATCGGTAAAAGCCCCGCGACGATGGCCGAATAATTCGCTCTCGAAGAGTTGCGGCGAAAGAGCGCCCATGTCCACCCGCAGGAAGACTTCGTTAGCACGGCCCGACAGCCGGTGAATCTCGCGCGCCACCAGCTCCTTGCCGGTGCCGTTCTCGCCCAGGATCAGGACATTGGCGTCAGTGGGTGCGCTCCGGCGGATGGCTCCAAACAATCTCAACATCGCAGGCGCGGTGCCGATCATGCCGGATTCCAGATGCGTGGCCGCGGCGAGGCCCAGATTGCGCTGGCGCAATTCCTTGGCCTCCATGCGCGAGCGGCGCAGGTTGAGCGCCGCCATCAAGGTCGCCACCAGCCGCTCGTTCTCCCAGGGCTTGGTGACGAAATCCGCAGCGCCCTTTTTCATGGCTGCAACGGCCAGGTCGACATCACTGTGCGCGGTCACCAGGACCACCACCGCCTGAGGGTCGACCGCCAGCACTTCGGCCAGACGTGCGAGCCCTTCTGTACCGTCGTCCGCGCCGGCGCGGAAATTCATGTCCAGCAACAGCACATCGAAGCCGCCGCGCCGCATCTGCGCGATGAGCTTGGAAGGATCGCTGAGGGTCTGCACCTCGGTGAAGTGGCGCTTCAGCAGCAGGCGGGCGGCCTGAAGAATGTCCTCATTGTCATCCACCACGAGGACGCGGGCAGCAAGGAGCGGTGCGGTCAAAATGAGTGTCCGTATGTGAACAGATGTCCGCCATACTGTACGAATTCGGACACGTGCAATCAACGCAGGTTCTCATCACATTGAAAATTAACAAGAAATATATGGCACGAAGGTTGCTCCTCCGTCGCTCATGAGCACCGACGCCATGGACAGAGCCCTCTCCAGGAAACCTCGATGGCGAACTTACGCCCTCGTCGCCGCTGCGCTCGCCTTGGTGCTGGGTGCAGGAAGCTGGTTTCTGAAGGGCTCAGGGGGAAGCGTCTATAGGGTGCCAGTCAACCGGTTGACCATTGCAACCGTCACTGAGGGACCGTTCGAGGACTTCATTGCCGTCCGGGGCGCTGTGGCGCCTTTCATCATCGATTACCTGACTACCGACCAAGGTGGCACCGTAAAACAAGTGCTCGTGGAAGACGGCGCGATGGTCAAGTCTGGCCAGCCGCTGATCATCCTCTCCAATCCAGCGCTGCAGCTTCAGGTCGCGGCCCAGCAGCTCACCTTCGAACAGAGCCGATTCAAATACGAAAATGATCTGCTGGATATCGAACACCAGATCAGCAGGCTCAAGAATGATCTGGCACGCGACAAAATCCTGCTGGATGGCAACGCCATCGCGCCCAGCACCTACAAGCAGGAACAGGAAGAATATGACTACTATTTGAAACTGCGCGCTGCGACGATCGCCTCGCGCGATGTCGAGCAGCGCGTGCGTACGACCCAGCTGACAGGTGCTACACCGGGTGTTGGCGCGCAAGTCAATGTCGCCAACGCCGGCGTGGAGGCGCTCACCATCCGCGCACCGATGGACGGCCAGCTCACCGCGCTGGAGGCGGAAGTCGGTGAGTCCAAGGCGCAGGGCGCGGTGCTCGGGCAGGTCAACTCCGCCGACCGCTTCAAGCTCACCGCACAAGTGGATGAGTTCTATCTCGGCCGCATGGCCCTCGGGCAGACCGCGCTATTCAGCGTCGACGGCAGCGATTATCGCGCCAAGGTCGTAAAAGCCTATCCGCAGGTCATCAATGGCACATTCAAGGTCGATCTGTATTTCGACGGCGCGCCGCCGAGTGGTATCCACGTTGGCCAGGCGATTGACCTGAAGGTCGAACTTGGCGGCTCCGCGCGTGCAGTGCTGCTGCCAAACGGACCTTTCTATCAAGACAGCGGCGGCGGCTGGGTGTTTGCGCTGGATTCCAGCGGCCGCTCCGCCAGGCGCCGCAATGTGCGGCTGGGCCGCCGCAATCCTGACTTTGTCGAGGTAGTGGATGGGCTGAGACCCGGAGAGAAGGTCATCGTCTCCGGCTATGAGGCATTCCTGAAAATGGACCGCGTCGATTTCGCCAAGCCGGATGGCAACTAGCAGAGGCACCGCATGATAACGCTGAAAAATCTGGCCAAGGTCTATCGCACGAGCGAAGTGGAGACTACCGCCATTCGCGACATGAACCTGGAGATCCGTGCGGGCGAATTTGTGGCGGTAATGGGACCCTCCGGCTGCGGCAAGTCAACCTTTCTCAATATCGTCGGCATGCTCGACGGCCCCTCGGCCGGTGAATACTGGTTCGACGGCCAGAATATCGCGGGCTATCCCGAGACCAAACTGGCGCAGCTGCGCAAGAACGCGATCGGCTTCGTCTTCCAGAGCTTCAACCTGATCGACGATCTCAGCGTGCGCGAGAATGTCGAACTGGCGCTGCTCTATCACTCTGATATATCGGCGGGTGAGCGGCGCAAGCGCGCCAATGAGGCGCTCGAGCGCGTGCACATTGGCCACCGCGCCCGCCACATGCCCTCGCAGCTGTCCGGCGGTCAGCAGCAACGCGTCGCCGTCGCGCGCGCCGTCGTGGCGCGTCCGAAATTGATCCTGGCCGACGAGCCCACCGGCAATCTGGACACTGCCAATGGTGAGGAGGTGATGCAGCTGCTCACCCAGTTGAACGATGAGGGCACGACCATCCTGATGGTAACGCACTCGCATTCCCACGCGGAATATGCCCACCGCGTCGTCAACCTGCTGGACGGCGCGATCGTGACCGAGAGCATCCGCCAGGTTCTCTAGGAGCCGTCATGTTCCGCAACTATCTGACCGTCGCCCTGCGCAACATGGTGCGGCACAAGCTCTACAGCACCATCAATATTGCGGGCCTCGCAGTGGGCCTCGCCTGCGTGCTGTTCATCGTCCTGTTCGTGCGCGACGAGTTGTCCTACGACCAGTGGCTGCCCGGCAGCGAGCATCTCTACCGAGTGGAGCAGACCGTGCTCGTACCTGGCCGGCCAGTTCTACCGATGGCGGTCATTCCGTTCGCGATGCCCAAAGCGATGATGGACGAAATCCCGGAGGTGACGGGGATGACCAGGGTCTGGCAGGAAGAGTTTACCCTCACAGCCGGCGACAAACAGTTTGTGGAGACCACTGTCGATGTCGTGGACCCTGGATTCTTTGAGATAATCAAACTACATTTGATCGCGGGCGACCCACAACAGGTGCTGCATGAGCCCGGCTCCATCGTGCTGTCGCAGTCGGCGTCGCGTAAATATTTCGGCAGCGCCGATCCACTCGGTAAAATCATCACCACTGGTCGGGGCGGCTGTGACGACAACGACAGGGCATGCCTCGACAGCATAATTTCACTGAAAGTAACCGGTGTTGTGCGCGATATCCCGCACAATTCTCAGCTGTCGGGAGAATTCTTCGTCTCCAACGACTCTCTGGCGGACCGCTATCAGCAGAGG
>JBEKUL010000160.1:0-5727 GCA_049515055.1 Steroidobacteraceae bacterium | reverse complement strand
CTGACGTTGCACGTTCACGATGACGGCGGGGGTCTGGTTCATCCACGCGGCTTGGTAATTGTTCTCTATGCCATCGACGATCTTCGCCACGTCGGTCAGCATCACGGGCGCGCCGTTGCGGTACGCAACCACGACATTTCTATAGTCCTGGCTGGTAACCAGCTGATCATTGGCGTCGATCTGGTAATCCTGGCGCGGGCCGTCGAAATTTCCTTTCGCGGCATTCACACTCGACTGGGTCAGGGCGGCGCGCAGGTCTTCCAGATTTATGCCATAGGATGACAGCGCCGTGGGGTTGGCTTGAATGCGCACCGCAGGCTTCTGGCCGCCGCTGATGGTGACCAGTCCGACCCCGCTGAGTTGCGAGATTTTCGGCGCTACGCGCGTATCCACGAGGTCCTCGACCTGAGACAGCGGCATGGAGCTTGACGTGACAGCCAGCGTTAGCACGGGGGCGTCGGCCGGATTGGTTTTGCTGTAGACCGGCGGCGCGGGCAGATTGGATGGCAGAAGGCTTTGCGAAGCGTTGATGGCGGCCTGCACCTCCTGCTCGGCCACATCGATATCCAGGCTGAGAGTAAACTGCAGCACGATGACGGAGGTGCCGCCAGAGCTGGTAGAGGTCATCTGGCTCAAGCCCTGAATTTCGCCAAATTGACGCTCCAGGGGAGCAGTTACCGTCGTCGCCATCACATCGGGGCTTGCGCCGGGATAGAAGGTGAGCACCTGAATGGTCGGGTAGTCGACTTGCGGCAACGCCGACACCGGCAGTTGTGTGTAGCCGACGCTTCCGATCAGGAAAATGGCAGCCATAAGCAGCGCGGTGGCCACCGGCCGCAAGATGAATTGACGCGAGGGATTCACGGTTTAAGCATCCCGCGCGCGCCCGCTGGGAGCGGATTAGCGGAAAGGACGAGCACGGGTCATGGCGAGCCGGTCCCGCCGGTTGCTGTTGCGACAGGCTTGCTCGAAATGACGACCTTGGCGTTATCCTGCAACTTATCGAAACTGCTGTCGGCGACGATATCCCCGGGGTTGATGCCCTCAACCTGTGTTTCGCCGCCTTCGGTCACTCCAGGCTTCACAGTGCGCACATGAGCGACGTTGTTTTGCACCACATATACAAACGATGACTGCCCATTTTGCTGCACGGATTCTGCTGGAACCAGCGTTACGCCTTGCAGCGTGTTCACCAGCAGTCGGGTGTTTACGAACTGGTTCGGAAACAGGGCATCATTGGTATTTTCGAATATCGCTCGAACTTTTACGGTCCCGGTAGTGGTGTCAATCTGGTTGTCGAGCGCCAGCAGATCGCCGCTCGCAATCTTGCTCTGCGCACTGCGATCAAAGGCGTCGACGCTTAACTTGGCCTTGGCGCGCAAACGGGCGATGACCGGGCCCAGACTGTCTTCTGGCAGGGTGAAAACTACTGTAATAGGCTGCAATTGCGTAATGACCGCGAGAGTCGTAGTGCCGGTGGCCTGCACCACGTTGCCCGGATCCACCAGCCGCAGCCCCACCTCGCCGCTGATCGGTGCGGTGATGTGACAGTAGTCGAGTTGAACCTGGTCGTATTGCACCACGCCCTGATCGTTCTTCACGGTGCCTTCGTCCTGCAGCACGAGCTTTTCCTGGTCGTCCACGAGCTGTTTAGCAATGGCATTGCGTGCAAAGGCGTCGCGATAGCGCTTGAGGTCCATCTGCGCTTGCGCGAGCACGTTCTGGTCGCGCTCCAGTGCCCCTTGCGCCTGCAAGAGGGTGGCGCGATAGGTACGCGAGTCGATCTCTATCAGCGGATCGCCTTTGCGCACCCGCTGACCCTCCTTGAAGTGCACAGCGGCGATGAGTCCGTTCACCTGACTGGTGATTGAGTCGGTGTAAACAGGGGTGACGGTGCCGATCGCGTCAAGGTAGACGCCGATGTCACCCTTTTTAGCCGTCGCGCTCGTAATGGTGATAACCGCTGCAGCGGCGCGGCGCGCGGCTGCGGCTGCCGCTTCCTTGGCCTCGTGGTGGCGCCAAATCAAAACAGCGCCGACGATCAGCACCACAGCAACAGCGATCGACGAGAGCCACCAAATTCGCTTTTTGCGTGAAGACTGATCCGAAGCCAAATCTGGGCTATTAGTCGCGTTGGACATGATTGGTATAAGCGGAAGACCGCGCTCAGCGCTCCTACTCGGGATAGCATGCACGTCACGCAGCAGATGCGCCATGATGGTTAACAACACCTAATGAGCGCTGTAGCGCTCGCTCGTGGCGTAGTAGTTGCCGCTCTTGTCGATCTGATTTCTTATTTATTTAAATTTATAACATCATATATATCATTGACTTAGGACATTATATTTAGTATATACAATAACTAATTAAGCACAGAGTCTGCAGCACTTGTAGGAGAAACACGGGCCAGTCATCGGCACTGCGCTGACGAATCGCTGGTGTGCGCGAGCGTACTCAGCGCGCACTTTGCTGCTAACGACTGCACGCCGTTAGCGCGTCTCACATCAGCGCGCGTGTATGCGCCGGTGCGCTGATTGCCAGCCAATTTCCTACCCCTTACAGTGCTCGCTGACTATGAATGCCAAGCCGTGTAGTGCGACGCGTACGTCCAGCAGCGCCAGGGCGCTACGCTATGCGAGCGCGGCCTGCACCGTTGTGCTCAGCGGCTGCGTTGTGGGCCCGAAATATTCCAAACCTGATGCTCCCGCAGCGCCGTCTTTCAAGGAGGCCGCGCCCGAGGCCTATGGCGCGCAGCAGACAGGCACTTGGCAACCCGCGAGCCCACAGGACGCAGCGCTCAAAGGTAGATGGTGGGAAATCTTTGATGATGAGGAGCTCAACGGGCTGGAAGCTCAACTGAACATCAATAACCAGAACATCGCACAGTATTTCCAAAACTTCATGGCGGCACGGGCTCAGGTTCGCGAGGCGCGCGCTCAATACTTTCCCGTCGCGACAGTCAATCCCGCGTACACCAGGTCGCACGTACCGGGCTCGGCAGTTACCGCCGGCTCAGTGGGGGTGCCGAGCGGGACTAGCTCGAGCGCCAGCACCTATTCCAACTATTCCCTGCCCCTCGATGTTTCGTGGGAGCCGGATCTCTGGGGCCGCATCCGCAATACGGTTCGCGGATATCAATACGCCGCGCAAGTCAGCGCCGCGGACCTCGAAAATGAGCGCCTGACAGAGCAGGCCTTTCTGGCCGAGTACTACTTTGAATTGCGCGGACAGGATGCCCTGCAGGATCTCTACAACCGTACCATCGATGCGGATCGACAGTCGCTGGAGCTCACGCGTGCGCTGCTGGAGACCGGTATCGATAACGCAGAGGATGTTGCCCAGGCAGAGGTCACGCTCAAGAATGCGGAAGCCACGGCAACTGGCCTCGCCGCGAATCGGGCCGTGTACGAGCATGCGATCGCGACGCTGATCGGTAAACCCGCGTCGAGCTTTTCGATGCCAGTGAAGTTCCTCGCGACGCCAGTTCCGCCCGTTCCGGTCGGCATCCCCTCGCAGCTGCTGCAACGGCGCCCCGATATCGCTGCGGCAGAGCGCACCATGGCGCAGGCCAACGCGAACATCGGCGTTGGAGAAGCAGCTTATTATCCGACGCTGAGTCTGACCGCAAGCGCTGGATTTGAATCCAACAGCATTTCAACGCTGTTGTCGGCGCCCGCCCGCTTTTGGTCAATTGGGGCATCCGCGGCTGAGACAATTTTCGACGCTGGGCTGCGCAAAGCAGCGGTCGATCAATACACTGCGACCTATAACGCCGACGTCGCGTCCTATGAGCAGACCGTGCTGACGGCGTTTCAGCAGGTGGAGGACTACATCGCGACCGTGCGCGTACTCTCGCAGCAGATTGCCCGACAGAAAGAGGCGGTAGACGCGGCGCAGAGATACCTGGACATTGCAACATCGCGATACCAGACCGGACTGGATCCCTACCTTGATGTGATGAGCGCTCAGACCACGCTGCTGAGTGATCAGCAGACTGAGGTCACGCTGAGCGTCAGTGAGCTGACGGCGGCAGTTGAACTGATCCAGGCGCTCGGTGGCGGATGGGATGTCACACAGATGCCGGCAGCATCGACTATAACCAGCGCCAAGGCGGTGCATCAGGCTGGGGATGCTCCTCAGTAGTGCTCCGATCGATTCATTCGCTTGCCGATAGTGCCTCGGAGTTTGCCTCGCCCCAGCCGCCCCCGAGCGCCTTGTAGAGCTGTATGAGATCGGATTGAGCGCTCGGCAGACTTTGGGCAGCCTCGAGCTGGTATTGCAGCAGCGTACGCTGTGCCGTCAGAACATCAAGGTACGGATCGATGCCGCTGCGGTAGCGTTCCGTAGTGATTCCAAGCGCGCCATCGCTTTGCTGGGCCGCGCGGGTCAGACGTCGCAGACGCTCCTGCTCAGCGGCGTAGGCATTGAGCCCGTTGGCGATGTCGTGCCACGCCTGCAGGACGGTTTGCTGATAGGCGATCGCGGCTTGCTGCTGCTGCACCTTGCGCAACTCCACCGTGCCGCGCAAGCGGCCACCCTCGAATAGCGGCAACGTCAAACTGGGGCCGAGCGCGTATTGTCGCGCGCTCCAGCTGCCGAGCTTGGCGAAGTCCAGCGCTTGCAGGCCAAAACTGCCCGTCAGCGTGATGGACGGGTAAAGCGCAGCCACGGCGACGCCGATCTGAGCCGTGGCGGCCTGCAATTTGGCTTCGGCGCCACGGATATCCGGTCGGCGACGCGCGAGTTCTGAGGGCATTCCCAGCGCCACCTGAGGCAAAGTCGCAGGCGGCGGCACTGCCGCGAGCAATTCCTCGCGCAGCGTATCGGGTGGCGAGCCGAGCAGGAGCGACAGCGCATTGATCAGTTGCGCTTCCTGCTGGCCCAACGCGGGCAGCTGTGATGCAACGTAGTCGACTTCCGATTGAGCACTGATGAGGTCTTGCTGTGGTGTCATACCGGCATTGACTCGCCGCTCGACGATCGAGGCAGTATCACGATCCGCCACCAGCGTGGCCTCGACGATGGCGCGCTGCGCCTGCACGCCGCGCAGGGTCAGGTAATCGCGCGCGACCTCCGCCCGCTGCGCGATCAGCACGCCGCGCAGATCCTCCTGTGAAGCCTGCACTGTCGCGCGTGCGGCCTGCAGCGCGCGCCGCGCGGCGCCCCACAGATCGATTTCCCAGGAGGCATCGAAGCCGTACTGCCAAAGACTGAGTGGCTCGGACAGAATGGTCGCGATGGAACCCGGCGCCCCGCCCGCGCCGCTGCCAAAAGTGCCGGAGGCCTCACTTCCCGGTGTCGTACCGGCGCCGGCACTGCCAAACAGACTCAGCAGACCCTGCTGACTGGCCTTTTCTCTTTCGTATGAGGCATTGCCGTTCAATGTCGGCCACAGAGCACCGGCAGTGATGCGAGCTTCCAGCCGGCTTGCCGTCAGTTGCAGAGTCGCGGTCCGGACATCCAGATTCTGCGTGACTACGCGCTGTTCCAGGCGCTCGAGCATCGGATCCTGGAATGCCTTCCACCACGCCTCCTCGATTGGCCCATCAGAGCTGATCGGTGCAGGCGCGTCCGCCGCCGTGATTGCGCTGTGCGCGGCGCTGTCCCAGGATTGCGGCAGATTAGTCGGCGGTGCTCGATACGAAGGACCCACGGTACAAGCGCCCGCCAGAGCCAGCAGCCCCGTGAGGCAGAAAGTCCTGAGCGAGCACGACATCACACGCATAT
>JBEKUL010000159.1:0-5740 GCA_049515055.1 Steroidobacteraceae bacterium | reverse complement strand
CGGCATACGACCGCTGGTGCTCGGTTCCAGGCGCACGCCGCGCGGGACCGAATACATGCTGGCCTCCGAGAGCGTCGCGCTCGACATGCTGGCGTTCGAGACCGTGCGCGATGTGGCCCCGGGCGAGGCGGTGTTCATCGATGAGCACGGCCGCATGCATTGCCAGCAGTGCGTGGCCACCGTGCGCCACACACCGTGCATCTTTGAATACGTTTATTTCGCCAGGCCTGACTCGATCCTCGACAACATCTCGGTGTATCGGGCGCGCATGCGCATGGGCGAAAGGCTCGCCGCCAAGGTCCTGCGTGAGTATCCCGATCACGATATCGACGTGATCATCCCCATTCCCGATACCAGCCGTACCAGCGCACTGCAGATGGCGCAGAAGCTCGGTATCAAGTACCGCGAAGGCTTCACCAAGAACCGCTATATCGGACGCACGTTCATCATGCCAGGTCAGGAGCAGCGCGAGCGCTCGGTACGGCGCAAACTCAACGCGATCGATCTGGAGTTTCGCGGCAAGAACGTACTGCTGGTGGACGACTCGATCGTACGCGGCACGACCTCGGCGCAGATCATCGAGCTGGCGCGCGAAGCGGGGGCAGAAAAGGTCTACTTCGCGTCCGCGGCGCCGCCGGTACGCTTTCCGAACGTCTACGGCATCGACATGCCGGCTACGAACGAACTGGTGGCTGCGGGGCGCAACGTTGAGGAAATCGCGCAGTTCATCGGCGCGGACTGGCTTATCTATCAGGATCTGGAAGATCTGGTGACTGCCTGTCGGCATGACAATGCCAGGATCGAGGAGTTCGACACCTCGTGCTTCTCGGGCGAATACGTGACCGGCGATGTGACGTTCGAGTATCTGGATCGTCTGCAGCGCGCGCGCTCCGACGAGGAGCTAAGCCGGCGGCGGCTCGTGCGCAGCGGGCTGAAGGCCGTCGGCGCGCCTTGATTCGAGCGCGCCCAGGCCATTGCCCACGCAATAGTCGATCACGCGCGTACCGCGCCGTGCGGTCGGTTCAACAGGACGGGCCCTGCGCATGCGGCTGTTGCTGGTAGAAGAAGATCCTAAAGTCCGCACGCTGCTGCGGCATCACCTGAGCTGCAAGTGGCCGGAGGTGCAGATCAGCGCCCATCCGCCGCTGCAGCGCGGGCCACTGCCGCCGGAATTCCTGGCGCAGGGCTACGATGCGGTGCTGCTGGCGGCGTCGTCGGAGGAAGACGATGGCATAGCCACGCTGCATGAGCTCAGATCGCGGCCGGGGTTCGCGCCCGTCATCTTCATGCTCAGCAGCGAGGATGCGAAGCTGCGCGCGCGCGCGATGGACGCCGGCGCCTACGGCGTGGTCATCAAGGAGCGTATCGAGCACGAGCAATTTCTTGCACTGCTCGAGTCGGCTGGACGCGATCATCGGCGCGAGCTGGCTGACTGGCGCATTTCCCCCGAGGCCGTCGAGTCGCGCCGCTTCGGCGAAGCGCGTATCCCGGAGTATCGGCGCGCACGGCTGCTGGCGCGTGGCTCGGTGTCGCAGCTGTATGTGGCCGAGAGCGAGAAGGCCGGTACTCTGGTGGTGCTCAAGGTCACGCCCTCGCGGCGTGATGAGAGTGGCATCGATCAGGTGTTCGCCCGCTTCCTGCAGGAATACGAGATTGCGCAGCGCGTGCGCCACCCCAATATCGTTAGGCTCTACGAGCTCGGCGTGGCTGACGATCACGCCTACCTGGCGATGGAATACTTCCAGCGCGGCGATCTGCGCCGTCGCATGCGCGCCGGCATCTCGCCCTCCGAAGCCCTCGAGGTCGCAGCGCAGATCGCGCGCGCCCTGACTGCTCTGCACTCGGCGGGCATACTGCACCGGGACCTCAAGCCCGGTAACGTGATGCTGCGCACGGACGGGCAGATCGCACTGATCGATTTCGGCCTCGCCAAGCACGAGGCGCTCGACTACGACATCACCGACACCGGCATGATCTTCGGCACGCCGCACTACATGAGCCCGGAGCAAGGCCACGGTCAGGATCTGGACGCGCGCAGCGACCTGTACAGCCTCGGGATCATGCTGTTCGAGATGCTGACCGCGCGCAAACCCTACATAGCCGAAAATCCGATGGCGGTGATCTACATGCACCGCAACACACCGACCCCGCCGTTGCCCGAGGCGCTGGCCGATCTGCAGCCGTTGCTCGATCTGCTGCTGGCCAAACACCCGAACGAGCGCTTTCGCAGCGCCGATGAGGCGATGCGCGCAATTCAGGCCGCGCGTCACGCCTGGCTGACCAAGGGGGCGATGGCTTAAGCGGACGGCAATGCTATGGCCGCGGCAGGCGCAGGGGCTGGCCGGGGCAACTGCTCGAGTCTGAACTGTCCGCGATCGAAGCTCAGGCAACTGCCCTGCTCATGCCAGGCGCCGAGCACGATGCGGCGCGCGCTCGCGCCGTCGAGCTCGAACTCATGCACGGCCGGGCGGTGGGTATGGCCGTGGATCAGCAAGTGCACGCGGCAGGCGCGCATGGCCGCCTGCACCGCCGGCAGATCGACATCCATGATCTGTCCCGCACTCATGCGCGTATGGCGCCGGCTGCCCGCACGCGCCTGCTGTGCCAGGCGCCGGCGCACGCTCAAGGGCAGGCGCAGGAACTGGCGCTGCCAGGCCGGCTGTCGCACTACGGCGCGCAGCAACTGATAAGGCCGATCCGCTGTGCACAAGGCGTCGCCGTGCGTGAGCAGTGTGCGCTCGCCGTGCAAATCGATCACCACGGGGTCAACGAGCAGTCGCGCGCCGCTGCGCTCCTCGAAGCCCTGCTGGAGCAGGAAGTCGCGATTCCCGTGCATGACGAAGCAGGGCACGCCGCGCGCGCTGAGCGCGCGCAGCGCGTCGCAAACTTGCTGCCGATGCGCATCCTCATCATCGTCTCCGACCCAGGACTCGAACAGATCCCCAAGGATATAGAGGGCATCGGCGCCGGCGGCCCGAGTCTCGAGGAAATCTATGAACTGCGCGCCGACCGCGGGTTGCAGCGCATCCACATGCAGATCGGAGACGAACAGCGTGCTCACTCGTATCGCTCGTATCTGAGGATTTAGGCTAGCATTGTACGGATGTCTGCAAGTTCCGTCGTGACGCGCTTTGCGCCGAGCCCCAGTGGGGAGCTGCACCTGGGAAATGCGCGCATGGCGCTGTTCAACTATCTGCTTGCGCGCGCCCACGGCGGGCGCTTCGTGCTGCGCATCGAGGATACCGACCGCGAGCGCACCCAGGAGCGCTTTGTTCAGGGGCTGTGCGCGGATCTGTCCTGGTTGGGACTGCAATGGGATGAGGGGCCTGACCGACCCGGCCCGCATGCTCCCTACCGCCAGTCACAGCGCGGCCCGATCTACGAGCGCTACTTCGAGCGGCTGGAGCGCTCGCAGTGGGTCTACCCGTGCTTTTGCACGCCGCTGGAGCTGGCCATGTCGCGGCGCGCCCAATTGGCAGCCGGCCGGCCGCCACGCTATGCCGGCACCTGCCGCGGTCTGAGCGCAGCGGAGATCGCGCAGCGGCGAGCACAGGGACCGGATCCGAGCCTGCGCTTTCGCGTGCCGCTGGGTCAGCGAATCGAGTTTGAAGATCTCGTGTACGGCCCGCAGAGCTATCTGTCCGACGATATCGGCGATTTCGTGGTGCGACGGGCCGATGGCAGCGCGGCTTTTTTCTTCTGCAACGCCCTGGATGACGCGCTCATGCAGGTCAGTCACGTGCTTCGGGGCGAAGATCACCTGTCCAACACTCCGCGCCAGAGGCTGCTGCTTGCGGCCCTGGATATGCCGCCGCCGCTCTACGGGCACGTCTCACTTTTGCTCGGCGCGGACGGGACACCATTGTCCAAGCGCCACGGGGACCTGAGCCTGCGTGAATTGCGCGAAGCCGGCTACGCGCCGGCGGCCGTATGCAATCAGCTCTTTCGGCTCGGGCACTCCACGCCCATCAATCAGCCGTTGACGCTCGAGCAGATGGCCCAGAGCTTCGAGCTGCGGCATCTGCAGCGCGCGCCCGCGCATTTCGAGCTCGCACAGCTGCGTCACTGGCAGAGCCAATGGGTGCATGCGCTCTCGGCGCAGGAAGCGCGCGACTGGCTCGCCTGGGTGCTGCCGGCCGGACTCGATGAGGCGCAGGCGAGCGCATTCATCGCCGCGGTATTGCCCAACGTGGTGCTGGCCGAAGATGCCCGGCTCTGGCAGCAGATCATCTTCGGCGAGGCGCTGTCTTATGAGGAGCCGGCGCTGCGGGCCGCACAGGAGGCTGGTCCGGATTTTTTCTCGGCGGCCGCCAGCGCCGTGCATGAGCGCGCCGATCTGGCCTCCCTGCGCGGCGCCACGGGCCGCAACGGCAAGGCGCTGTTCATGCCGTTGCGCGCCGCACTGACCGGCCGGCTGCATGGCCCGGAGCTCGCGCCACTGCTGGCGGCAATGCCGGTGCAGCGTGTGCGCGAACGGCTCCTGCAGTTCGCGCAGGCCCGCTCCTGAGCGGGCCGCTGGCGAGGAGCGAGGCGCGATGCTGCGTATTCACAACAGCCTGAGCGGCCAGAAGGAGCAGTTTCGCCCGTTGCATGCGGGCCGCGCCGGCCTGTATGTCTGTGGAGTCACGGTCTACGACTACTGCCACGTGGGGCATGCGCGCTGCTACGTGGCCTTTGACGTGATACGCCGCTGGCTGCGCCACCGCGGGCTGGACGTGACCTACGTGCGCAATATCACCGATATCGATGACAAGATCATCCGCCGCGCCGCTGAAAATAATGAGCCCATTGAGGCCCTCACGAGCCGCTTCATCCAGGCGATGCACGAGGATTTCTCAGCCCTCGCGATCGAGCCGCCCGATCACGAGCCGCGCGCCACCGAGCACATAGCCGGTATCATCTCGATGATCGAGCGGCTGATCGAGCGCGGCTATGCCTACCTGGGCGAGCAGGGCGACGTGCTGTACGCAGTAACAAAATTTCCTCCGTACGGGCGCCTCTCCGGCAAGCGCCTGACTGACCTGCGCGCCGGGGCGCGCGTCGAGATCGATGCGGCCAAGCGCGATCCGCTGGATTTTGTGCTCTGGAAGGCGGCCAAGGAAGGCGAGCCAGCGTGGCCGTCGCCCTGGGGAATGGGTCGGCCGGGCTGGCACATCGAATGCTCAGTCATGTCCACGGCGCTGCTTGGTCATCATTTCGATCTGCATGGCGGCGGCATCGACCTGAAGTTTCCGCACCATGAAAACGAGATCGCTCAATCGTGCGCCGCTCATGACGGGCCGTTCGTCAATATCTGGATGCACAACGGCTTTCTCAACATTGACAATGAGAAGATGTCCAAGTCGCTGGGCAACTTCTTCACCGTGCGCGAGCTGCTGCCGCGACTGCGTCACCCTGAAGTATTGCGTGCCTTCCTGCTGGGCAGTCATTACCGCGGCCCGATCAACTACGCCCCGGCACAGCTCGAGCAGGCCGAGGCGAACTTGACGCGATTGTATACGGCGCTGCGAGGCGTTGAGCTCGCGCCCGCGAGCGCACGCAGCGAACACGGCGCGCGCTTCGAGGCCGCGCTCGATGATGATTTCAATACTCCGGAGGCGCTCATGGTTCTGCAGGCACTGGCCCGCGAACTCAACACGGCGCGCGCCCAGGGGCGCACCGAGCTCGCCGCCGGGCTCGCGGCAGAACTGCTGGGGCTTGGGGGCTTGGTGGGACTGCTGCGCGTGGAGCCCGAGCAATG
>JBEKUL010000158.1:0-5830 GCA_049515055.1 Steroidobacteraceae bacterium | reverse complement strand
GAGATCGACAAGATCTCGCGCAAGTCCGACAACCCCTCGATCACGCGTGACGTCTCGGGCGAGGGCGTGCAGCAGGCGCTGCTCAAGCTGATCGAGGGCACGATTGCCTCGGTACCGCCGCAGGGCGGGCGCAAGCATCCGCAGCAGGAATTCCTGCAGGTCGATACCTCCAATATCCTGTTTATCTGCGGCGGTGCGTTTGCGGGTCTGGAAAAGGTCATCCTGAATCGCACCCAGCGCAGCGGCATCGGCTTCACCTCCGAGGTTCGTGGCGCCGATTCCAAGCCGCACGGCTCGGATCTGTTCCATGACGTCGAACCCGAGGATCTCATCAAATTCGGCCTGATCCCCGAGTTCGTCGGGCGCCTGCCGGTGGTCGCGACACTCGATGAGCTGGACGAAGGGGCTCTGATGTCGATCCTGACCGAGCCGAAGAATGCGCTGACCAAGCAGTACCGCAAGCTCTTCGAGATGGAAGGCGCGGAGCTTGAGTTTCGCGATGAGGCCTTGCGCGCCGTATCGCGCAAGGCCATGCATCGCAAGACCGGTGCGCGCGGTTTGCGTACGATCCTGGAGACCGTGCTGCTCGATATCATGTACGACCTGCCCTCGCTGCGAAACGTCACCAAAGTGGTGGTTGACGACAGCGTCATCGAAGGCGCCACCAAGCCCTACATCGTCTATCGCGCCGATGAGGGTCGAGTGGCGGCCATCGAGGAGCCCAGGCGAGCGGGCGGCTCATTGCACGGCTGACGGCGCATCAAATCCGGCTTGCAAGCGCGGCGCACTGCCATTGAATATAAGGCAGCGCGTCCCCATTGCGGTTATGAGCGCAGCCCGGGCGCTTGCAGTGATACGAGGGCCAAGTGAGTACTGAAGAAATCCCCGTCGTGACCGATCCGAGCCTGCCCACCGCGGTGCCAGTGCTGCCGCTGCGCGATGTGGTGGTCTACCCGCACATGGTGATTCCATTGTTCGTCGGGCGGGAGAAGTCCATTCACGCGCTCGATGCCGCCATGCGCAACGACAAGCGCATCATGCTGGTGGCGCAGCGCCAGGCCGACGTGGATGACCCCAAAATCGAGGATCTGCATCGCTTCGGCACGGTCGCGAGCATCCTGCAGATGCTCAAGCTGCCCGACGGCACGGTCAAGGTGCTGGTCGAAGGCGTGGATCGCGCCCGGGTCGAACACCTGAATCCGGGCGACTACTACTCGGCTGCCATCACGATCGAAACCGACGCCGACCAGTACGATGAGCGCGAGATGGATGTGCTCGTGCGCTCGGTGGTCTCGCAGTTCGAGCAGTACGTCAAGCTCAACAAGAAGGTCCCGCCGGAGGTGCTTACGGCGCTGGCCGGCATCGAGCAGCCTGGCCGCCTGGCCGATACGGTTGCGGCGCACATGTCGCTCAAGCTGGCGGAGAAACAGAAGGTTCTCGAGATTCTCGATGTGCGCAAGCGCCTCGAGCACATCCTGGTCGCGATCGAGGGCGAGATGGATGTGCTGCAGATCGAGAAGCGCATCCGCGGCCGCGTCAAGGCGCAGATGGAAAAGAGCCAGCGCGAGTACTACCTCAACGAGCAGATGAAGGCGATCCAGAAAGAGCTCGGGGAGATGGAGGACGGCAATAATGAGATTGCCGAGATCGAGCACAAGATCGCCAAGGCCGGCATGCCCAAGGAGGCGCGCGAAAAGGCCACGGCCGAGATCAACAAGCTCAAGATGATGTCGCCGATGTCAGCCGAGGCCACCGTGGTGCGCAACTACGTCGACTGGCTGGTCAAAGTGCCCTGGAAGAAGCGCACGCGCCTGCACAAGAACATCATGAACGCGCAGAAGATTCTGGACGAGGATCACTATGGCCTGGACAAGGTCAAGGAGCGCATCGTCGAGTATCTGGCGGTATTGCAGCGGGTCGAGAAGATCAAGGGACCGATCCTGTGCCTCGTCGGCCCGCCGGGCGTGGGCAAGACCTCCCTCGGTCAAAGCATGGCGCGTGCCACCAACCGCAAATTCGTACGCATGTCGCTCGGCGGCGTGCGCGATGAGGCCGAGATCCGCGGGCACCGGCGCACCTACATCGGCTCGATGCCCGGCAAGATCGTGCAGAACATGGCCAGGACCGGCGTGCACAATCCGCTCTTTCTGCTCGATGAAGTGGACAAGATGGCGATGGATTTTCGCGGCGACCCGTCCTCGGCGCTGCTCGAAGTGCTCGATCCGGAGCAGAACGCGACCTTCAGCGATCACTACCTCGAAGTCGACTTCGACCTCTCCGAGGTGATGTTCGTATGCACCGCAAACTCGCTGAACATTCCCCCGCCGCTGCTGGATCGCATGGAGGTGATTCGGCTGCCCGGTTATACCGAGGACGAGAAGCTCAATATTGCGCGCCGCTACCTGGTGCCCAAGCAGGTCAAGCAGAACGGGCTGAAGGCCGGCGAGCTCAAGCTCTCGGATGCCGCGATCCTCGATATCGTGCGCTATTACACGCGCGAGGCGGGGGTGCGCAATCTTGAGCGCGAAATCGCCAAGATCAGCCGCAAGGCGGTCAAGCAGTTATTGCTCGACAAGGCCGGAAAGAATTCCGCCAGCGTGGCGGTGACACCGCGCAACCTGGATAAATATCTGGGCGTGCGGCGCTTCCGCTACGGTAAAGCCGAGGAACTCGATCGCATAGGCCAGGTCACCGGGCTCGCCTGGACCGAGGTTGGCGGCGAATTGCTCACGATCGAGGCTGCAGTCGTGCCGGGCAAGGGCAAGCTGCTGCATACCGGTCAGCTCGGCGAGGTGATGCAGGAGTCGATACAGGCGGCAATGTCCGTGGTGCGCAGCCGTGCCGCGGTACTGGGGCTGGGCGCCGATTTCTATCAGAAGAACGACGTGCACATTCACATGCCCGAGGGCGCGACGCCCAAGGACGGCCCGAGTGCCGGTATCGGCATGTGCACGGCGCTGGTGTCTGCGCTCACGCGTATTCCGGTGCGCTCGGATGTGGCGATGACCGGTGAGATCACATTGCGCGGCGAAGTGCTGCCGATCGGCGGCCTGAAGGAGAAGCTGCTGGCCGCGCAGCGCGGCGGTGTTGCCACCGTGCTGATACCCGAGGAAAACCGCAAGGATCTGGTCGAGATACCGGACAACATCAAGGGCAAGCTCGAGATCAGGCCGGTGCGCTGGATCGATGAAGTATTGCAGATCGCCTTGACGCGCCAGCCCGTGCCATTGCCGGAGAGCCCGAGCGAAGAGCCCCTGGCGGCCAAACCGGCCAGACGTGGCAAAGCTCGGAGCAAGCAGGTTCAGGCTCACTGACCGATCGGGGCCGGGTGCTTAGCTCAGTTGGTAGAGCGTCGCCTTTACACGGCGAATGTCGGGAGTTCGAGCCTCTCAGCACCCACCAACTCAGGCACTTAATAGTTCGTAGGTCTGTGTATCCTGCGCCGTAACATGCTTTGAGTTCGGTGGCGCAAAGTGAGAATTGCCTTCGTCGCGGCCTGCTGGTGGATGTACATAATCGCGTAGGAGCGTTTCGCTTCTCAGCGGTCTTGAATTTCATCCCCTAAAGGTGCGCGTGTTTGACGATATATAGTCTGCCCGAGTCGGGCCCTCATCGGCGCCCGATCAACGCTCTCATCATAACTGCCGGTTTTGTAATCAGCGGATGTGGGGGCGGTTGGGATAGCCAAAGCGCGCTGGCACCGCAATCATTCAGCCAGACGTGCTCGATCAACGCGAATATTTGCGTAAGTCCGGGCGGTTCAGGACAGGATTGCTCTTCCGCGGCCCCTTGCTCACTTTTCGCCGCCCAAACGAAAGTGCGCCAGCTGAACCAGGCGATGAGCAAGGACATCATCGTGGAGTTGGCTGACGGCGTATATCAGCTAGCTTCGCCTTTACAGCTCGGCGTAGCGGATTCGGGCACCAACGGATACAACGTTCGATATGTCGCGACTGCCGGGGCACAGCCCGTATTGTCCGGTGGACTCACTATTCAGAACTGGACCCTTCACGACTCACAAAAGAACATTTACCAGGCCGCCGTGCCTGCGGGTTTCAACACGCGCCAGCTGTATGTGAACGGCGTGCGCGCGCAGCGCGCGCGGATGCTGCTGCTGGCCCCGACGCCCGGAGCCGCCACTCTGGGCGGCGGCGCGACGGGCTCCTCAACGGGCTACCAAGTAAGCATCGTCGGCATGACCGAATGGACCAACGTTCAGGACATCGAGGCGGTCATGAGCGCTTATTGGCAGCAAAATCGATGCCCCCTCCAATCGGTCTCGCAAGGGCAGATTGTGCTGCAGAACCCTTGCTGGACTCTTGCGAATGACGGACCCATCCCAATGCAGACTGGTCTTAACTGGCTCGAGAATGCCTATGAATTTCTGACCCAGAGCGGCCAGTGGTATCTCGACCGAAGCGCAAATATGATTTATTACATCCCTCGGTCGGGCGAAGACCTGGCGACCGCCGAAGTTGTCGCCGGCGACCTCGAGCAATTGGTGACCGGCGTCGGCGCGCTCGACGCCTCTGGAAACCCACAGTTTGTGCAAAACATCTGTTTCGAGGGACTAACCTTCGCCTATGCGACATGGCTAAACCCCAGTACATCGATGGGCTTTCCCGAGCGGCAATCCGGGGTCTACAACAATGGGTTGGATAATGGTCAGAGTACGCCGGGGGCGCTGAATTTCTCGCGCGCCAAGAACATCGCTTTCACCCGCAACCGCTTTACCCATCTGGGCGCGGCCGCTGTTAACTTCTCTGAGGGAAGCCAAGGCGTGCTGATTGAGGGTAATTACTTTAGCGATATCTCCGGCGGTGCCATTACGATCGGGGATCCAGGGGACAATCTGGAGACGGATCCGGCCAAACAAAGTCTCAACCATGTCATCGCCAATAACTACGTGACGGGCACAGGCGCGGAGTATCAAGGTAGCTCGGCGATCCTGATCTTTTACACAGCCAACACGTCGATCGCAAATAATGAGATCGCAATGGCTCCCTACACAGGCTTATCGGTGGGTTGGGGTTGGGGAGTTCCTTCGTACGCAGCAAACAATAGCGTCGCTGATAACTACATTCACGACGTGATGCTGAGCCTATTCGACGGCGGAGGTGTCTACACCAACGGCTCTGGAGCCGGTACAACTCTGAGCGGCAACTACTTAACCGGCATAGGAACCACCGGTACCTGCAGTACGTCCGGTGACGAATACGCCGGCTATTCGGCAATTTACCACGACACCGGAGGCACGCTGTACGAGGACTCTCAGAACGTGATCACCAGCATGCGCTGCTCCGGTTACTGGGTCCTCGTTCAGGAAGGGGATACCAATGTGACCCTGGCGAATGACTATGTCGACTTGGATTGGGTGTGGGGATGTCCGGGTAACGTTCCGGGCGCGAGCAGCTGTTTGAATGCGAACGCCAACAGCGTTACCGGCCTGACTGTATTTGGATCGAACCCCACTTCCTCTGCACAGTCGGTCATAGCAAGCGCAGGACTGACGTCCGAATATCTGAATATCAAAGACTAGAACAGAAGAGCCGCGCCCTCCCTGCACCCGAGAGCGCCCGTCCGCCATGGAGCGGCCCCAGAAAGAGCCGGATACTCGACACACGGACCTTTCACAGCGAATGTGGAGGGTTCGAGTCCCTCAGCACGCACCAAAAAAACCGCTATAATTGCCGTTTGCCATCGCGGCTGACGGAGCGGTAGTTCAGCTGGTTAGAATACCGGCCTGTCACGCCGGGGGTCGCGGGTTCGAGTCCCGTCCGCTCCGCCATTTACCTCACATGCTGCAGAACATCGGCGACAAACTGAAGAG
>JBEKUL010000157.1:0-5897 GCA_049515055.1 Steroidobacteraceae bacterium | reverse complement strand
GTGTTCACTGCCAAGGGCGCGGCGCTTGGTATCATTCCGCTTCCCATCAAGGCGCAGAATCTGGCTTTCGCCGGCAAGGATGGCAGGATGCTGTACATCGTCGGGCACAGCAAGACGGCCAGGGATGGCAATCTGTACAAGATCCACATGCTGGCGCGCAAATTCACCGGCCGCGCCAAGTAACCCACCGCAAGGAAACCAGCCACCATGCCCGCTCGCTCCTGTAGCCTGCGCCTGGCGCTCGGCCTGCTGCTCGCAGCGCTGTTCCATCGCGAGCGACAGGACGCCCCCTATCCCGTGCACAAGGAGGACACCACAATCGGTGGCGTGCATGTCATGGTGTTCACGCCCCTGGAGGGCCCGTCGGCAAAGAGCCGGAACCGATGAGGACGCGCGCCCGATCGTTGCTGCGCAACGCCTTCACCAGCGCCTGCGCGATCCTGCTGCTGGCACAGCGGCCCGCGCTGGCAGACGACGCGCTGTCGGTCGTGCTCGGTGCCAGGACGCCGGCGCTGATGAACACGCTGAATATCATTGCCGAAGGCGCCGGCTTTTACCGGGACGAGCACCTGACGGTCTCGAAGGTCCTGGCAAGCGGCGCGCTCGAGTCGGCCCAGCTGTGCTCCAGCGGCAAGGACGACATCTGCCCGATTGGCATCGAACCGCTGCTCACCAACTACAGCGACGGCGTTCGGCTGAAGATGTTTCTCGCGCGCGCATCGAAATTCTCGTACGTGATCGCCGTACCCGAGGACAGCCCGATCAGGAAGCTGGCCGACTTCAAGGGCAGGAACATCGGCGTGCATGTCATCAATGCCGCGGCCTCCGGAGTCTTCACGACGCAATCGGCGCTAGCCGTGGCAGGACTGAAGCCGACCGATTACACGCTGGTGCCGATCGGATACGAAAATCAGGCAGCCGATGCTCTCGCCTCCGGCAAAGTGGCCGGCGCGGCGTTTCCCTACTATGAATTTCTGCCGCTGATGGTCGCCGGAAGGAAATTCCGGATTTTCTATCATCCCAGCTTCAAGGACGTGCCCAACGCCGGCTATGCGGCGGCTCCGGCGGTGATGGCCGCCAAAGGGGACGCCCTCAGACGCTTCTCCCGCGCCATCGTCAAGGCCTCGCTGCTGGTGCACTACAACGCTGCAGCGGCGGCCCGGCTGCTGCTCAATGCCGACGGCGCGCCGTTCACCGATGAAGATCTGCAGCGCAAGACTGCCGAGCTGACCGCTTGGCAGAGCGATCTTCCGGCGGCGGATCCCGGCAACAAGCGGATCGGTGCGCTGTCAGTAGCCGGCATCCAGCGCTACATCCAGCTGCTGACTGATGCGGGCGTCACCAGGACCGCGATTCCGGCCTCGGAGGTCGTGACCGAAGACTACATCGCGTTCGCCAACGATTTTGATCATCGCGCGCTGGAACAGTTCGCCAGATCACTGCACTGACGGCCGCGGCGCACTGACGGCCGCAGCGCTAGTTTCCGCAACTGCTCAGATGGGCAGGCAGTAGCGCCGCCTGTCCGGCACGCCGCTGCGGATCGAATGCCACCAGTTCCGCCCCGGTGGCACCGTACAGTGCCATCAGTTCCACCAGGTCCACGGTGCCACGCCGCCCGGCTCGCGATTTCGCCCGCATGGGTAGCGTTGAGCCTCCCGAATTAGTGGCGTTGCGCTAGTGTGAGCACAAACTCTGTGAACTGGGCGACATGTTTGGACGCTGATCGGCGTCGCATCCATTCGAGTTATGTCTGCTCAACGTTCGCGAATGCACCAGAGCCGACAAGGCACGCCGCTTCGAACACATCGCCGGGCACCGGCTTACCGTACAGATAACCCTGCATCTCGTCACACCTCAATAAGCGGAGCAGGCGTGATTGTTCTTCAGTTTCGACGCCCTCTGCCACCAACTTGAGGTTAAGCGCCTGACCAAGGTTCACAATCGTGGACACCAGCGCCAGTCCGCGGGACCCGGATGACATGTCGATAACGAACGAGCGGTCGATCTTCAGGGTATCTAGGGGCAATTTCGCAAGGTAAAAAGTGCGCGGCGAAACTGCTCTTACCCGTGCCAGCCGTGCCGGAGATCAGGACGCTGCTCCCACGGTAATAGCCCTTGCCGCCGAGCATAGCGTCAAGACGCGCTATGCCGGTGGAAACGCGTTCGCTGCAAACAATATGCTGCAAGGCGAGCGAAGTGACGGGCAACACCGAAATACCGTCTTCGTCGATCAGAAACGGGTACTCGTTAGTGCCGTGGGTCGAACCGCGGTACTTGACCACACGCAAGCGTCGCGAAGAGGTCTGCTCGCTCACCCGATGATCGAGCAAGATCACGCAGTCGGAGACATACTCTTCGAGGCCTTGGCGCGTCAGTGATCCTTCGCCGCGTTCGGTGGTAATGATGGCTGTCACGCCCTTGTCTTTCAGCCAGCGAAACAGGCGGCGCAGTTCAGCGCGCAGGATGAGCGGATTGGGCAATCCGGCGAACAGCGATTCGATGGTATCGAGCACCACGCGCTTGGCACCGATGGAGTCGATGGCCTGACCCAGGCGGATGAACAATCCTTCCAGATCGTATTCGCCGGTCGCTTCGATTTCGCTGCGCTCGACGTACACAAAGTCCAGCAGGATCCTCTTGCGCGCGATCAGATCTTTCAGATCGAAGCCGAGTGAAGCGACGTTCTGGGTCAGGTCTTTGGCAGTCTCTTCGAAAGCCATGAATACGCCCGGCTCGTGAAACTGCGTGGCCCCGCGCACCAGAAACTCCATTGCGAGCAGCGTCTTGCCGCAGCCCGCGCTTCCGCACAGCAGGGTTGGTCTTCCGTTGGGCAACCCGCCACCCGTGATCTCGTCCAGCCCCTGGATGCCGGTTGGGGATTTGGGCAGTTGGGGACGGAGGTGATTTTGTCGCCTGGATTTAGTCCTTGTGAGGGGTTTTGATTTCGGCTTGGGTTTATCCACGATTTGCCTTGAATGGTTGGAGAGCGAATAGCGTCTTGCCGCACGCCGGACCGGCGAGCAGCAACGTCGTTCGACCCTAGGCGAATTGATTTAGCCAGTCCGCTTTGACCCCCGGCAACAGGTTGCTCTGTGCGGCGGCAAACTTAGCGGGCGGCTAATGCATACCCCGACTCCGATTTGTGACGTGCGACACGTATCGGCTGCAAAGCACTCGCTGGGCCTATGCGCTGTAGTTGCAGGGCTCTTGAGCGGTGGGTGCAAACGGGTCCGTTCGCTCTACGCCGGTGTAACCGCCGGCAGGTCGGAAAGACTTTCACAGCCGATTCAGCACGGACAGGCAAACTGAATCCTCTATCGCCGATCGAGATTGAGTTAACACAATTCGAGCGGGTACGCATTTCGACGACAAACTTGCGGAGCACCCATATCACGGTCTGCAGACGTTTGAGTTCTACTTGGATCAGACGCTCCAGAAGCACGCCGAAATCCCAGGGCGTTGGCTAGACCTCGATGCCCTGCGACCTGAGATACTCGTCGTAGGTACCCCTGAAATCGGCGATGCTGCCATCGGTGCGCAGCTCTAGGATCCGAGTGGCCAGTCCACCCACGAACTCGCGGTCGTGCGAGACGAAGACCATGGTGCCCAGATACTTCTCCGTCGCGATCTGCAGAGATTCGATGGTCTCCATGTCCATGTGGTTGGTGGGCTCATCCATCAACAGGACATTGGGTTTGGTGAGCATCAGCTTGCCGTAAATCATGCGGCCTTTTTCGCCGCCCGAGAGCACTTTGACCGACTTCTTCGTCTCATCGCCGGAGAACAGTAGGCGCCCCAAGGTCGCACGCACGAGTTGATCGTCATCCGCCTTGCCTGTGAATCGCGACATCCACGCAAACAGATCCATCTTAGTGCCGAATTCTGCCTGCGGATCCTGCGGCATGTAGCCGGGCTGGGCATTTTCCACCCATTGGATATGGCCAGCCGTTGGCGTGAGCTCGCCGGCTAGACAGCGCATGAGCGTGGTCTTGCCAATGCCATTGGCGCCGATGATGGCGATGCGCTCACCGGCCTCGACATTGAAGGTGACATTACGCAGTACATCCACGTTCGAGTCCCGGTACCTAAAGCGCAGGTTTTCTACCGAGACGACGGACCGATACAGCTTCTTGCCCTGTTCGAAGCGGATGAATGGATTCTGGCGAGATGACGGTTTGATCTCCTCGAGTTTGATCTTCTCGAGCTCCCTACGGCGCGACGTCGCCTGCCGTGCCTTCGAGGCATTGGCCGAAAAACGGCGCACGAATTCCTGCAGATCCGAGATTCGGTCCTGCGCTTTGGCGTTCGCGGCTTCGACCCGCTGGCGCGCCTGCATCGATGCCAGCATGAAATCGTCATAGTTGCCGGGATAGATCTTGACCTGCTGGAAATCAAGGTCCGCGATGTGCGTACAGACGTGATTCAGGAAGTGTCGGTCGTGACTGATGATGACCATGGTGGCGTTGTAGCTATTGAGCACACCTTCAAGCCAGCGAATCGAGTTGATGTCGAGATTGTTGGTGGGCTCATCCAGCAGCAGCACATCGGGTTGTGAAAACAACGCCTGGACCAGCAGCACGCGCAGTTTCAGGCCGGGCGCGAGCTCGCGCATCGGCCCATTGTGGAGCGCCTCGGGAATACCGGCGTCCGACAGGAGACTGCCGGCGCGTGCCTCGGCGGTATAGCCGCCGCGCTCCGCAAATTGACCCTCGAGCTCTGCGGCGCGGATAAAGTCCTTATCGGTAGACTCGTGGTCGACATAGATGCGGTCGCGCTCTGTCATCGCCTGCCACATTTCCGCGTGACCCTGCATCACCACGTCGAGCACGCGCTGGTCCTCGTAGGCGAACTGGTTCTGATTGAGCTTTCCGAGGCGCATGCCCGTCTGCAGCATGACGTCGCCCGCACTCTGCTCGAGTTCGCCGCTGAGTATTTTCATCAGAGTCGACTTGCCACAACCGTTCGCACCGATGAGCCCGTAGCGGTTGTCATCGGAGAACTTGACCGTGACCTGTTCGAAGAGCGGCTTGGCGCCGAACTGGATCGTGACGTTGGAAGTTGAAAGCATTGGTGTCCAATGAGGGCGAGCAGCGCCGCCGCGCTCGCGGCATGACAAAACGGCCTGACTGTCGAATCCTATGCTCTGACCGCTATAAGGCTGTCATTCAATGTTACTTCCCATAGTCCTCGCCAGCCTACCCAAGATTGGCGTTGCGCGACGGGAAAAGCCGCCGCTCTGACCATCTTCGGATTTACGGCGTGCGGCCACTTGGTATGAAACCGACGCTCTTACCCCGAGCTGCCGCTCGCGAGCGTCTGCTCTCGGGCAGTCTGATTAAGTCTTTTGCTTTGCGACCGCCTCCCGCGCCTCTTGGAGCTGCCTCCAGTGCGGGGCGTACTTGAGTGCCTCGTCGTACTTGGTCAGTGCTTCTTTAGTCTTGCCCTGCTTTGCGAGCACGTCGCCCCAGAGCTTCCACGCATCGCCATCGTGTGGACTGAGGGTTGCCGCCTGCGTGGCATCGGTCAGTGCACCGGCAAGGTCCCCTCGGTCCAGTCGGGCCTGACCGCGATCGGTGTAAACCTGCGGCAGTTTCGGCGCCAGCTCTATAGCCTGGGCAAACCATTTCTCCGAGCCAGCGGTGTTGCCGGCCATCGCCGCGATGCGTCCGCGAAAGTCCACGCACATCCGGCAGTCCAGCGGGGTCTCGGCGATCAGCGCCTGGCCCCTAGGCAGATCCCCGAACCGCGCCTTCGCCAGCGCGAGCCACAGACCATGAAGGCGCAACATGAAATCGTGACTCGCCGGTGTCGCCTGGTGGTCGTCAAAGGCCGCAATTTTGACCAAGGCCTGAACCGCCCTCGGATCGCCTCGCTCCAGGGCCACACGCGCCAATTGA
>JBEKUL010000156.1:0-6222 GCA_049515055.1 Steroidobacteraceae bacterium | reverse complement strand
GGAAGTTTGAGCGCGGGGCATGGCGCAGTCTGGTAGCGCATCTGCTTTGGGAGCAGAGGGTCGGGGGTTCAAATCCCTCTGCCCCGACCAGCTCAAACTGCTGTGCGCCCGTAGCTCAGCTGGATAGAGCACCGGCCTTCTAAGCCGGTGGTCGCAGGTTCGAGTCCTGCCGGGCGCGCCAATGATCGACGGTGGACGTAGCTCAGTTGGTAGAGTCCCGGATTGTGATTCCGGCTGTCGCGGGTTCGAGTCCCGTCGTCCACCCCATTTTCGGGGGCCGTTAGCTCAGCTGGTAGAGCAGGAGACTCTTAATCTCTTGGTCGTAGGTTCGATCCCTACACGGCCCACCATTACTCAAAGGACCAGCTATCGCCGCCTGAGGCTCATGAGCGCGCGATAAGCGAGCGGTGGACACAGATCCTTCAGAAAAATCTTGACTCGATACTTGGCGGTGACCGCCTTGAACTTTTTGCTGTCGGTGGGCCGAGGCATCCACTTGGTGTCATTGTCTGCAACTTCCCCATAGATGCTGCGAGAGGCGGTGTAGTAATACGTCGCGACGGATTTTCTATGAAGGCCAGCGGGTATATTCAATGGATCTGGATGCCCGTGAAATGAATCAATGTCTGTATTGAATATCACACAGCGATTGGAGATAGGAGCAATTGAGCAGACCGACGCCGCCATTTTCTTGTCCCACAACTCGAGCGCGCCCCCGTAATTGTCATCCCAATCTTTGTTCAAATATAAGAGCAAATTAAGTCTACGTACCAAGTGCAGCTTACGGTGTATCCGAAAATCGGCGTGGACGCCCAGCTTCCCGCCTTGAGAAACCTTGTGAAACCCACCCCCCTCAAAATGAGGGTCAGAAATAAGCCCGTCGATGCCGGTCAGCGCTTCCAGGAAGGTCAATACCGCAGAGGAATTTAAGAATTGAAAGAAGGATCTTGCGAAAGGATCGCACTCGTCCGGCGCAATCTGCCGTTTCCTGAAGTGGGAAAACTCATCGAGCATCACTTTGTCGTGTGCAAGCGCCTGCTCAGGAAAACTCTTCGCGACCCGCTCAATTACGTCGGTCGGTAAAAAATCATCAATAACGATGTGTGGAAACGGCTGTGCCAGACGGTATTTCGAGGAAAACTTTTCCCCGAATGCACGCGCAGCGGCAGGATCTAGCGCCAGACCACCGTCAAATTTCACCGGCAACGTTGCGCTTTGCACAAAGGGATCATTGGCAGCCGCTGCCGTGACGCTGGTGTTTGAATCCTGTTGAACGTCAACATGCTGCATGCGTACACCTTATCACATGATTAGAGTGCGTTCATCGCCTTGCTCTGGAGAGCAACAGGGCCCTTGGAACGACTGAATGCAATTGACGCGCTTTTGTGAACACTAATGCTGATTCAATCAGCGTGTCGTAATTAAATTTCGCCATACATGTCGGCTCCAGCGCATTTGCTGTGGAATCGAATCTGTCCTGGGAGCGAACGATGCTTCGTGACTCCCATCGTGTCGGCTATCCAACGGCCGCACAAATCGCGAAAAGCAAATTGCAACTAATACTGAACAGCGGTAGGTTGGCGGCGACGCTCAGGTCCGGGCCCTCAGCGAGGAGTCTTTGCAGTGACCGATCGAGCGACCGACCAGCTCGCGACGGCAGTTCCGGGAAAAGCTCATGAAATTTCAGCAATGCCCGATTCAGCGCCTATGATCACAATGAGCATCGCAGGCGCTACCAAACTGCCACCAGCCCAATCGAAACCGGATGACGCTACATGATGAGTTGTTAACCTAACTGTGTGAAATCTCTGTAGTTAATGTCTTCTCAAATCACTTGCGTTTACGCCTGGGCGAGCTATTAATCTCCTGGTTGTAGGTTCGATCACTATACCGCCCACCAATTTCAATTGGTTATGAGCGTCACCAGGCTGTCGAGAAAGGACGCTGAGATTAACGCGTCCGGGGTGCGATTCGACCATGAGTACACGCCGTCGAGGTCTTGAGTAGTCGTGTCCTAAATGCGACCGAGCGCCGCGCTGCCTGAACAATCGGCTGCAGAACTTGCACGAAAGGTGGGGCGACATCTGTTGCCCCTGTTGTTCTTGCTGTATGTGGTCGCCTACCTGGACAGGATTAACGTCGGGTTCGCGGCATTGAGTATGAATCGGGAGCTTGGGCTTTCGAGCGAGCAGTACGGCCTGCTGTCCGGGGTGTTCTTCTGCGGTTACTTCCTTTTCGAGATCCCGAGTAATTTGATATTGCATCGGGCCGGTGCGCGCACGTGGATCGCCCGCATTCTGCTGACCTGGGGTCTGGTCGCCATGCTGACCGGCTTTGTCCGGAACGCACCGCAACTTTACGGGGCTCGTTTCCTGCTCGGGGCCGCGGAGGCCGGTTTTTTTCCCGGGATTCTTTATTACCTTTCTTATTGGTTTCGTCAGCGGCAACAGGCCCAGGCCATAGGGTTGTTTCTGACGGCACTGCCGACAGCGAGCATTCTGGGCGGCCCGGTATCAGGTTGGATACTGGACCACATGCACGGTTTCGGACTGAGCAGCTGGCGCTGGCTTCTGATCCTCGAGGCACTGCCGGCCATCGTCTGCGGGATTCTGACCTATCGCCTCCTGCCCGATCGCCCGGCGGATGCCTCTTTTCTCAGCGCCGAAGAAAAGGTGCAGATCCGTGACGCGCTCGCGGCGGAGGCAGCCGCCAAGCCTAATCAGGGCGAGCTGAGCCTGCTGCAATCGATGACGAATGTTCGCACCCTTCATCTTACGGGCATTCACTTCCTGTTTTTGATGGGCCTGTATCTCACGGGCTTCTGGATGCCTCAGTCCATTAAGGCGGTCGCGACCGGCTTTTCGAACACCGCTATCGGGTTCCTCGTGGCAGTCCCGAGCGCTGTCAGCTTACTCGCGATGGTCATCGTCTCGCGCAGTTCGGACAGGAGCGGTGAGCGGTATTTCCATGCCGCCATTTCCCTGCTGATTGCGGCAGCCGGGCTATACTTCGTCACTGCAGCACCATCTCTCGGCACCCGTGTCGTGCTCTGGTGCGCCGTAGCCTCCGGCCTCGCGAGCTACCTGGGGCCGTTCTGGGCGTGTCCTGGTGAATTCCTTTGCGGGCGCTCAGCCGCCTGCGCACTTGCGTTCATTAACTCTTTTGGCAGTCTCGGCTCTTTTTTTTCATTATCGATAATCGGAGCGATCGCCAAGAGGACCGGGAGTCTTGAGGGCGGATTCCAGCTGGTTGCCATCGCTCTCGTGTTAGCCGCTGTGCTCATGATTGCACAAAAGCTCTACCAGCCACCGGTTGCTGCGTTGGCCTTGGGCTGATCGCACTGCGGGCACAGGCACTCGCGCCCACTTTATGACTTCTGACGACGCTCAGCCCGATGTCAATGAGACAGGCCTGAACGCGGTACGTACCTATTGGCTCAACGAAACCGCCGGCGTGCTCGAGATCTGCGGGAGCGCCAGCACCCAGGGTCAGCGTCGAATTTGGTGGCTCGCAGAACATTTCCGTTCCTATCCGGGCGTACGCGAAGTTGTGCCCGGTATGAATAATCTCACGGTAGAACTCGATCACGCGGCGCCCGATCTGGAGAACCTGCTGGCGGCCTTGAGAGCAGGATGGCGCACATCCAACGCTGTCATTTTTCCCTCGCGGCGCATCGACATTCCCGTGCACTACGGCGGCGCGGCCGGACCCGATCTTGACGAAGTCGCTCGACACTCCGGCCTGTCGGGTGATGAGGTCATACGGCTGCACAGCGTCGGGCAATACACGGTGTATTTCCTCGGATTTGTGCCCGGGTTTGCCTATCTCGGAGGGATGGACAAACGGCTCGCAACGCCGCGTCGCCGGGAACCGCGGTTGGCCGTGCCCGCAGGGTCAGTCGCAATCGGCGGTGAGCAGACCGGTGTCTATCCATCGGTATCGCCCGGCGGGTGGCAGATAATCGGTCAAACTTCACTGCAGTTGTTCGATCCGGCCCGCGATCCTGCGGCGCTTCTGTCGCCTGGCGATACAGTGCACTTTTTGAATCTCGGAAAAAATCAATGATCAGCATCCTCAAACCAGCCGTGCAAACGACTGTGCAGGATTTAGGTCGGCCGGGCTTTCGCCACTTTGGCGTTGGCGGATCAGGCGCCATGGATCAACTGTCGCTGACGATTGGCAACTATCTTGTGGGGAATGCCAAAGAGGCGGCAGGACTTGAGCTTTGTATGCCTCCGGCGCGTATTCGTTTCAACGCGATCTGCGCCATTGCCCTGACCGGAGCCGAGTGCTCGGCCCGGCTGGACAACACCCCGGTCAGCAGTGGTCAGCGTGTTCTCGTGGAGACGGGGCAGACGCTCGATCTGTCGGTAGCGTCCGTGGGAATACGTGCCTATCTGTGCGTATCCGGTGGCATCGACGTTCCGCTTGTCCTGAGATCGCGCAGCACCGATTTGCACGCAGGAATGGGTGGCCTTGATGGACGCTTGATACGTCGTGGTGATGTTCTGAAGCTAGCGCCGTCCCGAGAATCATATGGGACGACTTCCGCCGTTGTGTTGCCACAGCCGGGTAATTCGATCCGCATCGTACCCGGGCCGGATATGGACGATTTCACTGCCGAGTCACGCGAGCTCCTGTTCAAAGGGCCATGGAAAGTGACGGCCCAGAGCAACAGAATGGGCTACAGACTGGAAGGTCCCACGCTTGTCAGGCAGGACAACGGGGAATTGAAGTCGCACGCGGTATTCCCAGGCACGATACAAGTTCCATCCAGTGGTGCGCCCATCGTGCTCATGGCCGATGCACAGGCTACCGGGGGGTATCCAAGAATCGCGGCTGTCATCGCTGCCGACCAGTGGCGGCTGGCCCAGATTGCGCCGGGCGCCACGATTCACTTTGAGCCTTCGAGCCGTGGGGCGGCTCTGCTCGCCTTTCAGGAGCAGCATCATTATCTTGAGCGTGTGCAACGGAGCCTGCGTGCTCATTGATCTGAATGCCGATCTTGGCGAGGGATGTACTGACGACGAGGCAATACTCGAGAGTGTCTCCTCGATCAATGTCGCATGCGCCTGGCACGCCGGCAGCGCCGAGGAAATGTTGAGAGTGGTGCGCGCGGCGCGGCTGCGTGGAGTGGCAATCGGAGCGCATCCCAGCTTTCCAGACCGCGCGAATTTCGGTCGAAAGGAGATGAGCCTCCCGCTGAGCTCAGTGCGAGCGGGATTGCTCTATCAGATTGGTGCGCTGGATGCCATCGTGCGAGCGCAGGGCGGTGAGCTTGCGCATGTCAAGGCGCACGGCGCGCTATACAACCAATCCGCGCGCGATCCCGATCTCGCGCATTGCATCGCACGAGCGATACGCGACTTTAATCCGCAGCTCCTCGTGATGGGGCTCGCCGGGAGCCTGTTTATAGAAGCGGTACGCGCCGAGGGGTTGATCGCACTGGAAGAGGGTTTTGCCGATCGCCGATACACAAGCGATGGTCAGTTGGTTCGCCGCGGCGACCCCGGTGCGCTGATCGATGATCAGAGTGATATGTTGGCGCAGGTCCTTTCCATGGTGAAAACCGGGACCGTCACTGCTCAGGACGGGACCGTCTGCCACCTTCACGTCGATACCGTTTGCCTTCACGGCGACGGAGCGCATGCACTTGAGTACGCAAGGGCGCTGCGCGCGCACTTGCGCCAAGACGGCATCGAAGTGGCGTCATGCGCTGCGAAGATGCCCCAACGCTCGCTTCAGGATACATGATGGCCATATAGATCCTCAGCCGGTGGCAGCGTGCGAGCTGCTCTTCCAGGCTGCCAGGGCGGCATTTTCCCGATCAGGTGTCAGTCCTGCCCTGGGGTTGGCTTGCCGCGCGTCGGGCTGCTGCCGGAACCATGCCAGCGTATCGACCGAAGTGGTGGCGAGCGGCCTGAGCGTGAGATCTGCCTTCAAGGCTCGCTGAATGCTGCGCTTGGCAAAGCCAGCGCTGTCGCCTTTCGCGGGCACCCATACAGGCATGTCACTCCAAGCCTCGATGTCCTGCGCTTCGAGAAATTGACTCGACGCCCAGGTGATTGTCGGGCTCACCTGCAACGAGCCGGCGATCGTTGCGAGCATCTCGCGCATGATCATAGGCCGCGCCGGACCGATCGCATTGAAAATACCGAGCGTGCGGGACTCCGCCAAACGAATCGTCCATTCGGCCAGGTCCCTGACATCAATGACCTGTAT
>JBEKUL010000155.1:0-6225 GCA_049515055.1 Steroidobacteraceae bacterium | reverse complement strand
GGCGGCGAGGCCCTGGTTGTCACCTGCTCGGCCCTGAAGCGGCGCTATCGCGAGATGCTACGCGGCGATGTTGCTCATCTGGTCTTTGTCTTTCTGAGCGGCGAGAGAGCACTAGTCGAAGCCCGCGTCAACGAGCGTCACAATCATTTCATGCCCGGCTCACTGGTTGAAAGCCAGTTCGCGGCACTCGAGGTCCCGCTCGCGGACGAGCCCGTCATCTACTGCAACATTGAGCTCACGCCCGAGGCCATCGTCGAATCCATACTCGAGCAGTTGCCGCGCACGATGCAGCGGGCGACGCCGGCCGTATGAACGTGCGTCGGTTTATGGTACCTGTCGTGCTATGCGACAATGCTGCCTATGCTGCGATAGAGGCACTGACAAGGAGAACATCGAATGCAAGCCAGCGATGACAAGCAACCCAGCGACGGCTTATCAGTGGCTTTGGGGATATTGACCCGCATAGTCTCGGCCTTCGGCTCGATCGTTGAAGGCCGGCTCGGGCAACTGGCCATCTTCCAGCGTCGAGAGATTCTGCGCATGGCCAGCATCTTTGCGCTCATGTTTACCGCCGCGGTATTTGCCTGCGCTGCCACCGGTTTTGCAGCGTTCGCACTCCTGATGGCACTGAGCCCGGAGCATCGTGCCGCCGCTTGCGGCTGCATTGCGGTGGGCTTCGCGCTGCTTACGGCGCTCGCGGTATTACTGGCCCGAGGCAGTGGTCGGGGCGGTCAGTAATAGCCCGCTCCCCCGGCCGGCGTAAGCATCAACACTTTCGGACCATTTGCCGTACGCGGTACCTTGCAGGGGAATTTGGGTGGCTTTACGACCAGGACATCGCAACTGAGCTCGTCCAGGACGCGTTCTGCGGTATTGCCGATGAGCAGCCGCCTTAATCCAGAGCGAGAAACCGCGCCCATGACTACGATGGCGCTTTTGCTCTGTTGCGCTGCCTCGACAATGGCGTGGACGGGATCGCTCGCTATCACATACCGGCGCGCGGCAGCGATTCGTGTGCCTCGAAGCGCTCGCGTCAAACTCGCCTCGGCAGAGCGCAGCGCCAGCCGTTGCATTTTCTGCTCCATCTTTTTGAACAGGCCAGGCGTCATCAACCCCGACTTGACCGCCTCGCGCGGCACCGCGCCGTAAACGTTGCCGATGGGTGCGCGCGCATAAGCATGGACCGCGTTGAGTTTGCCGTTCAGCGCCTGGCTGATCATGCGCGCTGTGCGCAGAATCTCTCTATCAAGCAGTAACGGTTTCGCGTGCGTATGCGCCGGATCGATGGCGGCGAGCACAGGCGGATGCCGGTATGCGTGTGGATTTTTGACCAGCAAGACGGGTGTGGGGCTCTGGCGCAGCAGTTCCCAGTCGGTCAAGCGCAGCAGCCAGGGCGCTGTATGCCGACCCGAATGCCGCGAGGCAACGATGAGATCGGCCTTGCCACGCAGTGCTTGTCGAATGATGGCCTCATAGCTTGGAAAATCCCAGTCAGCCGTCACGGTCACCCGGATGCTGTGTTTACGCAATTGCTCGGCAATGACCTCGAGTCGGCTCAGAGCCCGACGTCGCAGTTCATGCTCAAGGGGCTCGAGGCTCCGATCATCGAGACTGGATACGTCTGCGTACAATGGCGTTGCCAGCGCGTGGAAGAGCTGCACCTTCGCGTTGCAGGCACGGGCAATTTGAGCGGCTTTGAGTACGACGGGCTGTGAAGGCGCCTGAATATCCTTTATGGCGACTAGGATGCGGCGAATGGCAGGCATTGGGATTCTCCTGGACGTCAAAATGCCGACTTGCGGCGGCGAGCTGTAGCTGACGGCTGTGACGGACCTTATCTATACGCTCTTTGCGTTAACTTTAATCGCGCGCGAGCAGCTGCGTAAATCAGGATGGTTACGTATGTGGCCCGAAGCATGCCTGAGGCTTGCCCATACGTACTAAACTGGGCGCCAGGGAGGCTTTAAGATGCTTGCAGGCATGGAACCGATTGAACTCGCGGGCCGGCTGGGCCTGGCGCTCGCGATGGCGATATTCATCGGTGTAGCTTTTGAAGAGATTTATAAGCGGGATGAGCCCGCCAATCCGGGTGGCATTCGGACCTTTCCGATGCTGGCGCTTCTGGGCAGTATGCTGTTCTTGCTCGAGCCCAGATCCTTGCTGGCGTTTATCGTCGGCCTGCCCGGCGTGGCCCTCTGGCTTTACGCTCGCGTTCGCGCCGCCCCTGCCGACGCGACGGATCCATCCAGCCTGGTAATCCCGACGGCAAATCTGCTTGCGTACTCGCTCGGACCGATAGCCATCACTCAGCCACCCTGGGTCATCGTGGCCGCCTCCGTGACGGCAGTGCTGCTGCTCGAGGGTCGCGAGGTACTGCACCGGCTGGTTCGCACGGTGCCGCGCGAGGAAGTATTCACGCTCGGCAAGTTTCTCATTCTGGTCGGCCTGATTCTGCCGTTGGTGCCCAATCACCCGGTTGTCAGCTGGACACCAATCACGCCGCTGCAGGCGTGGCTGGCGCTCGTGGCCATTTCGACACTCTCGTATATCAGCTATCTGCTGCAGCGATATGTTCCCAGGACCGGCTCCCTGCTGCCTGCGGTCCTGGGTGGGCTCTACTCCTCGACCGCGACCACGGTGGCACTCGCTCGCCAGCAGAAGCAATCCGGGGTACCCGACTCGCGGCTCTCGGCCGGCATTGTCACGGCCACGACCATCATGTATTTGCGCATCGGTATCGTCGTCGCGATCTTCAATGCGCAATTGGCCCTGCTGCTGCTGCCGGCGCTGCTGGGTTTATTCCTCGCAGGTGCAGTGCTGACGGCCTTTGAGTGGCGTCGAACCTCGACGAATACGCCGACCAAGGCCTTGACGCAGAGCAATCCGCTGCAGCTGCCGACCGCAGTCATGTTTGCGGCCATGTTCGTCGCTATCACTCTCGCCTCCGGCTGGGTGCGAGCTCGCTATGGTCAGTCCGGTGTACTGAGCCTCGCGGCCATTGCCGGGGCCACCGACGTGGATCCATTCGTGCTGAGCCTCGCACAAGGCAGTGTTACTGGCATGACGCCTCGTGCCCTGGCCGCGGCCATTTTGATTGCAGCCGCATCCAACAATGTCCTCAAGGCTCTCTACGCAGTGCTGTTCGGCAGCCTGAAGGCATGCCGGCGCCCCGCGCTGCTATTGTTGTCGCTGGCTGTGCTGGGAGTCGCGGTGGCTGTGGGCTACCTGCGCTGAAGTCGCAACTGCTCAATCACGAAACTTTCGTCTGATCAGCTGGCCGTTCGGCGGCGCCCTTATCTGCGTCGAGCTCAAACCACATGGCGTTGAGTATCGCGAAAGCGCAAGCCAGGCCCAGTCCCAATATCCAGCTGAAATACCACATGACCGGCTCCTCAATAATTGCCGTCAGGATTGGACTGAATTTGCCCGGCAGTGACCGGGCCGCGCATCACGTAGTAGACCCACGAGGTGTAGATGAGTACGAGCGGCAGAAACACGATCACGGCAATCAGCATGATGCCGAGCGTGCGCTGGCTGCTCGAGGCATCCCAGATCGTCAGGCTACTGGCCGGATACGACGACGAGGGCAGCAGGAACGGAAACAGACTCACGCCCACGCTGCCTATCACGCCTATGATTCCGAGCCCGCTGAGGACAAAAACTACCAGCCGATTCCCAATAGCGGACAGAGCCGCGACCAGCAAGGGCGCGCCCAGGCCCACAGCGGGCAGTAGCATCGTTGCCGGCCAGCGCTGATAGTTCCTGAGCCACGCGCCGGCGGATAGCGCGGCGGATTTCGTCAACGGGTCGGGCGTAGCGCCCGGAGCCGCGCCCCCGGTGATGATCATGCCGTAGCCACTGCGCCACAGCCATATGCCGGCGAGTGCGAACAAGGCGCTCCATATGAGCGCGCAGCTGCGCGAGACCAGGCGCGCCCTGCCCGCTACCGGCTCGTCCGCTTTGATGGTCAGGTACGTCGCGCCGTGCGTTAGCAGCATCGCTACGCTGAGCAGGCCGCCCAGCAGTGCGAATGGATTGAGCAGGTGAAGGAGTCCAAACGCGTATGAGGCGCGCATCTGCGAGTCGTAGCTGAAGGGCACGCCTTCGAGCAGGTTGCACATTGCAACCCCAAATACCAACGTGGGCACGACACCACTTACAAACAGCGCCCAGTCCCAGACGCTGCGCCAGCGCTCCTCGGGCATCTTGCTGCGCACTGTGATTCCCATAGGGCGGATGATCAGCGCCGCGAGCACCAGCAGCATGGCCGGATAGAAGCCCGAGAAACTGGCCGCGTACAGAGCAGGCCACGCGGCGAAGATCGCGCCGCCGCCCAGGATCAGCCAGACCTGATTGCCTTCCCACACCGGTCCCACGGTGTTGATGATGATGCGCCGCTCGGAGTCGTTGCGTCCCAGGAAAGGCAGCAGCATCACGACACCCAGATCAAATCCATCCATGATGGCAAATGCAATCAGCAGCACGCCAAGCAGCAGCCACCAGATGACCTTCAGTGTCGCATAATCAAGCATAGGCCACCCGATGATTCGGCTCGGCCGGACCCAGGCGGATGTATTTGACGAGCAGGAACACGTCGATTACAGCCAGTACCGAATAGAACAGCGCGAACCCACATAGGCTCAGGACTACGTTGGCCGTCGCTATCGGCGAGACCGCAAGGAATGTCGGCAGCACCCCTTCAATGGCCCAGGGCTGGCGTCCGTATTCAGCTACCAGCCAGCCCAGCTCCGCTGCAATCCACGGCGTCGGCAGACTCCAGAAGGCTAGTCGCAGGAATCGCGGCTGCGCGTCAATGCGATGGCGCGTCACTTCGTAAAAGCCAAATGCAAATAGGCCAATGAAAAACAGGCCCAGGCCGACCATGATCCGAAAACCCCAGAAGAGCCAGCCCACTGAGGGTACCGTGCTCCATGCCGCCTGATCGATCTGTGCGGGGGTGGCCTGGGCAGGGTTCGATACATACCGACGCAGTAGCAACGCATAGCCCAGATCATCGGCGTGACTGTCCAGCACGGTTCGGGCCGCCGCGTTCCCGGGATCGGCCCGCAGCGATTGCAATGCTGTATAGGCCGGTATGCCGTTTTCAATGCGAATGCGATTGTCCGCAACCAGCTCAAAGATTCCCGGAACCGGCTTGTCGAGCGAGCGCGTTGCAATCAGTCCCAGCAGCCACGGCACCTTGATCTGCGCATTCGTGGTCCTGTTTGCTGCATCGGGCAGACCAAAGATCGTGAATGAGGCTGGCGCCGGCTCCGTGTGCCACATGCTCTCGATCGCAGCGATCTTCATCTTCTGGTCCTGACTGGCGGTGTAACCGCTCTCATCACCCAGAACCACCACCGAGAGCGCCGAGGCCAACCCGAAGCTCACCGCGACCGTTGCCGATCGCCGCGCGAACTCGGTGTGGCGTCCCTTGAGCAGGAACCAGGCGCTGATTGCCAACACGAATATCGATCCGGTCACGTAGCCGGCGCTGACCGCGTGCACGAATTTGGATTGAGCCACCGGATTGAAGATCACGGCGCCAATCGACCGCAGTTCCATGCGCATCGAGTCCGGGTTGAATTTCGCTCCGACCGGATTTTGCATCCACGCGTTGGCGATCAATATCCATACCGCAGACAGGTTGCTGCCGATCGCCACCAGCCAGGTGACTGTCAGATGCTGGAGCCTGGACAGGCGCTGCCAGCCGAAGAAGAACAGACCGACGAAAGTGGCTTCGAGAAAAAATGCCATCAGCCCTTCGATGGCGAGTGGCACGCCAAAGATGTCGCCGACATAGTGCGAGTAGTAGGCCCAGTTGGTGCCGAACTGGAACTCCATGGTGATGCCGGTGGCAACGCCCATGGCGAAGTTGATGCCGAACAATACGCCCCAAAAGCGCGTCATTCGCTTCCAAATCTCCTTGCCCGTCATGACATACACGGATTCCATGATGACGAGGATCATGGATAGGCCCAAGGTGAGCGGAACGAACAGGAAGTGATAGAGCGCCGTCAAGGCGAATTGCACGCGCGATAGCGTTACCACATCGAAATCAATCACAGCGATCCCCTCCTCCAGCTATGGCCTGCCAGTCGGATTTCCCCTTGTCGCTCCCGAGAGCCAAGCGGCTTGCGGTGGCCGGTCCGTCCACGCGGCACTGATGCGCCCCGGAGAAAAACAGCGCCCACAACAGCGTGAGCAGGCCAACCTTGACGAGCA
>JBEKUL010000154.1:0-6290 GCA_049515055.1 Steroidobacteraceae bacterium | reverse complement strand
ATATCCGCCGCCGGCCACTGTGGCGCCCGATAGCGAGCCCTCTGGCGTGCGCACGATCTGACTACAGTAAAGTGGGTTGTCCTGCATGAGACAACCATTCAGGATGGTGGCGAACGGAAGATTTCCAACCTGATTTTGCAGATTGATGTGGTAATAGTCCACGCTGGCGGTCAACCCCGGCACCGCAACGGGAGTGAAGGTCAGGCCCAAAGAGAAGGTGTCGGCGACTTCGGGCTTCAACTGATTGTTTCCCTCGATCACTTCGCCGCACTGACCAGACACGCACTGAGTGATGCTATTGACTCCCGTTTTGGGGTTGATGGCGTATTGCGCCGGCGTCACTCCGCTATGCTCGCACTGCGCTAGCGTCGCCGACGGAACACCCGCGCACGGATCGGAGCCTATGACGTCCTCCTGCCCAAACGAAGGCGCCACAAACAGCTCGATCAGATTCGGCGCCCGCACGGCGCGGTCGTACGAACCCCGGAAGCGCACGTCCTGGACGGGTGCCCACTGCACCTCGAGCTTGTGGGTATTGGTGACGCCGGTCGTGTCGTAGTCGGACCAGCGATAGCCTCCATCCACCGCCAGGTCGTAGATTCCAGGCAAGCCATGGGCAATCGGGAACCTCGCCTCTAGGAACGCTTCGTCGATATCGTAGTGCTGGTTGATGTCGACCAGTGCGCCAGAAAAGCCGGCCAGGGCGCCTGATTCCTCGGCGGCGTCCGGATGGAATGTCACGGAGTCGACGCGGTGCTCGTAGCCGATGTTGACGCCCACGGGGTCTTGCGCGAACGGCGACTGGATGCCGTAGTGGCCCAAGTCGCCGGTAAAGTCTAAATGCTCGATTTGCTCAGTGTTGTTCCCGTAGGCGGTGCCCGGCGTTTCCAGCTAGTTAAGCGCGGCCCCGGTGACACCGCCCGTTGTGAAGATGTTCCACGGCACGCTCCGACCGCCGCTGATGCAGGCCGGAGCGCCCGAGGCATTGGTTGTGACCTGCAGCGCGTCGCCGACATTGGCGTAGTTGAGGTAGTTCGAGTTCGACTGAAATGTGGTTGTGTAGTAATACGAGCCATACAAATCGTAGGTCCACCCGGGGACTACGTCGCCCGTCGTGCCGACTACGAAGCGGATATTGTTGTGCTCATAATAACTTTCTCGCCCACCGCCTTCGATGTTGCGCCGGCCGATCTCTACGTCCGCGCTATTGCCTGCAGAGCCCGGAGCGGCGGTGTCCCCGGCAATCTGGGCCGGGGTGCAGATCAAGTTGCGTTGCTGCGTGCTCAACAGCGGGTTGCTGCAATTGATGAGTTCATTGCCGTCCGACGTGTAGGGATCTCCCCCGACGAATAGCCCCGAAGGTGCCACCACCGCTTCGGTTCGATCATCCATATAGAAGAACTGCGTGTACGGTTTGACGTAGTCATTGATGTCAACATGCCCCAGAAAGCCAGCCTGGTAGCGCTGGTCCTGACGCTGCAGGTATTCGAATTGATTGTAATTGTAGATCGCTGGCGGGCTCGAGCCGGCCTGCGGCCAGGGCAGCAAATCACTGCCCACCACGGTATACCGAGCACCGTAGCCCGGAGCAGCCGGGTTCTCCGGCGTAAAGCGGTTCGAGTTCGAGCTGCCGAGACATTCCAGCCCGCTGTAGGTCGGACTGATTTCGTCGCCATTGGAATAGAGCTGACAACCCCCGAAGTCGCGCGCTGAGGCGGCAATCGGTTGCTGATCGTGATAGACGAAGTAACCGGTCACATTACCGGCGCCGTCGGCCAGGTTCGTGCCCATGAGGATCGAAATGTCGTGCTTGTACCCGTCGCGGATGTTTCCGGTCGCCGGCGCCGTTGCGGTGTAGTCGGTGATCGGATCGTTATGCCCCACCAGGTTCTCAACATAGCTGTCGTGCTGAGTGTGCTGACTGAAGCCGTATTGACCGTCGATTTGTACGCCCTCAAAATCCTTCTTGAGGATGAAATTCACGACGCCGGCGATCGCGTCGGAACCGTAGGTCGCCGACGCGCCGCCGGTCACCACATCGACCCGCTGGATCAACGGCGCTGGAATCTGGTCGATGTCGACCGCTACGTTCTGGTTAGCGGTGCTGGGATCACCTGCGCCGAGGCGACGGCCATCTACCAGCACCAGGGTTCGCTGGGGTCCAAGGCCGCGAAGATCCACGGTCGAGAAACCGCCAGTCGAAGTCAAAGGATTTGAGGTATTGCCGAAGTCGGCGTTGGTGCCGATGATGTTCTGCGGCAGCTGATTTATCACGTCGGTGATATCGGTGTGCCCTTGCAGTTGCACTTCCTGACTGGTGACGACCGCCACCGGACTGGTTGCCGAGATGTTCTCCGGCACCGGAATTCGCGAACCGGTGACCACCACCTCTTGCAGGGTCGGCTGACCGGCCTGCTCGGTGGCTTCCTGCGCATTCGCCGCGCTCAGGCCGAGCATCGCCAGTGCACCGGAGAGCAGACCGGTGCGCATGGCGTTGCGCATTGAACCTGTGAACCATGGGCGGGCGCTCGGAGGATAAGGTCCGAAAAAGTCTCGCATGAGAATATCTCCCATTGGCGGACTGCGTTTGCGCCGGACGTGGCCGGACGATTCCCACGCAATCGATCGCGTCTAGTAACCCTAGCAGCGTCGAGACTCGCGCCTTCAAAAGACGGGGGCCACAGGCGAGACCCACCTGTGACCCCCTCGAGACGAGCCGCGAGACCGAGGCTGCTCCCCTTCAGTGTCGCTAGCATAAACAAAATTTAACAAGAAACAACCAGCTGTGGCGTTGAGGCAACACAAATCGCCGGCGCGCCGAGCAGGGGCTTGCGCAGCCGGGCGGTGTGCGCTCTAGTATGCGGTTGTTCCGCCCCGTCGCGGCGCTGGCCCTTCAATTTCCTGCCGCGCAAAGCTTTTCTTGCTCATGCGCGCCGACGGTCGCTAGCTGTGCCGCCCCGCGGTTCTAGTTCTCGCCGCGCGTGCTGCACTGCCGAGCGCCGCGCGAAAATCGCTTGCTTCGGTTGCTTTCGTTTGTTGTTCGCAACAACCACGCCGGATTCTGTCCAGCGGAATTCTGTCTATTACGATTGCGGGACTCGCACGTGCGCTCTTCAAACATCGCTCGGCAAGATGCCGCCGCTGAAGAAATAGCGCGCCATCCAGTCGGACTCATCGCGCGCCTCGAAATGATAGGCATATTCGCGGCCTCATTTCACGCGGCTGACGCGCCTGGTCACATAGTCGGCAGTGATCAGTAGGAACGAGCCCAATAATCCGCGACGGATGGTCACGCGTTCGCCCTTGTGCAGCGGTGACCATGAATCCAACTCGATCTGTCGCCAAACCTGGCCGTTGTCCAGAGTAACGACGAAGTTGCCGCCTGCTGCAGTTCGAAGATCCGTTACCGTCGCAGAGATGCTCTCGCCGGTCTTGGCTCGCTCGGGACGTCCCTCCGCGGCGCGGCGCTGCGCCTCGTTCAGGCCAAACTCGGGATCAGGCGTGGGTTGCGGTTGCAGGCTGGCTCCTGGCTGCGTTGTCGCCGGCTGCGCAGGGCTCGCAGGCCGGGGAAACAATCGGTCATAACAGGCCAGGCGCCGTGCATCGTCGGTGAGAGCGCGGCAATCATCGGTCGCTGCGCTCCACGCCGCTGCCACGCAGCAGCACAGCAACCCGGCACCTGCGCATTGGATGGCTGAGCTTCGCTGCCGATTTCTCATCGAGAACCAACCCATCGCTGCGAGGTACTCATCATAGCCTCCTGCGCTACAAGGGTTTGTGTCTGAGCTGAGCAGAGCGCACCATGGACGCCTGCCAGGCCAGTGTGCGGGGCACCATGTCTGGATCGATCGTGTTGGCAAGCGAACGGACCTCAGGGGTCGCGCTTTTGCTCGCCTGCAGCTTATTGCTCTGCGGATGCGTGCCGAGGCTGCCCGAGGCGCGCCTGCGCATCGATTCGGGTGAAGGCGAGCCGGCCATCCATTCATTCCAGGACCGCTTCGATCGCGTCGACCATATCGTCGCGCCGGTGATGATCAATGGGCACGGCCCATTTCGCTTCATGATCGACACGGGCGCCAACCGTACGGTGCTGGCTGAGTCGGTCGTGCGGCGCCTGGGCTTGTATTTCGACGGCGAGAATCCGGTTTCGCTCCAGGGCGTAATCGGCAACATCACGGTGACCACGGCACATATCGACACTCTGAGCTCCGGGGCCATTCATATGGAGAATGCGTTCTTGCCGGTAATGACCGGCCCGGTGCTCCAGGGCCTGGATGGCATTCTCGGCATGGACGGCTTTGAAGGCACGAGGATGTCCGCCAATTTTGCACGCAGTCAGCTCACGATCAGTCAATCACGCGGCCGTATTGCCGCACCGAAGTACTCGATCGTACCGGTCAGATTTCTTTCGCATCGATTGCTCGTAGCCGATGCCCTGATCGCAGGCGTGCGCGTCAAGGCCGTCATCGACACGGGCGGCTCACGCACCCTGGGCAATCCGGCGCTGCTCGCAGCATTGAATCTGACCCAGGCCGAGCAGCAGCTCGCGCGCCCGACACATGTGGTCGATGCGACCGAGGCGCTGCAGCGCGGGCGCAGGCAGCGCGTGCCATTCGTCCACGTCGGCGGAATCACCATCGCTAACCTCGAAGTGACCTTCGCTGGCTTTCGGGTGTTCGAGACCTGGGGCCTCAATGATCAACCGGCGTTGCTGATTGGCATGGACGTGCTCGGCTCGCTGGCCGAGCTCAATATCGATTACCGACTCGGCGTGCTCGAAATGCTGCCGCGTCCTTACAAGATGGTGGCTGTGAAGGCCCGCCCAGCCTCGTGAGATTCGCGTCACCGTGCCGCGCAATGCCCAGGCACGGGCTCATGTTGCTCGCAGTTCTATGCTCGACCGGCGCTTCGCAGGCGGCCGATCTGGAGCGACTCACTGTCGCGCAACTGACTGCCGGGTCGGATCGCGAGCACTGGAGCAGCCAGACACTGACCGCTGCCTACCTGGCGCGCATCGAGGCCATCGATCGGCATGGTCCGCAATTGCGATCCGTCCTTGAGCTCAATCCCGACGCTGCGCGTAGCGCGCGGCAGTTGGATCGGGAACGCGCGAGCGGCCACGTGCGCGGCTCGCTGCATGGGGTACCGATCCTCCTTAAGGACAACATCGACACGCTCGATGCGTTGCACACGACGGCGGGCTCGCTGGCCCTGCTGGATTCGATGCCGCATCAGGATGCCTTCATCGTGCAGCGCTTGCGAGCAGCCGGCGCGCTGATCCTCGGCAAAACCAATATGAGTGAGTGGGCGAACTATCGCTCCCGCCACTCGAGCTCAGGCTGGAGCGCACGGGGCGGTCAGACGCGCAATCCCTATGCACTGGAGCGTAATCCTTGCGGTTCGAGCGCCGGCTCCGCGGTCGCGGTCGCGGCGGATCTGACGCTCGTGGCCGTCGGCACTGAGACCGATGGCAGTATCACCTGTCCGGCGGCTGTCAATGGCATCGTCGGCATCAAGCCGACGCTGGGCCTTGTATCACGCTCGGGCATCATTCCGATCGCGGCGAGTCAGGATACCGCAGGGCCCATGGCACGCACCGTGGCCGATGCCGCCGCGCTGCTCAATGTCCTGGCCGGCTATGATCCGCAGGATCCGGCGACGCTGCCACTCAAGGAGCATCCGCCGCCAGATTTTTGCACCGCGCTGCGCCTCGATGCGCTCCAGGGTGTACGTGTTGGCGTACTGCGCGAATATGCGGGCTTCAACGACGACACAGACGCGCGCTTCGAGCAGGCGCTCGAGCAGTTGCGTGCGTTGGGCGCTGTCATCGTCGATCCAGTGAGCATCGCGACCCGGGGTAAGTTCGACGATGATGAATCGACGGTTTTGCGCTATGAATTCAAGGACGGTATCAACCGCTACCTGGCAAGCCGGCGTGGCGCAGCCCCGCGGGATCTGGCCGCGCTGATCGCCTTCAACGAGACTCACCGGGCGCAGGAAATGCCCTGGTTCGGGCAGGATAAGTTCCTCGAGGCCCAGCGCCAGGGCCCGCTCACGGACGGCGCCTACCTCGAAGCCCATGAGCGCTCCCGCCGGCTCGCCGGCGCGGAAGGAATAGATGCCGCGCTCGGCAAGGATCATTTGGACGTGCTGGTGGCGCCGAGCTCAGGTCCCGCGTGGCTCACCGATTGGATCGACGGTGATCATTCCGTTGGTGCCCATCTCGCCTCTGCGCCCGCGGTTGCCGGCTACCCGCACATCACGGTGCCGATGGGAAGCACGCATGGTCT
>JBEKUL010000153.1:0-6353 GCA_049515055.1 Steroidobacteraceae bacterium | reverse complement strand
AACTGCGCTGGGCGGCTCCATGGTCGCATGCGCAATGTGCGGGATGTAGTACTCCGCCTCGATTGATTTGGCGGCGGCTTGAAAGGCAGCTTCCACATTGCCCGACTCGCGCACTACCTTGCCGGGTTTGCGCGCGGACTCCTGGAGAGCGGCACGATAGGCGTCAGAATCGTAGCTTGCGTTGGCACCGTCGTCCCACTCAATGTCGAGCAGCTTGCGCGCCGCAATGGCGGCACCGGTGGAATTGGCGATAACGGCCACGCCGGGGAGCGGATGAATTGTAGCCGCCGCGACCGGCGCGGGCATTTGCATTACCTTCTGCACCCCGGGCACGGCAGCCGCGGCTGTGCCGTCGAATCGCTTGACGGTGCCACCCAGTACCGGTGAGCGGGCAATAACGGCAAAGCTCATATCTTTGAACCAGGGGTCGATGCCGTATTGCGCTTTTCCGGTGACCATGTCCTGCCCATCGACGATCGTTACGCCGCCTTTGCCGATGTAACGAAACTCCTGCGGACTCTTCAGGCGCAGCGCACTCGTCGGTGGAATTGGCAGCAGCGCAGCGCGTTTGGCGAGCTGGCCGTACGGGAGCTTGCGCCCCGTTTTCTGATGCACTACCTCATGGTTGATCGCGCGCACTTCAGTGACCGGCACGTTCCATGCCAGGGCTGCCGCCTGCTCCAGCATCATCCTGGCCGCAGCGCCACAGCGGCGCATCGGATCCAGGAAATGTCGGGTGCTGCGTGAGCCGTCGGTATCCTGGTTGCCGTACCTGCTCTCATCAGCGGGCGCTTGCAGGACGCGCACCTTCGTCCAGTCGGCTTCCAGTTCGTCCGCCACGATAAGTGGGATCCCGGTGCGAACGCCCTGTCCCATTTCAGAGCGATGCGCAACAATCGTTACCCAGCCGTCATCGCCGATCTTTACGAACACCAGTGGACTGTCAACGACCCCATGCGGCATGCCGTCGGCGCCGTACTTAGGGGCATCCGCGGCCTTTGCAATGTGCACACCGTCGGCCACGAGCAGCAAGCCACCCAGAGCTTGAAGTCGCAGCAGGAAATCCCGGCGATTCAAGTCTGACCGAATACCGAATGAACCCTCAACCGCGCTCATTTCGCGTCCCCCGAGTGGTGGGCCGCCTGCTTGATGGCAGCCCGAATGCGCGTATAGGTACCGCAGCGGCAGATATTGCCGGACATTGCGGCGTCGATATCCGCATCACTGGGAGCCGGCGTTGCTTGCAGCAGTGCAGCCGCGGACATGATCTGGCCCGCCTGGCAATACCCGCATTGGGGCACATTCATGTCGAGCCAGGCTCCCTGCAGGGCCGCACCAACCGCTGTTGTGCCGACCCCTTCAATGGTCGTGATGGCTTTTCCAGCTGCCTGGGCAACCGGCAACACGCAGGAGCGTACAGCTTGACCATCAATCAACACCGTGCACGCACCGCAAAGCGCCATGCCGCAACCGAATTTGGTGCCAGTCATTCCCAACAGATCGCGCAGTACCCACAAGAGTGGCAGGTCCGCTGCGGCGTCGATGGTGACCGTCTGTGAGTTGATCTGCAGTTCCACGAGTTTCTCCCTAAACCGAACGCGACCACGCCCGCAGCTATTGTATAGCCACAGCGGCCTTCGGGCGCGTGCGACTTTGTCGCCTGACGAGGCCGGCAGAGGTTGTGTCGGGGACTGGCTCGCGGGCGACCGGCCGCCGAGGGTCTCGCCGCTGCCTTCGCCAAATTCCAAGTGGGTGTACTATGATCGGGGTTAGCGAGTACTCCTGTGCTGCCGTTTCCTATGTCCAGCGCAATCTGAATGTTCGCATCGGAAACCACTATGAGCCAATCAAAGCAATTGGGCGCCGCGCGACACGCGATTTTATGGTCCCTTGTCGTGGTACTCGCGATCGTTTTAGTTGGAGCCGCTTACATTGTGTTCGGACCAGGCCCCACCGACTTTGCCGGCGGTAAGCGTGTCTCGCTGACCGCATACCATCAGCAGGACCCCACCGGCGTGCCTGCGGAACTCACTTCGGCGAGCCCGATCGTGCGCGGCGAATACCTGACGCGGGCCGCGGATTGCATGTCTTGCCATACGAGCGAGGGTGGAGCGGCATTTGCCGGTGGCCGCGCCTTCGTGCTGCCATTCGGAACAATGTATTCACCCAACATCACGCCAGATGTTGAAACGGGGATCGGGAGCTACACGGACGCGAATTTTCTGGACGCAATGCATAAAGGGATCGGACGCGGCAATACCCGGTTGTATCCGTCAATGCCCTATGCGAGTTACACCTACTTGTCGGATGCCGACGCGCTGGCGATCAAAGCGTATCTGTTCAGTCTCAAACCTTTACATGCGCCAACTCCGCAAAACTCGCTGGTCTTCCCTTTTAATCAGCGCGGCCTGATGAGCGTGTGGGCATTGCTATTTAACCCGGACAGACGCTACGAGCCCAATACCGACAGGGACGCCGTGTGGAATCGCGGCGCATACCTTGCCGAGGCGCTGGGTCACTGCGGCGAGTGCCACACGCCGCGCAATCTTTTGTTCGCTTTGAACAATCGGCAGAAATTTGCTGGGACCATTCAAGCCGGCTGGCGCGCATATAACATCACGCCAGACCGAAGCGCAGGCGTGGGCGCCTGGAGCGATGCCGATTTGGCGCATTATCTGTCGGTAGGCCATGCCGATGGGCGTGGCACCGCATCAGGGCCCATGGGCCTAGCTGTGGACGGCAGTTTGAGCTATCTAAAAGGCAGCGACATCACCGCGCTCGTGACGTATGTACGTACAGTGGCCGACGTTACAACAGCCGATTTACCCGATCCAAGAACCAATCCGGCGCCTGCTTCCTATACCGAAGGCGTCGCCGGCAACGCCAATCCACGCGGACAGGCCGTTTACGAGGGTGCTTGCGCCGGGTGCCATGGATGGACAGGTGTGAGCCCGGTAATACCGTTCGCCACGCTAACGGGCACGCGCGCCGTCAATGATCCTACGGCCAATAACGTCGCGCAGGTCATTATCCGTGGCGCTCAACGGCACATCGCAACTGCCGCGGTCAACATGCCAGAGTTTGGCGATGCGTACTCAGATAGCGAAATTGCGAGTGTTGCCAATTACGTCACCGCACGGTTCGGCAACAAGGGGTCGGATCTGACGGCGGAAAACGTCGCGAAGTTGCGCGCAGAAGATTGACGAGTCGCTACCCCCACCAAACCTCGCCGGGCGCCAGATGCGCCCTGACCACGTCCGGATTGAGATCCACGCCCAATCCCGGCTTGTCATCGATAATGAAGCAGCCATCTTTAAAGAACGGCCCTTCATGCGTCACCATTTCAAAGGTCCATGGATCGCGGCCACCCGCCAGTTCGTGGACGCGAAAATTGCGCACCGAGGCAGCCGCATGCGCCGAGGCGATTGTCCCCACAGCGCTGGCCGGATTATGGCAGGCGGTCCAGATCCCATAGAGATCGGCAAAGTCCGATATGCGCTTGCCCTCGAATAACCCGCCTGATTTGGGTATGTCGATATGCACGCCCGCGCAAGCCTGGCGAATAATCAGCGGCGCAAACTGCGCCAGACCATAGAGATTCTCGCCTGTGCAAATCGGTGTGTTGGTGGCGCGTGACACCCGCTCCATGGTCTCGACATTCTCCGGAGGCGTAGGATCCTCCACCCAGATAGGATTCACGTGCTCGACAGCGTTGCAGTATTTGATGACGTCGTTGACCGAATATTTCCAGTGGCACTCGATTGCCATATCGATGTCGGGACCAAGCGCGGCCCGCACCCTGTCCATGCGATCCACCAGGCGGCGGATGTCCAGGTTGGTCAGCTCATTGGTGTAGCGGTCATGGCCCGGCTCCTTGAAGTCCGGGTCGGCGGTCGTAGGCACTGAATCGCCCTGGAATTTGAACGCCGTGAAACCGAATGGATTGTTGGCCCTGGCTTCCTCCGCCTGGCGTCCCCACGAGACGGGATCGGCAGGATTGCGTTCCGGAGCCCCCAAAGTGCGGTAGAAGCGAACCTTGTCGCGAAAGCGCCCACCCAGCAGATTGCAGACCGGGGTCTGCAGTAGCCGTCCTGCCAGATCCCACAACGCGATCTCGATGCCCGACGCCGCATGCATCGTCAGACCACCGGTGGCTCCATAGCCGCCATTGAGGAACAGAAGCTTGGTATAGAGCTTCACCACGTTGAGCGGATCTTCGCCGATGAGCTGTTCCTTGAAGCGCTTGAGGGTGATGTCCTTGGCGCCAGGCCCCCAATAGCCCTCGCCGATGCCATATACACCGGCATCGGTTTCGATCTTGAACAGATTCCAGTCCCAGGTTGGACCGCGCACGATCATCACCTTGACATCGGTGATCTTGACCTTCTTGCGCAGATACTGCGCTTGCGCCTGATACGGCAATGCGAAACACGATAGTGCTCCCAAATTGGCCAGCAGCTCACGGCGATTCATTGCGAAATCCTCACTGGGTTATTTGCCATCAATCGCGGTCATAGCCGTAAACCTCCGGCAGAATGAAAATCGCCGCCAGAAGGCCAATAACGGGAAAGATGGTCACCATTAACGTGGCGTTGGCCTGCCCGATCGCCGCGAACAGTGATGGAAACAGGAAGATGGCGAGAAAAGAAGGCAGTTTGACAAAAATATAGGCGAAGCCGCTCGCAGTACCGCGGTACTCCGGTTTGGCGACCATGGTTGGAATTGTCATGCAGTTCGATGCGTCCCAATAGTGACCCCACAGCATGGCGGCGGCCGCAAATGGGACGATGCCGATATGGTTGGTATAGAGCGCACCGGCAGTAACCAGCAGCGATACCAGAACGATGGAGAAGCCGGCGATACCGATACCACGCTGACCGATCTTCGGTGTGATGAGCGGACCGACCCAGCCTGAAATGGCCGCGACGACATAGAGAGCCATGGTGACAAGGTTGACGCCGATTATGGACGAGACGCCGACCATCACCATAAGCAAGGGGAGATAAAAGGCGAAGGTCGAAAATTCGCTTCCCTGTGCGAAACAGGCGATCCAGCCGTAAAGGCTGGCTCGCCACCGAATCGGATCCTTGTGGAGGTCTGCGATGAACGCTGCTGGCCGCGGCCTTGGCACGACGGCATCCTCGTTGGGCAGCATCTCCAAGCTGTCACCGTACATCTTCTGGGTGATGCGCTTGGCTTCCCGAAAGCGTCCCTGGCGGATCAGCCAAATAGCGGTCTCCGGAAGATCGTGCCGCAGGATCAGAATGATCAGCGCCGGTACTGCGCCCAGGCCCAGAGTGATGCGCCAGATGCTCGGGTGCGGCAGATCCATGAGGAGAAATATCGCGATCACAGCCAACGCCAACACCTGCCCCATGGCAAACATGAACTGCCAGCGGTTACCCATGACCTCCCGTTCGCCTTTCGGCATGGATTCCATGATGTAGGTATAGCCGGTGGAAATATTGCTGCCGAGCGGAATACCGAGTATCAGCCGGATCACAGCCAGCCAGCCTACGCTTGGCGTGAATGCCTGAAGAATCGCAAACACTATGAACATGGTCATGGTCGCGAGGAACATCGCCCGCCGCCCGATTTTGTCGGATATCCAGCCGCCGAATAGGGCTCCGATCACGGCGCCTGCTTGCGTCCCCGCGGCAGCCAGGCCCAGAAGCCAGGGATCTGGATGAAACTGTTCTTTGATGAACACCAGCACGAAGGCGATCGAATACAGATCCCAGGCCTCCACCAGGATGGAGGACATCATCAGCCAACCGATCCGGTTGCCTTTTTTTGGATTGTAGCGGGCCACGAGATAACTGATCGCGCCGTTCATGGCGGATTGATGAACCATCGCGCTCGTCATTGATGTCTCCCGCTGCAATGCCAGATCCTCTCGGTGCGCTCACGCTTCGCTGCGGCGGACCACGAGGTCAGAGCGTTTGAATACTGAAGGCAGCAGATCAGTTCCCAGGCCCGGACCTTCCATCGGATATACAAAGCCGCCGCGAATAGGCGGCGTCGCCGTAACAAGCTCCCGATACCAACCAGTGTAGAAGGCCCGCACCGACTCCTGGATCAGCGTGTTGGGCTGGCTGAAGGCCGTGTGCACCGCGGCGGCGAAACTGACTGGCCCGGTACAGTCGTGCGGAGCAAATGGCTTGTGATAGGTGTCGGCGAGCGCAGCTATCTTGCGTCCTTCGGTCAGGCCGCCGGTCCAGCTCAGATCGGCCATTACGATTCCTATCGCATCTCGATCCAGCATTTCCTTGTACGACCAGCGCGAGCCGAGGGTTTCGCTGGCGCAGACTGGCACACGCGTTGAGCGCGCATACTCCGCCAGCGCCTGGCTC
>JBEKUL010000152.1:0-6451 GCA_049515055.1 Steroidobacteraceae bacterium | reverse complement strand
GACCGGCGGCGCCGCGGTTACCGCAGTCGGACAGGTGTTGCGGGATCGCTACGAACTACAGCGCGTCGTTGGGCAAGGCGGCATGGCCACGGTATATCAGGCGCTCGATCGTTATCGGGCGAGCCTTGATCTCGAGGAATGCCTGGTCGCGCTGAAACTCCTGCGCCGCGCGCACGCCGGTGCTGCAAGCGTCAGGAATCTGGGCCGCGAATTTCATAACGCACAACGACTCTCGCATCCCAATGTCATCAACGTGTACGAGATCGACCACGACGGCGATCAGCCCTTCTACACCATGGAGCTGCTCAGGGGCGCGCGCCTCGATGAGCTGCTCGTGCGCAGGAACGGCGCCCCGCTGGCCACCCGCTGGGCCCTCGCCATCATTCGCGAAATCGGCGCGGCGATCACGCATGCGCACGCCCGCGGCGTCGTGCACGGGGATCTGAAGCCGAGCAATGTGATCATTACGCAGCAAGGCGAGGTGCGCGTATTGGATTTTGGCGGCCAGCTGCAATCGCTGCGCGAGCCGAGCATCGGCGAGCTGGATACGGGCGAGCGCTATTGTCCGGCGACACCGGCCTACGCGAGCTGTGAGCAGCTGGAACGCCAGCGGCCCGATCCGCGCGATGACATCTATGCGCTGGCCTGTATCGCCTATCTGCTGCTCGCGGGCAAGCATCCTTTCGATTACCTGTCAGCCATTGAGGCGCGCGCGCGCGAGATGCGCCCGCGCCGCCCGCCCCTGCTGCCGCTATCCCCGTGGCGGGCATTGCGTCGGGGACTGGCCTGGAGCCGCCAGCAGCGCACGCTGGGTATCAACGAGTGGCTCGCGCAGCTCGATCTGAAGTGCGCGGCGAGCGCCTTGCCGCCGCTGGCCGAGCTCATGGAGTGTGCCGCGCCACGTCATAACTGGCGGCGTGCCGCCGCCGTGGTGTTGCCGTTGCTCGCGCTGGGCGCGGCGATCGTGGTGCTGCTGTCTGCGCCCGGCCCGACGTTGCGCAACGCCTGGCAGGAATTACAGTATCTCGGCGATGGCATAGCGTCGCGCGAAGGCGCGCCAGCGCCTACGGCGGCGCCGATCCCAGAATCCGTCGCACAGACAGAACCGAGCTCCCCGGGTGTAAAGCCCGGCAACCCCGAGCGCGCGCTCGCACCGGCAACCGCGGCCACAGCGGCGGGGCTTGAGGCGGCGGATGCGGCAAACCCGCCGCACGTGGCATTCGCCGCGGATCGCTACGCTGTAGTCGATGGCGAGCCCGCCGCTCGCATCGTGATACGACGCGTGGGCAGCCCAACCGGGGATGTGAGCTTTGTCTGGTGGACCGAAGCGGGCTCTGCGCAGCCCAATGTCGACTATGCATCGCTGGGCCGTCGCACCGAGCACATCGCCAGCGGCCAGGACAAGATCACCGTTTATGTGCCGATCATCTCGAACCCGTTGCGCCAGCAGCCCAGAGAGTTTCGCGTGGCGCTCGCCGAGCAAGACGCCAGCCGCACAGCCTCCAGGGACGGCGCGCAGGGCAATGCATGGGTCACGGTCACCATAGCGCAGCGCTGAGGCTCAGAACTCAGGTATCCGATCGATCATGCCGGCGCGGCGCAGGTGCGCAATGATCTGCTCGGCCGCCTCATCGGCCGTGGTGCGCGCTGTTTCGATATGTATTTCCGGGTTCTCCGGGGGCTCGTAGGGGGAGTCGATGCCCGTGAAATGCCGCAGTTCGCCGGCGCGCGCCTTGCGATAGAGCCCCTTCGGGTCGCGCTTCTCGGCTTCGGCCACCGAGGTGTCGACAAAGATCTCGACAAACTCACCGGGAGCCAGCAGCGCACGCGCGCGATTGCGCTCGGCCCGATACGGGGAGATCAGACATACGAGCACGATCAGTCCCGCGTCGTACATCAGGCGCGCGACCTCGAGCACGCGTCGCACGTTCTCATGGCGGTCGGCCTCTTCGAAGCCCAGGTCGCCGTTGAGGCCGTGGCGCACGTTGTCGCCGTCCAGCAGATAGGTGTGCCGGCCCATTGCGACCAGTTTGCGCTCCACCAGATTCGCGATCGATGACTTGCCGGCGCCAGACAGTCCGGTCAGCCACAGCACGCAGGCGCGCTGCTGCTTCAGCACCGCCCGGCGCTCCCGGTTCACATCGAGCGTCTGCCACTGCAGGTTCGCCCCGATCTGTACGGCCGCATGCAGCATGCCCGCGCCCACCGTGTTGTTGCTGAGCCGATCGATCAGGATGAAGCCGCCCGTATCGCGATTGTCGGCATAGGGGTCGAAGGCCATCGGTTGATCCAGCTGCAGCGCCGCCAGTGCGATTTCATTGAGTTCGAGCTGGGTGGCCGGATGCCACTCGAGTGTGTTCACGTTGATCTTGTGCTCGAGGCGCACGATCTGTGCTGTCACGGTGCGAGCGCCGGATTTGAGCAGGTACGGCCGCCTGGTCAGCATCGGCTCGCTGCTCATCCAGACGATGGTCGCCTCGAACTTATCGGCCACCGTGGCAGGCGCGTCGACCGCGGCCAGCAGGTCGCCGCGGCTGATGTCGATCTGGTCCTCAAAGCTCAGCGTGACCGACTGCCCGGCGACAGCCTGCGGCTGCTCCCCGTGCGGTGTGAGGATGCCTGCAACGCGGCTGGCCTGTCCCGACGGCAGCACGCATATCGCGTCGCCGACGCGCACGCTGCCGCCGACGATGAGGCCCGCGTAGCCGCGAAAATCCGGGCCCGCCCGGTTGACCCATTGCACCGGCATGCGAAACGGCTGGCCGCTGCGCACTGCCTCGACCGGTACACTCTCGAGGTGACTAATCAGCGTCGGACCGCGGTACCAGGGCATGGCCCTCGAGGGTTCAATGATGTTGTCGCCGCGTAAGGCCGAGACCGGAATCGCGACGATGTCGGTCAGTCCGATTTGTGCCGCGAACTCGCCGTAGGCTTGCTCAATCGCGCGGTAGGTCTGCTCGGAATAATCCACGAGGTCCATCTTGTTGATCGCCAGCACGATGCGCCGGATCCCGAGCAACGAGACCAGATAGCTGTGGCGTCGGGTCTGCATCAGCACGCCCTTGCGCGCGTCAATCAGGATGATCGCCAGCTCAGCGGTGGATGCGCCGGTCACCATGTTGCGCGTGTACTGCTCGTGCCCGGGCGTGTCGGCCACGATGTACTTGCGATGTGCCGTGGCGAAGAAACGATAGGCCACATCGATGGTGATGCCCTGCTCGCGCTCGGCCGCGAGCCCATCGACCAGCAGGGAGAAGTCGAGCTCATCGCCCTGGCTGCCGCTGCGCCTGGAATCGACCTGCAGGCGGGCGATCTGATCCTCGGACAACATCCGCGACTCGTATAGCAGCCGGCCGATCAGCGTGCTCTTGCCGTCATCAACACTGCCGCAAGTGATGAAGCGCAGCAGCTCGACGCTCGAGCGCTGTTCGGGCGAGCTCTCAACATGGCCGCTGGCCCGAGTCGATTCGCCAAGCATCAAAAGTAGCCTTCCCGCTTCTTGCTCTCCATCGAGCCGAGGCCCTCCAGATCGATCATGCGGCCATGACGCTCGGAGGTGCGCGCGGCGAGCATCTCCTCGATGATTGCGGGCAGCGTCTCGGCATCGCTTGGCACCGCGCCGGTCAGCGGGTAGCAGCCGAGCGTGCGGAAGCGAACTTTGCGCAATTGCGGCTGCTCGCCGGGACGCAACGGCAAGCGCTCGTCATCGACCATGATCAGCCCGCCATCGCGCTCAACCACGGGCCGCGGCCGGGCGAAATACAGCGGCACGATCGCTATGCCTTCCTGCTGAATGTATTGCCAGATATCCAGCTCGGTCCAGTTGGACAGCGGGAACACTCGCAGGCTCTCGCCGAGCGACATGCGCGTGTTGTACACACGCCAGAGCTCCGGGCGCTGCCGCTTGGGGTCCCAGCGCTGCTCTGCCGAGCGCAGCGAGACCACACGCTCCTTGGCCCGCGACTTTTCCTCGTCGCGCCGCGCACCGCCGAAGGCGGCATCAAAGCGGTAGCGCTCGAGCGCCTGACGCAGGGCCTGGGTCTTCAGTACATCCGTATACACCGTCGCGCCGTGCTCGAAAGGATTGATGCCCATGGCGAGCCCGTCGGTGTTGGTGTGAACGATCAGCTCGAGCCCGAGGCGCCGCACCGTCTGGTCGCGAAAGGCGATCATCTCGCGAAACTTCCAGGTGGTGTCGATGTGCAGCAGCGGGAAGGGCAAGCGCGCGGGATGGAAAGCCTTGAGGGCAAGATGCAGCAGTACCGAGCTGTCCTTGCCGATCGAATAGAGCAACACCGGCCGTTCGGTTTCGGCCACCACTTCGCGCAGGATATGTATGCTTTCGGCCTCCAGCCGCTGCAGCTGCGATAAGTGGGACATGCACTGCGCCTCGGCCTTCGCGAAAATCGGCTGCGATTCTAAAGCCTTCAAACCGTTATGTGCTTATTCTGATTCTGGTAGGCAAGTATTGGGCCGGTGGCGGACACCGGCGCGCTGTGGCCGACGAAGTAGATGCGCGCCAGCTCATCGTTGGTGCGCGCGAGCGAGCGTTGCAGTCGATCGATGAATTCGTGCAATTCGCGCTGCCCCAGAGTCTCGAAGCGAATGTGGTGAATCGCGCGGCGCATGCGCCCTACCCGGCGCACCAGCGGCTCGCTGTTGGGCAGACGGTGCAGGACCTCCTCGGCGCGGCGCAGACAGCACACGCAGGCGCGCGGAAAGTGCTCCTCGGCGAGCAGGAAGCGCACCACCCCGGTCCCGTAGACGCGCTCGCGCGTCTTCAGGCGGTACATCTGATATCCGGACAGCGAGCGCAGCACGTTCATCCACAACACGGTCTCGAACGGGCGCAAGTCCTCCGCGTTCGCCGCAACCAGCATGGCGGCGGCGCGCGCATCGACGATTCGGCTGGTCATGTCGGCGCGCTCGATATTGCGCCCGAGCGTCAAAAAGGACTGCGCATCGCCTTCGTTGACGATGCCTTCGAACATGCCCGTGAGGGTCTGTGTGCCAGCCGTGACCCGACCGAGGAAGCCGTAGCGCGTGCGCTTGGCCGACGCCTCGGCCGCGCGCTCGCGCACGAACAGGTACAGCTCGTTGATCTGCTCCCACACCTCGCGCGGCAGGATGTCGCGCACCGTGCGGGCTATTTCGCGCGCGCGCGCGATCGAACTCACCATCGAGCCCGGATTCTTCTCGTCCGCGACCGTGAAGTGCACCACCGACTTCTCACTGTAGTCGTGCGCCCGTTCCGCGTAGATTTCCTCATTGGCGGTGATCGAGACCAACGGCTGCCAGCCCGGACTCAGGCTCTGCGGCAAGTCGAGCATCAGACTGGCGCTCACGTCGACCAGGCGCGCGAGATTCTCGGTGCGCTCGAGATAGCGCGCCATCCAGTACAGGTTGTCAGCGACGCGCGAGAGCATTATCCACCGAGGTGTCGACGATCCAGGTGTCCTTACTGCCGCCGCCCTGGGAGGAGTTGACCACCAATGAGCCCGCGCGCATGGCCACGCGTGTGAGCCCGCCCGTGGTGACCTGTACCTGGCGGCCCGAAAGTATGAACGGGCGCAGATCCAGGTGCCGCGGCTCAATGCCGCCCTCGACCAGAGTCGGCGTCGTGGACAGACTGATCACGGGCTGAGCGATGTAGTTGCGCGGGTTCTGCCGTACAAGCTCGGCGAAGCCCCGGCGCTCGGACTCGCTCGACATCGGTCCCATCAGCATGCCGTAACCACCCGACTCGTTGGCCGGCTTGACAACCAGCGTGGCAAGATTGGCGAGCACGTACTCGCACTGCAGCGGCTCGCAACACAGGTACGAAGGCACGTTCGGCAGGATCGCATCCTGGTCGAGGTAGTAGCGAATCATGGCGGGCACAAACGTGTAGACCAGCTTGTCATCGGCCACGCCGGCTCCGGGGGCATTTGCCAGCGCGACTTTGCCCGCTCGCCAGGCGCGCATGAGCCCGGGCACGCCGAGCTCCGAGTCACCTCGAAACACCTCGGGGTCGAGAAACAGATCGTCGATGCGCCGGTAGATCACGTGCACGGGCTGCCAGCCGTCAATCGTGCGCATCTGCACCATGTCGTCATCGCCAACCACCAGGTCCCTGCCTTCGACCAGCTCGCAGCCCATCTGCTGCGCCAGATACGCATGCTCAAAGTAGGCCGAGTTGTATATGCCTGGAGTCAGCACGACGACTTCCGGCTGCTGCACGTATGCCGGAGCCAGCGCGCACAGCATGTCGAACAGCTGCGAGGGATAATCGTCGACCGGCAGTATGCCCGCGCCCTCGAATGCCTCGGGAAATACCCGCTTGACCACCTGTCGGTTCTCCAGCATGTACGAGACGCCTGAGGGCACGCGCAGATTGTCCTCGAGCACGTAGACCGTGCCATCGGCGCCGCGCACGAGATCTGAGCCGCAGATGTGAGCCCACACGTGCTGC
>JBEKUL010000151.1:0-6610 GCA_049515055.1 Steroidobacteraceae bacterium | reverse complement strand
CCGCGACATCACCAGTACGCTCGACCGGCGCGGAATCTCCAGCAACTCCGCTTCGTCCCGGCTCGCAGCGCGGGCCTCCAGAATCTCGTCCGCGCGACTCACGCGAATCCCATAGCGCTCGCGTAAGGTTTGGTAGAGAGAGGAGGAGGCGAAATCGATCTGGTCGAGCCCCGAGAATTGCTCGCGGGAAAGCCAGACTTGCTCAACTGCCACTGGCAGGCCGTCGGCCAGCCGCAACCGCCTCAGGTTGAACATCGGCGATCCTACTTCCACGCGTAGGCGCAAAGCCACCTCAGCCGAGGCGAGGGTCGTCTCGGCACTCAAAATGCGCGACGTGGGCTGCAAGCCCAGCGCCCGCATCTCAGCTGTGAATCCACAAAGATGCGTAATATCCTTTTCCACTTTCGGCTGACTGACAAATGTGCCTTGCCCTTTGTGGCGCGACGCGAAACCCTGGCTCTTGAGAGACTGCAAAGCATGCCGCGCCGTCATCCGGCTTACTCCGCACGCGCGACTGAGTTCTTCCTCGCCGGGCAATGGATCCCCCGCGTGCAGCTGGCCACCCTGAATCATCTTCAACAACTGCGTTTGAATCTGAAAATACATGGGGGTGAAGCTGCTCTTGTCGAGCGGCGCAAACTCCCAGCTGCGGTCGGCGCGCTCCGATTCGGCCGAAGGAACGAAAGGACCCTTCCTTCCCTTTTCCGCGTGTCTTATTTTCTGCATACAGCGCCCCCTTGTTTTTCTTCAGTAACTCGCTCTGCTCAGCACAATGATGGCGACCAGCAACACTACAATACCCGAATACATCAGGCTCCTCGCATGGGCGGGAGCTCGCCGCCATTCCCCCAGCCCGATTCCAATCGCATTGGCTAGCAGAAGTCCGGTCGCCAGGCTCAGCGGCCACCCGATCGATGTGCCGAGTGCGCCCAGCCGCGGGGCAGCCGCGCCATAAACAAAAATGCTTCCTCCCCACAGCAGGGCCATCAACCCAGAGAGTCCATACAATCGGATTCCGCCCGGCTGGCTAAATTTTGAGAAGCTGTGATTCTTGAAGAGCAAGAACCCGCAGAATCCGAGATTGGCCAAAGAACCCGCGCCCAGCATGAGCCCCCAGATCAAATTCGTGCTGGAGAATTCGCTCAGCCCGGAAGCACGCCCGAATTGCGCTATGGGCTGCGCCAGAGCAAAGCCGATATTGAAAACCGCCGACAGCACCCCCGCTCCGGTCGCAAGCAAAAGCGCCAGGCCGAGAGGTCGAGCGCGACCCACCAGATCGCCACGCTCTGCCCTGACACCCGCTGTTTTCTCGCGCTGCCGCCCGGCCAGCCCGCAAAGAACCATTCCCACCAGCTCAATGGCCACCCCCGCGGCAATCATCTTGCCTGTTGCGGAAAACATTCTTTGTGGCGACAGCAGGAGCATCGGAAGCAGCGAACCCAAAGCCGAACTGATCGCGAGCACCAGTGTGTTGGCCAGCGAGATCCCAATGGCACTGACACTTTGCCCAAACATGATCGCCCCAAAGCCCCAGGCAAATCCTGCGGATACTGCGACCCCCACAGCGTGTGCAGGTGCGTGCGCCAGCACGGTCCAACTTTCCGGAGCAATCGCCGTAACAATCGCGGCCGGCAGCGCCAGGCAAGCGCACATGATAAAGAGACTCCAGACGTTTTCCCATTCCCAGCGTCCTAAAAACCGCATGGGAAGCGTGAAGCTGCCATTCATCAGCCCCGACAAAATCGCCAGCAACGATCCAACCAGCAGTGTGTTTTCCATTCTCTATCGTCCGTTCCGCCCACGCGGGCTTGGCAACACCGCACTTCGGCCCCGCGGCTCGCGAATCGGGCGCCGCCATTCGGAGGATGGCCTTGATGGTTGCACTCGAAAACATTATAGTATATACAAGTAGACAACAGTTGCTCTTTATGACGGTCTCCTGTCCCAAGTGGCAAGGAACGCTTTCTATGTTCGGAACTCTAGAGACGTTGCGATCGGGACTTGTGGTTTCATGCCAGGCCGCGCCCGGCGATCCCCTCGAAGATACCGGGACTATTCGTCGCATTGCCCGGTCCGTAGCCGGAGCGGGAGCAGCAGGCCTGCGTATCAACAGCCCAGAGCACATCACCGCAATCCGGCAAGATCTCAGACTGCCGGTCATCGGGATCCAGAAGCGCTATCACGGAAAGGACATTCGCATTACACCTGACTTCGGATCTGCGGCCGCGCTTGCCAGCGCCGGGGCTTCCATTATTGCTCTCGACTGCACCGGCCGTGATTGGCCCGATGGAGAGCCCTGGCAACCGCTGATCGAGCGGATCCATTGCGAATTAAGGCTACCCGTCATGGCCGACGTTTCCACTCTGGAAGAGGCGGTGATGGCTATGAATGCTGGGGCCGACATGGTCGGCACAACACTGAGCGGATACACCGAGCAAACGCGCGAGATCGCATCCTTTAGCTGGCATTTGTTGGCCGACATGGTCAAGCAGATTCACGTTCCAGTCGTCGCCGAGGGCCACATCTCATCACCGGAAGAAGCCCGGCGCGCACTTTCCATCGGGGCCTGGTGCGTGATCGTCGGCTCGGCTATCACGCGTCCGGGCGCGATCACCGCGAAGTTTATAAGCGCGATACGCAACCAGACTGCCGGCGCCACCGCGATTGGAGCGGACATTGGCGGAACGAGCATCAAGGCCGCACTGGTCAATCCCGCTGGGGAAGTCACACTGACGACGCAGGTTCGCACCGAAGCGAGCGGAGGGCGCGACGTGATCGCGAGCAGTCTCTGCCAAGCTCTGGAACAAGTGTTGTCCGCGGCGCATGGCAGGGGAATTCATCCCATTGGCCTCGGCGTTGCCAGCGCTGGTGCGATGAACGCCCGAGATGGTTCTGTCTTTGCGGCAACCGACAATCTCCCCGGTTGGGCAGGCTTTCAATTACGCCAATTCGTCGAGGAACGTCTTCATCTGCCGACCCGCCTTGTGAACGACGCACATGCCGCTGTTCTCGCGGAACTTCATTATGGCCTCGGGCGAAGCTTGACGGATTTTGTCGCCATTACGGTCGGTACCGGAATTGGCGGCGGAGTCGTGTGCAACAGGAAATTGCTTACCGGCCAACACGGCTTTGCAGGGTCCATCGGCCATCACGTCATCCGCGAAGGCGGACGTCCCTGTAACTGCGGCCGCAATGGATGCTTGGAAGCCTACGTCTCCACCGCAGCTCTGATACGCGAGTATGCGGAGCGAGGTGGTTCTTTCCCCGATAGCCGACCGGCGGACGACGCGAGTCTCGCGTTAGAGATCAATAAACTTTCCGCCAGGGGTTGCCCGACTGCCGTGGCCGCCTACCGAGCCATCGTCGGCTACCTCGCCGAAGGCGTTGCAAACATCTTTAACCTCTTTGATCCCGAGGCAGTATTCGTCTCCGGCGGACTTGTAGAGGGTCAGCCACAATTTGCAACCGCGCTGGAAGAGCGAGTCACCGAACTTCTACATTTCGGTTCAAAGAGAAAACCGTGTGTAAAGGCGGCGGCCTCCGGACGTTTTTCAGGGGTACAGGGCGCAGCCAGCTTGATCCTTGAAGCGTGACGGTGGGGGCCGATCGATCTGCAATTGACCGCTGCTCTCGCGGAAAACAACAAGGCTGGACCCGTAATTCGATTTCGCACAGGAGGGAGTCGCAATGAATAAGAGAAGCCGGTGGTTATTATTCCTGCTGGTTGTATTCTCGACGGTAGCAGCGCGGGCGCAGCGGCCCGTCACCCGGTTGGAGCTCATTCCTCCGTCCCCGGTTACCGATAAGATCGTCCTCGACATTCGCGGAGCCGCCGAAAACAACTCCAACTCGGAACGCCAATATGTACTATCCCTCTACTTGGATCGCGAATCGCCATCTACGCTGTTGCAGAAGGAAAATGTGACAATTGCCGCTCAGGGCAACGCGGGCATCTATTGCCGCCATTCAACCGAATCCTGGGCTGGTAAGCACCGCATCCTCCTGGTAGCGGCAAGCCCAAGTGGAAAAATCCGTGCGACCCGTGACCTCGAAGTCCTGCCGTCTAATATCCGCTCCACTCGGATGATCGATGGCGCATGGGTCGGCATCGCTCACTGGAGCGACGAAGAGGGCCGCCACTGGAATTCCACAATCCGCAAACTGACCGACGCCGACTGGCGCCAACAGATTCACGCCATGCACGACATTGGCATGAACACCGTCGTCATTCAGGAGAGTTTTCGCAATGAGGAATACTACGGGCGAAACAGCATCGCTACTGTCGGCTACAAAGGACTGGCCTACTATCCATCTGATCTTTACCCGGGACGCGCCAACGTGACATCACGTAATGCCATCGAAGCGATCTTGTCGGACGCGGACCGGTTGCAGATGAACGTTTTTATCGGCGTTGGCATGTATGCGTGGTTCGATTTCAGCGCGCCTTCCCTGGAGTGGCACAAAAAAGTTGCGGAAGAGCTCTGGCATCGTTACGGCCACCATCCTTCTTTCTACGGATGGTACGTTTCCGAGGAAGCATATGGCAGTCTGATCCCCGACGAAGGCGATTCGGCCAAGGATCGCTACCGCAAGGAGGTGATCGCCTTTTTCCGCGAGTTCCAGAGTTTCACCCGTCACCTCGCTCCGGAAAAACCAATCATGCTCGCACCCGACGCCCACGGCATGATGCTGTCCCAGGAGGTCTGGCCGCTCGTCCTCGAGCATCTCGATATCGTGTGTCCCTTCGCTTTTCATCGCATGCCAGAAGGCGATATCGCTGGCGAACAAGCGGCAGCAATCTGGCAGGGGATGTGCGACAAAGCCGGATCCCATCTGTGGATGGACATGGAGGCTTTCTTGTTCGAGGACGTTGCACTCGTTCCACGTCCAATCGCCGGTTTGCTTCAGGATCTCCAACGCTTCCCCAACTTCGAAAAAATCCTGTGCTACCAGTATCCGGGTATCTTCAACTCTCCGAACACAAAAGTGCAGCCGGGCGGCCCACCGACGGTCGTACTTTACCGGGACTATGAGGCATACCGCCAAAAGCTCCTGAAAAACGAGACCTCAAATTGAGAAGATGCCCCCTCTGAGATCGATGTCACGAGGACACGTCACTTAGCCCAGGAAGCTGGGCGCATTTTTCTCGATCCATCACGACGAACCTAGGGGATACCGAGGTGGCAATGTGTGCCCGTGGGACTCCAAAGCGAGAAGCATTTTCGTACAATAAACGTACAATGGATCGGACAATGGGGCCTTTTTAGCCGTTGTAGCAGTTCCGAGAATCAATAAGTTGCGTGTTATCAACACGCCGAATAGTTCGACTCCCGCCGCCTCCACCAATATCTCGTTTATTATCAGTCGCTTGCGGTCACATTTTAATTTCGTACAATAGCATTCTGCAGAGGCGGGCTCTCCGCCGGGCTTCTCTCCGGTTTTCTTCTCGCCGATTACGAACCAATCGAACGACCGATTATTCCTGGCAGAAATAGCTGGGGTGAAATGGTTTTCGCACTACCATTCTTGCGCAGGATCTATATAAGTTCCTGTTTGCCGACAAACCGTCCGTGGGAGAGACGTTGTGCGGCGATGGCCGCTACGGCGACGTTTCATCAACTATGAGTGACCTATAATGTGCGGCTGAGATAAAAAACACAGAGCGTTCTTACGTCTAGTTCAGGTTACTGAGATCAAACGAAGCCTACGTCACTCAGTCAGTTGGTTGTCGATCCCGGTGAGTTCGAGGGTGGCTTGGCTGCGGTCGCCTCCGCCTCCGCGAGCATCGCATCGAGCGAGGCACGAGGCATCAACTTGCCGCCCAAGATGACCGCGCGGATGGACGTGCTGTTGTGAATGTCGGCGAGAGGATTTCGGTCGAGCAGCACAAGGTCGGCAACCTTGCCCACCTCGATTGTTCCCCGACGGTCTGCCTGTCCCATGAAGCGTGCCGGGCCAATCGTCGCGGCTTGCAGTGCCGCCATGGGCGGCAAGCCCGCCTCCACCAGCAGCGAAAGTTCTTCGTGGAGGCTAAAGCCTGGAAATACGTATGGATTGTAAGTATCGGTGCCCGCCAGGATGGCGACACCAGCCCGGTACATGCGCCCGACCAGCTTGAGTTCCTCCGGAAACTGGCGGTGAGCGTCAGACCAATACTGAGCGTTCCTTTGCTTGCCGGTGTCATCGCCCATCTTCTTCCAAAGATCGCGCGTATCGCTCGGAATGTATTTCAACCACTCCTTGTGCATGAAAATGCCATCGTCGAAATGTTCATAGGATCGATTCACGACCAGGGTCGGGCATTGCCATGTGCCATTCTTGATGAATCGAGCGAACAGCACCGCGGCCTTGGACTCGTCATAGGTCGCGTCTGCACGCAGATCCCTCCGGAGAAAATCGCCCGTCTGAGTCCACTTCATGGCGAACAACGCCTCTTCCTCAGAAGAAGCGCCAACGGCCACGCCAGTCAGATGCTCGATGCTCTTCTGACCCGCGTCAGACGCCTCCTCCACTTTGATCGCATCGGGCACATGCCCCACGAACGAGATTCCGAGCTTGTGGGCTTCATCAACGATGGCGAAGTAGGCGTCGCGCGGCACGCCGTCATAAA
>JBEKUL010000150.1:0-6716 GCA_049515055.1 Steroidobacteraceae bacterium | reverse complement strand
GCTGCGCTTCCGCGCCTTGCGCGGCATTGCGCAAACCCAGCACCATCATGCCCCCAGCGGCGAGGCTGGAGACGACGAACTGTCTGCGATCGAGCCCTTCCAGGTCACTCATGTGTTCGCACTCCTAGGAGCACTGGCCTGCGCAGCCTTGTGAATGGCCTCGCGAACCTTTGGATAGGTCCCGCAGCGGCAGATATTGCTCACGTATTGGTCGATCTGATCATCGCTCGGGTTCGGAATCTGCTTGAGCAATGCCGCCGCGGCCAAAATCATGCCGGACTGGCAGTACCCGCATTGCGGTACGTTCATTTCGACCCAGAGTTTCTGCAGCGGATGGCTGGAGTCGGGACTCAGGCCCTCGATCGTCGTGATCTGATGGCCGGCCGCAGCCGAGAGCGGGTACTGGCATGAGCGCGTCACTTTGCCGTCAACGTATACGGTGCATGCGCCGCATTGGGCTATGCCACAGCCAAATTTCGTGCCTGTGAGTCCCAGATGATCGCGCAATACCCACAGTAGCGGAGTCGACGGATCCGCATCGACTTCAAGGCTCTTGCCGTTGACACCGATCGATATAGCCATTGCGGAGCTCTCCTGTATGTCGCCGCGTGTACCCCAGGTCGTGCGAGAACCGCCAGATCACACAAGACACACTGACACGGCGTCTTACCCCGCGCGATTGTACTAAAAGCGGCGGCAACGCGCGCGCCGAAGCGCGCTCAACGGTGCCGCTTTGCCTAAGCACCCCAGCAGACGCGTCCTGAGGTGTCGCCCCCATTCGGCCCGATTCCGTTTGCAATAACCGTCCAGGACCGACGATCCATATATTAACTTTTATTAATCTGAGTGCCAGCCACCCGATAGGGCTCGCGCGCCATCGAGCCGCGCGAACGGCCCCGCCGGATAGCAGGATATGTGTTGTGCTAAATTCATTCGCCCGCATTGCGCCGGCCGCCCTGACTTGGAGAAACAAACAATGAACAAGCGCGCATTCCATGGCCTGGTGACTTTGACTGCACTGGGCAGCTTGTTGTGCTTCGGGACGGCAGTGGCCGCCGAATATACGTCCATCGTTCAGGACATCGCCGTTGACCGGCCCGCAGATGTAGTCTGGAAGAAGATTGGCGGCTATTGCGATATTGCCGTCTGGCTGAAGGTCACTTGCGTCTACTCTTCAGGCTCAGGCGAACTGGGTACCGTACGCGTCATCAACGAGCACACCGACGAGGTGATGGTTGCCAAAACGCTGCATTCCTACACCTATGCGCAGCCAACTTCGACGATCCTGTACCACGGCACCCTCGATGTTCAATCGGAGGGACCGGCTCGCTCGAAAATCATCTATACCTTGTTCTACGATCAAGCCCCGTTGAATACGCCTGAAGCAAAGGCTGCAGACCGCGACCGTCGAGCGACACGATTTGCGGAGGCCCTCGTGGCCATGAAGGGGTTGGCTGAGGCCAAATAACGCTTGGCTCGCCGTTACTGAAGTCGCTTTAGAGCATTGAGGAGATAACAATGATTTACTTCCTGGCACTGATTCCGGCGACGGCGCTGACCGTTTTGGGGTACTTCGTTTTCTTTCTTGCCGCCCGCTCGGATGGCGGTTTTCAGAGGTTCGGAAAGTATTTGAGCTTTTGGGCCTTTACACTGGCTGGATTGGTGATTCTCGGGGCGATTTTCGCCGCTTCCCATCATCGCCATCATGGCCCGATGTTCGGCATGAACCAGATGCATGGCCGCATGCACGGGCCCTGGCATGGACCCGGACCGCGATTCTTTGGACCCCCGGGGCCCCCAGCAGAGGCTGCAGCCGCTCCGAATTCAACGCCTCCCGCAGCACCGACGCCGCCTTCGTCGCATTGACGAGGCAGGCAGACTGACGCCAGCGGCTGAGCGGCGCCCCACTCAGCGGGGGCTTGCCGCGCCTAGCCATATCCAGGCCCCTGACCGGAGAGAGCGATGCGCATGCTCGTCGTGGGCGCCGGATCGACCGGCGGCTATTTTGGCGGTCGACTTGCACGGGCTGGCCGCGATGTCACGTTTCTGGTCCGACCGGCGCGCGCTGAGCAACTGCAGGCCAACGGCTTACAAATCCTGAGCCCACACGGTGATTTCACCCTCAAACCGCAGCTCATCACATCAGCCAGCGCCATCGAGCCCTTCAATCTGATCCTGTTGACGGTAAAAGCGTTCTCTCTTGATGCCGCACTCGATGATCTGGCACCAGCAGTGGGGCCGGGCACGATGATATTGCCCGCCCTCAACGGCATGAAGCACATGGACGCGCTGCATGCACGCTTTGGCCGCAAACCCGTCATCGGCGGCGTGTGCAGAGTATCGACCGCCATTGATGAGCAAGGCCGCATCGTGCAGCTCAGCAAGCTCCAGAGCATCGACTACGGGGAGACTGACGGGGTGATTTCACCGCGCGTGCGCCAGCTGGACGCGTTCATGCAGGGCGCCGGTTTCGACGTCAGACTGTCCAGCACCATCACACGGGATATGTGGGAGAAATGGCTGCTGCTCAGCACGCTGGGCAGCGCGACATGCCTGATGCGAGCCAATGTAGGGGAGATCAGGGCAGCGCAAGGTGGATTGGATTTTGTGCTGCGCCTGCTCGATGAGGCGACCTCGATCGCACGGGCGTCGGGTGTTGCACCAACCGAGGATTTTCTGCGTGACGCAACGGCGACGCTCACCGCGAAAGGATCGACGTTCACCGCATCGATGTATCGCGACTTGCAGCGTGGCAGCAAGATCGAAGCGGACCAGATCGTAGGCGATCTGCTGGCGCGTGGCAGCAAGGCCGGTATTGCTACGCCGTTGCTCGCAGCCGCGTATACGCATCTTGCGGTTTATCAGAACCGGCTATCGGGCTAAGAGTGAACCCCACAGAGCGCGTTACCGACGTCCTGATCATCGGGGCTGGTCCGACGGGTCTGGTGCTGGCGCTCTGGCTCACGCATCTGGGCGTACGCGTGAGGATCATCGATCGCACGGCACAGCCGGGAGGCACTTCACGTGCGCTTGCCGTGCAGGCCCGCACGCTGGAGTTATACAGGCAGCTTGATCTGGCAGAGTCCCTCGTCGAACGCGGCCGCAAGGCCGTGGCCGTGAATCTATGGGTTGCAGGCAGGAAGAGCGCGCACTTGGCTTTCGGCGACCTGGGCGCGAGCGTCAGTCCATTCCCTTACGCGCTGATTTTTCCCCAGGACGAGCACGAGCGGCTCTTGATCGCGAAGCTGGCCGCGCTGGGCGTCGAAGTCGAACGTGGCACGGCGCTCATGGAGCTGGAAGAGGCGGGCGAGCAGACACGTGCGCGACTGAAGCGGCCCGATGGCAGCACTGAAGACTGCCACGCACGCTATCTCGCCGGCTGCGACGGCGCCCATTCGATCGTGCGCGAGAAGCTGCAGTTGGGCTTCGCTGGGGGGACCTACGCGCATCTTTTCTACGTTGCAGACGTGCAGGCCAGCGGAGCTGCCATGAATGCAGAGGTGCACGTCGCCCTGGACCGAGCCGACTTTCTCGCCGTCTTCCCACTGCAAGCCGACGCTCATGCGCGCCTGGTCGGCACCGTGCGCGATACGGAGCCGCGCCCAAAGGAGAATCTCTCATGGGATGACGTGAGCGAGCGCGTGATCGGCTGGATGGGCATTCATGTCCAGCGCGTCAACTGGTTTTCCACCTACCGCGTGCATCATCGGGTCGCCGAGCGCTTTCGCTCGGGCCGCGTTTTCCTGCTGGGTGATGCAGCACATGTGCATAGCCCAGTGGGCGGTCAGGGCATGAACACGGGCATCGGGGATGCGATCAATCTCGCCTGGAAGCTCGCGGCGGTCTTGCAGGGGCGCGCAAGCGCACCGCTGCTGGATAGCTATGAGGCCGAGCGCATTGCATTCGCGCGCCGCCTGGTCGCGACCACCGATCGGGTCTTCACAGCCGTGACGAGCTCGGGCGCGATAGCCCAGTTCATGCGCCTTCGTCTACTGCCGCGCCTGCTGAGTCTGGCCCCAAGATTTGCGGTCCTCCGAGGTTTCGTGTTTGGTACCGTCTCGCAGATCGCGCTGAACTATCGTCCAAGTAGCTTGAGCGAGGGCCGGGCCGGCGCAGTTCATGGTGGCGACCGCCTGCCATGGGTGCAGATGAACGGGACAGATAATTTCGGGCCGCTGACTTCGCTGGACTGGCAGCTACACGTCTACGGTGAGCCCTCACGCGCGCTGCAGACTCTATGCGAGGCGCGACAGTTGCCGTTGCATGTGTTCGCATGGCAAGCGCAGATGCGCCATTGTGGCCTGCAGCGCAATGCGCTGTATCTGGTTCGCCCGGACGGCTATGTGGCACTGGCCGCTGAGCAAGTCCGGCTGCGCGGGCTCTGCGATTATCTCGATGCCCGCAAGCTCGTGCCGATCACGAAATCCATGATCGCGTGACCAGCGCATCGGACAACTCAGCGCCGCAGCCGCACCGATGGTCCGGTTGGCTGCTCTGCCTTATCGGCGCGGTTGCCGTCGCCCTGCTTGCCCTGGGCAGCACTCTGCTCTACCTCAAATTGCATGAAAGTGAGCTCGTGTTCCGTGTCGCCCTGAGTCACGCGCACACGACCGATCAGTTGCCGGCGGGTGCCGAGCGCATCGTTATCCCCAGCGCTGACGGCTCCGGGCTGGCCGGCGTGATCCTGCGCTCCAACGCCGCCAACGACTCAGGGTTCTGGATCCTGCATTTGCACGGCAATGCCGTCTCCGCGTTCTCGTCCGAGCAGCTCAGACACTGCGAGAGTCTCAGGCAGTCCGGCTTCAATGTCTTGAGCTTTGACTATCGCGGCTTCGGTATGAGCCCCGGGAATGCCTCGGAGGCGCATATGAACCAGGATGCCGAGGCGGCTTTTGATCAACTGATCGACCGCGGCATCTCGTCCTCACACATCATCGTTTGGGGGCATTCGCTCGGCTCAGGACCGGCCGTTGTCCTGGCGAGCAGGCATCAGGTCGCCGCGCTCGTGCTCTTCGGTGCTTTCACGTCGATTCCCGATGAGGCCCAGGACACGTATCCGCATCTTCCCGTCAAATGGATCGTGGGCATTGACTTTGCGTCGATCCAGCTGATTGGTCAGGTGCACGTACCGGTGCTGATCGCACATAGCCTCGCTGACACCGTAGTGCCATTCCATCATGCACAGCGATTGTTTGCCGCGGCGAATGAGCCGAAACGTCTTCTGGTTCTCGGTGGTGCGAACACGGATGGCTTCGGCGGCCATGTTGACGCACTGTATGATCAGCTCGGCCTGCTCGTGCCAGCGCTATCGGCCCTTATTGGTCAACCGCTGAGTTTCGGGAGCGGCATGCCGCGCTAGCTTTTCCAATCGGGCGTCGCCACATAGGCTCGGTTGATCTGCGCCAGGCTCTGCGTGCCGCAATTGCCCATCACGAGCTCGAGCTCGCCTTGCATGATCTCCAGCACGCGCTCGACGCCGGACTGCCCGAATGCGCCCAGGCCCCAAAGCATTGGGCGGCCGATCCCTACCGCTTTGGCGCCCAGCGCCAGCGCCTTGAACACATCCACGCCGCGCCTGAAGCCGCCATCGATGAGTATTGGGATGCGACCGCCCACGGCGGCCACGACCTCCGGCAGCGCCTCGATGGTTGCGCGCCCGCTGTCCGTCGAGCGACCGCCGTGATTCGAAACCAGTATTCCATCGACGCCATGCTGCAGGCACAGGCGTGCATCCTCACCCGTGTCCAGACCCTTTATGACCAGTTTGCCCTTCCAGCTGTTGCGCAGTCGATCGAGGAAAACCCAGTCCAATGCCGCGTTCTGAGTGCTTACGCCCGTCATATCGATGCCGTCGTACATCGGCCGCTCCCTGACGGCTGTGCCCGGAGCTTCTGACCCCGTATGGCAGCCGGCGCACTGACGCAGGTCCTTCGGTCGCATGTGCAGATAGGTGTCACTTTTGCGTCCCACGTTGTTGTCGACCGTGAGCACCAGCACTGAACATCCTGCCGCCTCAACGCGCCGCACGATCTTCTGGCAGATCTCCCAGGACGCGGGCGCGTAGAGCTGAAACCATGCAGGTCGACCGAGCGCCTCATTCACCGATTCGACGCTCGTCGATGTCGAGGTCGATAGGATCTGCACTGCACCGCGCGCCTTTGCCGCTCGAGCTACCGCCAATTCCCCTTCGGCGTGGAACGATTTCTCCCCGCCCGTCGGGCAGGTAAAGATCGGGCCGTTGCAGAGCGTTCCAAACAGATCCACATGCATGTCGATCCGGCTCGCATCCCGCAATCGCCGCGGGCGCAGCTGCACGTGCTCGAATCCCTCGCGATTGGCTCGCACCGTTGCGTCCGCATCCACACCGCTGACCATGTATGCCCAATGACCGGCCTGGACCTTGCGCTGTGCTACCGGCTCGAGATCGAAAACGTCCACGGCCTCGGCTGCAGTGCCGATCAGGGTGTCTGCCGGTGGCACGCCTTGCGCGATCTGTGCGAGGGCGCGCTTCGGCAGGTACCCGGCAAGCCCACCGCACGCGACCACGTAGGGGCTTGCCGCCAATAACTTCAGGAATTCACGCCGGGCAAACCATGCGGGGACGCTCGGTTTCATTGGGAGAACCCCTGAGTCATTCCGGGAGCCAGCGTCGTGACCGCTGGCTGGCGGCCCGAGGCGTGGGCATGCTCGCTCGCGCGCTGGCGGCGGCGTGCGCC
>JBEKUL010000149.1:0-6848 GCA_049515055.1 Steroidobacteraceae bacterium | reverse complement strand
TGCAGTTTGTAATTCGGATTCAAATACCAGTTCGCTCCGGTGCCGATGGCGTGCGCAGCCGCGGGCGAGCTGGTCGGGCTCGCAAATGAGCTCGTTCCGTCTGTGAAGGCCTGCTGGTCGAAATGAATTTCGTGAATGCGCGCGATCAGCTCCCAGGCGCCGGATCCGCCGCGGCCGAAATCGAAGCTTCGCTTGGGTGTGGCGCTCGCGTAGCCTTCATTCTCGCCGGTCACAAACCAGGCTCCCTGTATTTCCCAGCCGGTGTTATGCAGTGTGGCGGTGCGCGCGCTGGTTGCGCTGAGGTTGCGCCGCACCTGCTGATCCTCATCAACATACTCGCCCAACAGACCCAACGAGCGATAGTAGTAATAGAACTGCGGTACCACGCGTCGTTCTATGCCTTGCGCGATCGTCGCATTGTTGTACCCAGCGGCGGTGTCGGCGCGATAGCTGAACATCGACTGTTGGCCCGGAGTCTTGTAGCTCGCCAGCAGACTCGTCGTAGTCGTGGTGGTGGCGACGCCGGTAGCGTTCACATAGGTCTCGGCGATGCCCAGACCCAATTGCTCGAGCCAGATCACGTTGGAATTAAGAAATGGCTCGCTGAATATGCGTCCCTCCCAGGTGAACCTGCCCGTCGAGTCCATATCCGGAACGCTGTTGCCGTCGGTACTGCCGCCATCGAGTGTCCCATCAAAGACACCGACATCGTAGGTAAAGACGCCCTGATCGATCACACCGCCGACTTTGGCGCCCAGGTCGCGGTAGGGCAGCAGATCCGAGGGCAGCGACACCTCGATAAATCGTGCGAATTGCTCGAGCTGCAATCTTTCCAGACCCACAGGGGCCTTGAACTTACCGGCCTGGAATACCAGCCATGGCTCGATGCGAACGTCCGCCCATGCGTCCTGCAGAATGGTTTTGCCCTGTCCAAAATCAGGCATGAAGCGGAAATCGAAATTTTCGTCGAGCGTCCCCTCCAGCGTCGGGCGCAGGCGACGGATGAGCCAGGTATCGGCACTCTGCGGCGTATAGGAGTCACTGAAATAGCGCCCATCGACCGACGCGTTACCGCGAAAGTGAATGACATCCGAGCCATCGGCATTTTGCAGCGTAAAGCCCGTTGGGCCGAAGCTGCCGTAGAGCGCATTGGGGGTTACGGCTTGCGAGCCCGCGGCGCTCGCAGTGGCCGCGCTGGCCGCCCTGGCCGCCTCATCGGCTTCCAGGCGCTGCTCCAACGCACGAATTCGTTTCTGTTCCTGCTCGAGCTCCTGCCGCAGCTGCTGCACCGAATCGGGGCTAGCGCTCGAATCGGCGCTCGTGCTCGGCGCCGTCTCCGCGCCCTGTGACAAGCGAGGTAGAGCCGCCAACGCGGCCAGAATCATCAACACCAACCCGAGAGCGCGCGCCGAAGACGGCGGCCCTCGTGAAATCCGGACTCGCATGCAGTGGGCTCCCTGTGTGGACGACTGCGACTTCTGTCGCGGCGCACTAGGGTGGCTATGTGCGGTAACAATGTCGGTAGCCGGCTCATAACAGCCCGGTTACAGCGCTGGCAGCCGTAAATCGTTGTTTGCAGGTATTTTCCCAGCGGCTGTGGTAGTCTGCCGGCTGATCGTCGACGTCCCTGTTTCCATGCGTCCATTCATTATTGGGCGCGTTCGGCTTCGAGCCGCCAGCGATCTGGTGACAGGATTTCCGACTCGACGGCTCGCGGGCAGATTTAAATCTCCCTCCCCTTCGTAGGTATTCCTGCCGTGTTGAGTGGTTCGGGCACACAACTTTATCGCCCGCATGCCGCTCGTTTTATGTGGAGATAATTGAGTCATGGCGAAGATTTATGTAGGTAACCTGCCATTTACGACCAGTGAGGCAGATCTGACGGCGCTGTTCAGCCAGCACGGTACGGTGGAGAAAGTAACGCTGCCGACAGATCGCGAAACCGGTCGGCCGCGCGGCTTCGGCTTCGTGGAGATGAATCAGGCCGATGCGTCGCGTGCCATTCAAAATCTGAATGGACACGATCTGGGCGGTCGCCCGCTACGGGTGAATGAAGCTCAGGACAAACCGCGCAGCGGCGGCGGCGGTGGTGGCTATCGCGGCGGCGGTGGCGGCGGCGGAGGCGGTGGCGGCCGCTGGTAACAGCGACCCCGCAGGTCTTCTGCAAAAACTCCCCGCCGATTGAAAGATCGGCGGGGATTTTTCATTAGGGCGCTCGGATTCTATGGCGCCGCTCGAGCTTACTGCGCGTCGAAGAAATTGATAGCCGCGGCCAGGCAGAAGGGCGCGACCAGGGTTGCGTGATAAGCCTCGAACACGGCGGCCGTGCCGCCGTCTGTGGCTCCCTGTACCACGGCTGCGGCTGCAACCGCGAGCTTTGCGGCCTGAAAACCCGTTTGAAGGCTGCCATCGGCACCAGCGCTGGGCGTACTGGAATCCAGGTCAAGCACGCTGATAGGAGCTGTTGCCGGAGCATGCGCGGCCCAGTAGGCCTGCATGAGCTGCGTGTTCGAGTAGAGCACTTCCGGGTCCTCATCCCCGCCGCACAGCATCGTGGGCGCCGCCGGAATCCAGTTTCGCAGATCATTGAGCTTGAGCGCCTGGCGCCAGGCCAGGCTCGGTGCCGCAGCCGGCAGGTCATTGGTAAGAGCCGGAAAGCCGCCGTCCGGATTGGCCTGCTCATCCTGCAGGTAGCTCAGGCGGTAGCTGTTGTTGATCAGGCCAACGCTGCCAAAGCCCTGCGCGAAGACGGGTGCCAGAACGGTCGGGGTCGTCGCTGGTGTGAAGGCCGCGTAGGACGGTGCCGGTGGCGTCGAGTCGAACAGCGCGCTTTCCGGCAGCAATCCAGCCGCATAGAGCGAGCTTCTCGTCATCGTGCTCGGCAGCAGGGTCGCGATGGTTGGCGCGTACTGGGGCGAATAGACCTCGCTCGTGCTGGTATAGATATTGCCGTACGAATTCTGATACGCCGTCAGCAGCATCGTGGCTGCGATGGGCGCACCGCCGCTGACTTCGCCCTCAAACTCGGCGTCGACGAAGGCTGCCAGCGCGTAGGGGCCGGACAACGGCGCCGAGGCCGTGACGGTCATGCCTGCGGCCTGCATCGCCAGATGCGTCGCCATTGCGACATAGCCGCCCTGTGAGTATCCGGTGATGAACAGCTGCCCGTTATCGCTGACCTGCCCGATTTCAGGCAAAGCGGAGCGAGATGCGATCAGGGCATCAATCATGTCCTTCGATTGCTGTGCAGCCACCAGGTACGGGTGGTACGGCAGCGTCGAGGTGTCATAGCCCGCGTAGTTCGGTGCCACGACGATATAGCCGCGAGCAGCAAAGAACACCGCCATCAATATGCCTTCGGCGTTCGCCTCATTGGTCAGATCCGCAATGTTGAAACCGCGGTCGGTGGTGGTCCCGTGCGCATACATGACAATCGGGCGCGCTCCCTGGCACGAGCCGGCACTTCCCGTGGGCACCATCAAAGCGCCGGAAGCAGTCGTGGGCTCGTTGGCACCGCCGACGGTGTAATACTCGATGTGGTAGACGTTCACGTTGCAGGGCGGCGTGCCGCTGAGTTGCAGCACCTGGTTCAGGATCTGCGCTCCATAGCTCTGCGCGCTGGCGTCCACGGTGACCAGCGCCAGCAAAGCGGCAGCGGAATTGGAGGAGAGCATCACCGGCGGGTTTTGCAGCAGCATACCGGGCGCCATCGTCGAGCTCGTGCCCGAGCCTCCACTGCCGCTGGCACCGGTACTGCTACTGCTGCCGCTACCGCCGCCACAAGCCACCAGCAATCCCGTCGCGAGCATGGCGAGCAATTGGCGTCTGAAATGCACGGTGGCAGGTTGCGTGTCCTGCGTCGCAGTCGCCAAGTGCGCTAAGGATCGATTGCCTGTAGGAGCAGTCCTCACCGGGTCCTAGCGCTTCTTCGGCATGTACAGATCCGTGAGCGTGCCCTCGGCGGCCTCGGCGGCCATAGCCACGGTCTCCGAGAGCGTCGGATGTGCGTGCACCGTAAGCCCGATGTCCGCGGCATCCGCGCCCATCTCGATCGCGAGCGCGACTTCGGCAATCAGCTCCCCGGCATTGGTGCCGACGATGCCAGCGCCTACCACGCGGCGCGTGGCCGGATCGAACAACAGCTTGGTCAGGCCCTCATCGCGGCCCAGCGCGAGCGAGCGACCGCTTGCAGCCCAGGGGAACACCGTTTTCTCGTACTCGATGTGCTCGGCGCGCGCAGCGGTCTCGGTCAGACCCACCCAGGCCACTTCGGGATCGGTATAGGCTACCGATGGAATCACACGCGCGTCGAAGAAGCTCTTGTGACCGGCCGCCACTTCGGCGGCGACTTTCGCCTCGTGCGTAGCCTTGTGCGCGAGCATCGGCTGCCCGACGACATCGCCGATCGCGAAGATATGCGGCATGTTGCTGCGCATCTGCTTATCGGTGGCGATGAATCCGCGCGCATCGACCTGTACACCGGCTTTGTCCGCGCCGATACGGCCGCCGTTGGGCGAGCGCCCCACTGCAACCAGCACGTGATCGTAGGTCTGGCTGCTGCGCGCGCCATCGGGAGCCTGGAAACTGACCTGCAATCCGTCCGCCGCAGCCGTCAGAGCGATCACGCGCGTGTTGACCAGAATCTCGGCATAGCGTGCCCTGATGCGCTTCTCGAGCGGCCGCACCAGATCGGGATCGCAGCCCGGCATTAATTGCGGCAAGAGCTCCACGACGCTGACCTTCGCGCGCAGCGCGTCGTAGACACACGCCATCTCCAAGCCGATGATGCCGCCGCCAATGATCAGAAAGCGGCCCGGCTTTTCGGGCAACTCCAGCGCCCCGGTCGAATCAATGATGCGCGGATCATCGGGCAGGAAAGGCAGTCGCACCGAATCGGAGCCCACGGCGATGATGCACTGCTCGAAGCGAATTCTCTCGTTGCCCGCGGGCCCGGTGACTTCCAGCACGTGCGGGCTGAGAAACTTCCCCACGCCCCGCACCACCGCGACCTTGCGCTGCTTTGCCAGCAGCGTCAAACCGCCGGTCAGTCGCTTGACGACGCCCGTCTTCCAGGCGCGCAATCTGCCAAAATCCACTTGCGGCTCGCCAAAGACGATGCCATTCGCGCTCATCTCCTGCGCTTCGTCGATGACTTTCGCGGCGTGTAACAGCGCTTTGGAGGGTATACAGCCGACGTTCAGGCACACGCCGCCGAGCGCTTCGTAACGCTCGACCAACGTGACCTGCAGACCGAGGTCGGCGGCGCGAAACGCCGCCGTGTAGCCGCCCGGGCCTGCGCCGAGCACCAGCAATTGCGTACTGCGGGAGGCTTCGGGCTCCGTCGCGGCGGCGAGCATCGCAGCTCCAGGTGCTGCAGCGGCAGGCGCTGCTGCTGGCGCTGCGGGTGGCGCTGCGCGTGGCGCTGCCGGTGGCGCTGCTGCTGGCGCTTGTGCGGCTGCGGTAGCCGGGGCCGTCGCCGCCTGCCCGGCGGCCGCCTTGGGCTCGGCCGGGGCACTATCGGCCGTCTCCAGGCGCAGCAATGGTGTGCCCTTGGACACGCGGCTGCCCACGCTCACCAACAACTCCACCACCGTGCCCGATACCGAGGCCGGTACGTCCATCGTAGCCTTGTCGGTCTCGAGCGTAACCAGCGGCGTATTGATCTCGACGCGCTCTCCTGGCTTGACCAGTACCTCGATGATCGGGATGTTCTTGAAGTCGCCCAGATCCGGAACTGTGACTTCCACCTGGCTCACGGCACCGCCTCAAGCAGCTTATGCACATCGGCGAGCGCGCCGGCCAGATAGGTGGTGAAGCGCGCGCCGTTGGCGCCATCGATCACACGGTGATCGTAGGACAATGACAAGGGCAGCATCAGGCGAGGCACGAAGCCGTTCTCGCGCCAGACTGGCTTCAGAACGGAGCGCGAAACACCCAGGATTGCAACTTCGGGCGCATTGATGATCGGCGTGAATGCAGTGCCACCAATGCCGCCCAGGCTCGAAATCGTAAAGCTGCCCCCCTGCATCTCGCTACCCGCGAGCTTTCCGGCTCGCGCCTTCTGCGACAGTTCGGCAAGCGCACGCGCGATCTCGTAGATGTCCTTGCGATCGGCGTCGCGGATCACCGGTACCAGCAATCCCTGCGGCGTGTCGGCTGCAAAGCCGATGTGAATGTACTGTTTGAATACGAGGTTCTCGCCACTTTGATCGAGCGAGCTGTTGAACAGCGGAAACTGCTGTAGCGCGCGCACGCAGGCGCGCACCACAAACGCCAGTGGCGTGATCTTCTGCCCGGCGTTCTGGTTATCGGTCTTGCGCTTGCTCTTGAGAGTCTTGCGAACCTCCTCGAGCTCCGTGATATCGGCTTCATCGAACTGAGTGACATGCGGCAGATTGACCCAGCTCGCGTGCAGTCTCGGCCCCGCGATGCGCTGGACTCGAGTGAGCGGCTTGACTTCGATTGGACCGTACTGCGCAAAATCCGGCACCGCGACAGCGGGCCACTGGATGCCCTGGCCGCCGGCAGCCCCAGCGCCTGCGTCAGCCGTGAGGCGCGTTTTCACATAGGTCTTGACGTCTGCTTCCGTGATGCGTCCTTTCGACCCGCTGCCGCTGATGCGCAGCAGATCGGCACCGAGCTCGCGTGCGAACCTGCGCACCGACGGACTCGCGTGCGCGCGCGAGAACCCGGCCTCGAGCACCGCAGGGGCTGCTCGTGCGGCTGTGACCGGCGCTGCAGCAGCCGGCACGGGCGGCGCGGGCGGGGCGGTTGGCGCAGCGGGTGCAACCGGCGCAGCCGGTGTGGCCGGCGCAGCCGAAGGCGCAGCGGCAGCACCTGCCGTCGCA
>JBEKUL010000148.1:0-6887 GCA_049515055.1 Steroidobacteraceae bacterium | reverse complement strand
TCGTCGCGAATAAGCTCCCACAGCCGGCTGGTAAATAGCCCGAAACCGGGCTCGGACACGATGCGTGAGTCACGCTCGCGCGGCCAGTGCGTCTCGAGCACGCTGATGAACCGTCCCGGCCGCGAAGACATCACCGCGACGCGGTCCGAGAGCATGGCCGCCTCATCCAGCGCATGCGTGATCAGCATCACGGTGGCGCCGGTCTCGCGCCACAGCCGCAGCAGCTCCTCGCCCATGAGCAGTCTGGTCTGCTGGTCGAGTGCGCCAAAGGGTTCATCGAGCAGGATCAGGCGCGGTCGCAGCACCAGCGTGCGCGCGATGCAGACGCGCTGGCGCATGCCACCCGAGAGCTGCGACGGGTACGCGGTGCGAAATGCATTCAGACCCATGAAGGCGATCGCATCATCGACGCGCCTCGTGATCTCGGCCGCCTCGACGCCGGCGCGCTGCAGTCCGAACGCAACATTCTCGCGCACCGTCAGCCACGGAAAAGTAGCGTCCTCCTGGAACACGACGCCGACGCCCTCCGGTACCTGCTGGCGCACGGGTGCATTCTCGAAGGTCACCGTGCCGGTGGTCGGCATTGCCAGGCCGGCGACGATCTCGAGCAGCGTCGATTTGCCGCAACCGGACGGGCCGACGACGCCGACGAACTCCCCGCGCCGCAGGCTGAAATCGATCGGCCCGAGCGCCTGTACCGCAGCGTGACCGGAATGCGCTGCGTAGACTCGGGTAACCGCCTTCAGGGTGACATGGGCGTCGGCGGTCACGCTGCGCTCACCACGCTGCGCTCACCATAGCTTGCGTTGCTGGTCGGGCGCGAGGAAGCTCTGGTCCACGAGTTTCGACCAGTCCACCGGCTTGTCGATGATGCCGACCGCGAGCATGCCCCGCGACATCGCCTCCAGCCCGTCGCGGGAGAACTCGCCGTGCGACCACTGGCCCCAGGCGTAGTACTTGGGCAGCAGCTTCCTCGCATCCTCCAGACTGACGTCGAAAATCTCGGAATAGATCTGCGCCGTTTCGTCGTGGTGCTGCTCCATGAATTCGACTGCCCGCCGGCGCGCCCGCAGCAGCGCGCGCAGCTGCTCGGGATGCTTCAGCGTGTATTCGCGCGTGGCGACCACGACCGAGTACGTGAACTTCGGGAATACATCGTTGGCGCGGAACAGGACCCGGTAGCGGTCCGCCTGCAGCGTGAGCGCAGGGTCGCTCAGCGGCGTGGCATCCACCGCACCCTGCGCCAGCGCCGTGAGCCCCGGTCCGAGCCCACCGATCGGCAGCAGCGTCACCTTGCCGTTTAGCCCCGCATCCGCGACGGCCGCGCGCAGCACCATTTCCGTCGTCGAGCGCGGCGCCGTATAGGCAATCTTCTTGCCAATGAGATCCTTCAGCGAGCGCGCACTGCTCTGCATTGTCGTGGCCCAGCTCAGATCGCCGATGTTGTCGGCATTGCACATCACGATGCGCAGATCGATGCCCTGGTTGATCGCCGCGATCGCGGTTGCGGTTCCGAGATTTCCCACCGCCATATCGCTAGCCAGCATGTTGCGCAGCGCGCTGCCGCCGCCGGAGGAGGAGACGATATCGGTGACGTTCAGGCCATCCTGCTTAAGGTAGCCTTGCTTGAACGCGACGGCCCACGGCAGGGTCGAGGTGATCTTTCCGTACTCGGAGATCGCCAGCGTGTCGGCCCGCGCTGCACTGCCTGCGAGCCCGAGCAGCGCCGCACACAGTGCTGCGGCTAGCCGCGTCGCGATCCCCCACGATGATCGGTTGGCCATCATTTCCCCTCCGCGTCGAGCTGGTTCACGCCACGCAGAAAATCGAAGTCGCAGCCTTCGTCGGCCTGCAGCACAGTCTGCTGGAACAGCCGCGCATAGCCCCGCAGCGGCGGCGCCGGCGGTGCCCGGGCGGCCAGCAGCCCCATGCGCCGCGAGAGTTCCGCCTCATCGACCAGCAGATCGATCCGGCGCGCGGCGACATCGAGCCGGATCCGATCGTGGGTCCGCACCGCGGCCAGAGGCCCGCCGTCCGCCGATTCCGGGGTGATGTGCAGCACGATCGTACCAAAGCCGGTACCGCTCATTCTGGCGTCTGAAATCCGCACCATGTCCGTAACGCCCTGCCGGCCGAGCTTCTTCGGGATTGGCAGATAACCGGCCTCCGGCATCCCCGGAGCGCCCTTCGGACCGGCATTGCGCAGCACCAGTATGTCCTCGGCCCGCACGTCCAGCCCGGCCTCGTCGATCCGGCTGATTAGGTCCGCTACCGACTCGAACACGATCGCGCGTCCCGTATGCTGCAGCAGCGCCGCAGTGGCGGCACTGTGCTTGATCAGCGCTCCGCGCGGCGCCAGATTGCCGTATAGAACGGCGATCGCGCCGCTCGAGCTGATCGGATCCGCGACGCTGCGGATCACGGATTGTCCCGGAACCTCCTCGGCGCTCGCAACCAGGTCGCGCAGCGTGCCGCCGGCGATGGTCCTGGCTTCAAGGTCGAGCAGATGGCCCAGCTGCCGCAGCAGCTTCGGCATCCCGCCGGCGTGATGCAAGTGCTCCATGTAGTGATCGCCGGTCGGCTTCAGGTCCACCAGCACCGGTACTTCCCGACCAATCGCGTCGAACTGCTTCAGGTCGATCCGGTGCGCGGTGCGATTGGCGATCGCAGTGAGATGAATGACGGCGTTGGTGGAACCGCCGAGGGCCTGAATCACGACCTGGGCATTGCGGAACGTGCCTGCCGTGAGAATCTCGCTGGGACGCGGGCCGCCCGATACGGCCATTGCCGCCGCCCGAGTGCCGCTGGCCTCGGCGATACGGATGCGCTCGGCATGCGTCGCCGGTGCGGTCCCGCTCATCGGCAGCGACAGCCCCATCGCCTCGGTCATGCACGCGACCGTGCTCGCGGTTCCCATCACCATGCAGGTTCCGACCGACGGCGCCAGCCGAGCGTTCACCGCCTCGATCTGCGCCTCGTCGATCCTTCCGGCCCGATACGCGCTCCAGTAGAGGCGGCAGTCGGTGCAGGCGCCCAGCGTCGAGCCCCGGTGGTGTCCCACCACCATCGGTCCGACCGGAATCACGACCGTCGGGATGTCGACACTGACCGCGGCCATGATCTGGGCCGGCAGCGTCTTGTCGCAGCCGCCGATCACGATCACCGCGTCCATCGGCTGGGCGCGGATCATTTCCTCGGTCTCCATCGCCATCAGGTTGCGCAGATACATCGAGGTCGGATGCGCGAAACTCTCGTGGATCGAAATGGTCGGAAACACCATCGGCATGCCGCCGGCGAGCATCACGCCGCGCTTGGCGGCCTCGATCAGCGCCGGAACGTTGCCGTGGCACGGGTTGTAGTCGCTGTAGGTATTGGTGATCCCGACGATCGGACGCTCCAGTGCCTCGTCGGAATAGCCCATGGCCTTGATGAAGGCTTTGCGCAGAAATAGCGAAAAGCCGGTGTCCCCGTAGCTCGTCAACCCCCTGCGCAATCCGCGGCTCATGCATCTCTCCGTGCCAGCATCAGCAAAACGAGCCCGATCCTGCCGGGATTACTTTGACATAACCGCTCGCTTGTCGGTACGCGCGATCCGGGCGACCAGGTAGTCGACCTCCGCTCGCGCGCGGCTCGACAGAGCCGCTGCCGGCTTGCGCTGCGCATCGAAGGTGAGAATACCGCGCCGCATCAGCACATACTTGCGCACCGCCAGTCCGATCGGGCCCTGCTGCTGCTCGTAGCGCAGGTACGGCAGATGAGCGTCGAAGAGATCGTGCGCCTCGTCGCGTCGGCCCGCGGCACGAAGTCGCACCACGTCCACCAGCATTTCCGGAAATGCGTAGCCGGTATTAGCGCCATCGGCTCCGCGCTCGACCTCTAAGTCGAGGAATAAACCGCCGTTGCCGGTGAGGATCGCGATGTGCCGCATCGACCCCTCGCGCTCGAATTCGCGCAGCTTCGTGATCTTCTCCAGTCCCGGCCAGTCCTCATGCTTCAGCATCACGCAGGACTCATTTTCCTGGACGATGCGGCGGATCACCTCGGGCGTCATCACAACGCTGAAGGTCAGCGGATAGTCCTGGATCACGAACGGCACCTCGCGACCGATGGCCTCCACGGCCTGCCGGTAGTAGCCGACAATCTGCTCATCCGTGCGCAGGGTGTTGGGCGGTCCGATCATGACCCCCGCGGCGCCGCGGGACATGACCTCCTGCGTAAGCGAGCGCATCGCGGCGAATCCGGGGGCCGACACGCCCACGATGATCGGCAGCCTGGTGCATTCGATCACACGGGACACCACGTTGACGGCTTCCTGGTGATCGAGCTTCGGCGCCTCGCCGAGCTGCCCGAGCAGCGTCATGCCCTGGACGCCGGCGGCGACGAAGAATTGCGTCATGCGCTCGACGGACTCGTAATCCAGCTGTCCGTCCGGGAAGAACGGCGTGGGCGCGACCGGGATCACACCGTGCACAGAGTTCGATAGCAGCATATCAGCTCCTGATGTGCGCCGGTTTCGCTGCAGCGGCTCGTGCCCGACCCGAGGTCCATGCACTGCGCCATTGCAACGAGTGGAATCAGTCGTTCTAGTCCGGCTCCCCGTGGACATTGAACCGCACGTATACCCGCGGTTTCCCTATCTTCAATCGATGCAGAAAGGTGGTTCCGATCAGGAATAATGGCAGTTTGATGGAAAATAGGGGTGCCATGCCCACCAAGCCGCACCTGCTGAGCATGGGTGAAATGATGCCGGTCGCCGAGCAGGCGCTGCTGCCATTTTTCGAGGTGCATTCGACCCGCCACCACAGTCTCGGGCAGCTCGTGACACGTTACGGTGCGCAGATCCGTGCCATCGCGACGCGTGGCCGCGAACGCGTCGACGCCCCGCTGATCGCCGCGCTACCGCTGCTCGAGACCATTTCGAGCTTCGCAGTTGGCTACGATTCGATCGACCTCGAGGCGACCCGGCAGCGCGGCATCATCATCACCAACACTCCGGACGTGCTCAACGACGAAGTGGCGGACTATACGGTCGGGCTGCTGCTGGCGACGTTGCGCAGGATTCCCCAGGGCGATCGCTTCGTACGCTCGGGCACATGGCACAAGGAACCGTTTCCGCTGACCGCGTCGCTGCGCGACCGGACGATCGGATTCGCCGGCATGGGCCGGATCGCCCGCGCCACCGTGCGCCGCCTGAAGCCGTTCGGCGTGCGCATCGCCTATTCGTGTCGCAGGCCGCGCCCTGATCTCGAGCTTGATTACTATCCAACCTTCACGGATCTGGCCGCGGTGGTCGATGTGCTGATCGTGCTGCTGCCCGGGGGAGCGGCCACGGACCGGCTGATCGACGCGCGGGTTCTCGCGGCACTTGGCGCGCGCGGAATCCTGATCAACGTCGCCCGCGGTTCGGTCGTGGACCAGCACGCGCTGATCGAGGCCTTGAGGGGCGGGGTGATCGCAGGGGCGGGACTGGACGTGTTCGCCGACGAGCCCCGGGTTCCGCAGGCACTGCTGGAGCTCGACAATGTCGTGCTGATGCCCCACGCGGCGACGGGCACGGCGTACACCCGCGGGCTCATGATCGACCTGGCGGTACAAAATCTTCAGTCGTGGTTCGCGGGCCGCGGTCCGATCACACCGGTTCCGGAGACGCCGTGGCAACACGCACGCCAGGACTGAGAAGACGCTGACCCGTCCCGGCACATCGGCACACAATCAGCGGGTAAAGACCAGGCGACTTTGCGCACTGCTGCGCGCGCCGCGGGCGACGCCCGAGGCAACCGCAGGCGCACTCATGGCGAGCGCCTGCACCAGGCGGATGCGCGGTGAGGAGCGGCGCCACAACAGGCCGATCCGCCGGCATTCGAACGCTTGCGGCAGCGGAATCTTGCGCAGATTCAAGCCTTCGGGCCACGGAGGCGCCCAGTCTGGCACGAGCGAGACCCCGAGCCCCCGATCGACCAGCACCGCGATGGCCTCCAGCGAGTCGAGCTCGTAGCGATCCTGCGGATGGATTTTCACTTTCTGCAGGTAGCGTTCCGCGAGGCGTCCACCCAGTGTATTGCGGTCATAGCGGATGAACGGCTGCGTTTCCAGCAGCCGGTGCGCGCTGGTCTCCTTCGTCGAGCGCGGGGCCAGCACCACGAAGGGCTCCTCGCGCCAGACCGCCCAATCGCAGGTTTTCGGTAATTCGACTTGCGGCTCGACGATCACCGCCGCATCCAGCTCGCCGGAGGTGGTCTTCTGGTACAGGTCCTCGGAACTCCCAGGAGTGATGAACAGCTTGAGAAGCGGGTATTTCGCGGCGACGCCGGCCAGCAGCCCCGGCAGAATGCCAGTGAGCGCGCTGGAGATCGCGCCAAGATTGAGCTCGCCGGAAAACAGCTCCTCGGTAGCGACGCTGCGCAGATCCTTCACGCCGCGCAGCAGGCTCTTCGCGTGCATCAGGATCGCGGCGCCGGCTTCCGTGGCACGCACAGTGCGGCCCGATCGACCGATCAGCTTCGTTCCGATCTCACGCTCCAGCGCGCGCACGCGCTGCGTCACCGCAGCGTCGGTCAGATTCAGCCGACGCGCGGCCGCTGCGACCGAGCCGTGCTCGATCACCATCACGAAGCTCTCCAGGAAGCGCGTATCCATCGGCGAACCATAGCGTCTGGTGGCATTGCACGCTACAGTCGAATAATAGGCCTGTCCTAGCATTGCGGAGGGCCAGTCCGAATGGCACAGCAGGTCCCCGTGACACGAACTCACTGGCTCGCAGCATGCGCGCTGATCAGCCTGCTCGGCTGCGTCGCGACGGGCCAGCGTGTCAGTGCGCCCATCGTACCGGCATACCAGCCGGATCCGAGCTTTCCCCGTCTGCCAAATGACTGGACTCTCGGCAATGT
>JBEKUL010000147.1:0-6899 GCA_049515055.1 Steroidobacteraceae bacterium | reverse complement strand
CTCGTGCAGCAGGGCTGCTGCTATGGCAAGCCGCTGCTTGAAGCCGCCAGGCAGCTGTGCACTGATGGCGCGAGCCTGTGGTTCGAGCTCGAATTGCCGCAATGCCCAATCAATGCGGGCCCGACGGCGCGCGCCGCGCAGTCCGTAGGCGCTGGCAAAGAATTCGAGATTCTCGGTCACCGACAGTGGCCCATAGAGAGAGAATTTCTGGGCCACGTAGCCCAAGCGCTGGCGGGCCGCGGCCGGTGCGCGCCGCACGTCGGTGCCGGCGATCTGCAGCTCGCCGCCGCTGGGCGTCAGCAGGCCGCAGAGCATGCGAAAGGTTGTGGTCTTGCCCGCGCCGTTGGGGCCGAGCAGACCGAAGATCTCGCCGCGCCGCACGTCGAAATCAATGTGATCGACCGCCGTGAAGGCGCCAAAGCGTTTGAACAACCCGCGTACTCTCACGACTTGCTGCACATCATCGGCCGGCACCGGCCGATCCAGTTGCATCGGCCGCACCGGTTCAGCCTCGGCCGTGCGGCGCAGCAGTACCATGAAGCCATCTTCGAAACTCGCTGCCACCGGCTCGACCGTCAGGCCCTTGAGCAGCTCATCGGTGCGGCCGGATGCGCTGCGCTCGGCGCTGCGCACGAAGCGCACGCGCCCGGCATCTGGCACGGCATCGATGATGTCGGGCTGATCCAGCAGCTGCGCCTGCAGCGCTCGCGCGCTCTGAGCGGCGGCTGGATGGGTGATGAAACTCAGCCCGGCGGCGTGGCGGGTGATCTCGGCCGGTGTGCCGGCCGCCAATACCTTGCCCTGATTGAGCAGCACGACGCGATTGCAACGCTCGGCCTCATCCAGATAGGCCGTGCTCAGTAGCACCGTCAGGCCCTGTTCGGCCACGAGCTGGCGCACGATCTCCCACAGTTCGCGTCGCGACAGCGGATCGACGCCGACCGTAGGCTCATCCAGCAGCAGCAGCTGCGGGGACCGAATCAGAGCGCATGCCAGGCCGAGTTTCTGCTTCATACCGCCGGACAATTGCCCCGCGAGCCGCGTGCGAAACGCAGCCAGTGCCGTCATTGACATGAGCTGCGGGTAGCGCTGCGCGCGCTGCTCGGACGTGACCCCGTGCAGCTCGGCGTACAGATCGATGTTCTCGGCAACGCTCAGGTCTTCGTATAGCCCGAAGCGCTGCGGCATGTAGCCGATGAGGTCCTGCACGCGCTGCGGCTCACGCGGCACATTGAAGCCGAGCACGCGCAGGCTGCCGCTGTCCGGCCGCAGAAGGCCTGCGCTCAAACGCATCAGCGTAGTCTTGCCGGCGCCATCCGGGCCAATCAGCGCAGTGAGTTCGCCGTGATGCACCTCGAGCGACACGCCCGCGAGTGCCTGGGTGGGGGCTTCGTTCCTGCGCCGAAAGCTATAGTGCAGGTCCGTGGCTTGCAGCGCGAGCGCCCCGGCCGTGGTCTGCTCGACCGCCGTGCTCACGAGTGGGCCCCGGGCGTCAATGGCAGATGCACGGTCGCCGGGCTGCCGAGCCGTAGCTCGTCTTTGGGATCCTGCACAAACACCCGCAACTCATAGACCAGGCTCGAGCGCAGCTCTGGCGTCTCGACCGATTTGGGCGTGAATTCAGCGGTCGGTGAGATGAAGCCCACCCATCCCGGAAAGCTGCGACCTGGAAACGCGTCGACGGTAATGGAGGCCTTGACGCCCTCGCGCACCGAACCCAGATCGGTCTCCGACACATAGGCGCGCACCCACTTCGGATCGACGATCGCCAGCGTGAAGGCACTTTTCTGCGGCGATGAGATCTCGCCCGGCTCGACGATGCGCGAGCGCACGACGGCATCGAGCGGCGCGCGCAGCTCCGCATCCCGCAACTGCTGTTGCAGCAGCGCGAGTGCGGCTTGTTGGGATAGCAGCTGTGCTTCACCCTGCGCCACATCCTCGCGTCGCGGGCCGGCCACCTCGAGCGCGAGTGCCTTCTCATTGGCGTGCAACCTGGCATCGGCCGCATCGAGCGTCGCCTTAGCGGAGTCGAGGTCCTGCCGGCTCAGCGCGCGCCCAGCAGTGGTCTCGAACAGCGAGTGCAGGCGCTCGTATTGCGCGCGCGCGTTGACGGCATCGGCTCGGGCCGCATCGACGTTGGCACGCGCCTGATCGATTTCTGCCGGACGGTTGCCGTGATGCAGCCGCTCGACGATCTGTTGCTGTGCCGCGAAATCTGCTGCCGCCTTGGCAACCTGGGGACTGAGCCGGCTGGTGTCCAGACGCGCCAGCAACTGCCCGCGGCTGACGTGATCGCCCTCCTGCACCAGCACTTCCGCCACGCGCTCGCTGCCGTTGAAGGGCAGTTCGACCTGGCGCAGATCGATGTTGCCGTAAAGCTCGAGCTCGGTGCGGGTGCGCTGATGCGATTCGAGCCACCACCACGACAGCAGCCCGAGGCCCACCAGGCCGGCAAGTACCAGAGCGATTCGCGCACGTATCGGCATCGGTATCACGCAGGCGGCGCGGCGGTCAGAGGCGTGCTCAATTGATCTCCAACTGTTCTCTGGCGGGCAGCTTGGGAAAAGCAGCGTGAGGTTCGGTCTGGTACCAGTATGCGACTGAGGCGAAATCGTCGGTAAGTGGAAGATATTTTCTGTTTGCGCGCCACCCCAGCGCCTGGATGGTCACCCGCAACTCAGAGGTGAAGCGGACTGGATCGACGATGTGCCAACGATACAGACCGAATCGTTGCTGCGACTGGTAGTGCCCATCCGGTTTGATGACTTGAGCTAAGCCAGAGTAGGGGCTCGTGAACTCCTCGTACTGTTTCGTCTCTGGATTATCAAAATCGTACGAACCATTAAAGTAGTCTTCCGTGCCGGTCCCATTGATAGTGGGAAATTCCTTGTCCCCATCCATGTAGAACTTGATTTCCCCTTCGCCCCACCAACCGTTGTTGTGCACTCCCACGGCCAGGTAGGTGCCAACGTACTGGCCCCTGCCATGGATGCCGTCGACTATGGTGTACACCTGCTTGGAGGGCAGCGGGTTCACTCTGCGAAATTGAGCGTGGAAGTAGGCGGCATCTTTGGGCACGGGCGCCAGCGAATAGTCCACCTGGTAGTAAACCACCATCGGCTGATCATCGAGGTTCTCAATTGTAATTCTGGCCTTGCGCCTGAATGGCATCGGCCAATAAGAATTGAAGGCGCTGCCTGGATTGACGCAGATTGCGAGTGAGGAGATCCGGGCGTATTTGCCCCAGCCCATGGCGAAAAAGTCGCCCAGCGGGACCTCCACCGAGGGCTCCTTCTCGTCATCCCAATACATGCGCAAGATCGACAACCGCCAGTTGCCTGTGGGCGTCATCCAGATGTGCTCAATTGCGCCGGAGCCATCGATCTCGGCCACCGTATAGGTCTTCCCAGCCGCAACACTCACGGCCGGACTGACTTTCCATCCCTGTCCCAATTCACTCGCAGCCCTCGCACCCAGGCCATCGGTCGCCATCCCACCCTTGCCGGGTTCCCCCGTCGGATTTTCCGGACTGATTGAAAGCGTCCTCGCGTTCGAAAGCCGATAAAGGTTGGCAAGCTGGTTCTCGAGCCCCGGGTAAGCAGATTCCTGGGCAAACGCCGCCCAGGGTAGGCAGAGCAAGAGCCCGAGCACGGTGAGCACACGAGTCTTAGTTCTCATTCTCAGATTTCCCTATCGTTCCTGATGTTGCTCAATAAAAAAAGAAGGCCCGTAGTGGGCCTTCTTTATCTTAACCGAGTGAGTTGCGCTCAGCCTGTGTTAGCCGGTACGTTGCTTGTCGGGGTCGCAACCCTGCCCTTGCCCTTGCTCTTGGCAGCGGCCTTGACCAGTTTGACCTCATCGGGCGTCAATGCCCGAACCGCAGCGACGGGTGCTTGCCAGGGAAACGGTCCGCCGACAGAGACGAAGGAATCGATCCTGCATACTCTGCCCATTCGGTCGGTGTCTTGAAAACCGAGCGTCAGGTGAAAGCGCAGATCCGGTATCGGTTGCAGCAGCTTGACCAGGTAAGCTTCCCTGGGCATGGGCGCGTAGACAATCAAGGTCGATGGATCGATGACGTCCCAGTGTCGAACATCGCGTATCCAGAAGCACGATTCCGTACCAATCGTCGGGATCTCAGACACCGGAGCGCTCGGAGGTCTCTGGGCTCCTGGGGTTTGGGCGTGAGTGCTCGCACAGCCCGACAGGTTGAACAGCACCAGTGAGATTGCAACGCAGCACAGGCTCAGGTTCAGGTTCTTCATGGCAGTGTCCTGCAGCTTGAAGATATTCCTCACAACGCTTCGGCTGAAAATAAGTTTACGTCCTTCTGGCGCGGTTTTACATGCCTTGAGGCTTTCACTGATGTACCCTCTGGGGCGCGTATAGAGGCGCCAGGCATGGACAGTCCGAGCAAGCGGCTGATCGGGTCGCCAAACTATAAGAAGCTCGCCGAAACCTTGGGCGTTATCGCCGGATTTGCCAGCGCCCTGTCGGTCGCGGTCGGACTACTGGCTGCCCGCATGGCGCCGCATGGCCTGCGCCGGCTCACACTCGCGCTGCATTTGTCGAAACAACCGATGATGATGAAGTTGGCAGCGCTGATCGCGGGCATTGCGGTTGCGGCCGCCACAGCCGCAGGCGTACTGAGGTTCTGCACCTGGTGCGGCGAGCAGCGGCGTGAAAACGTTGATAGCAGCGACGCTTAAGAGGCTAGCGATTGACGGCGCCAGCCCGCCCAGGCCAGATACACTGCTCCGAGAGCCGACAACCAGGCGCCGGCATCTACCCTGACCTGCCTGGCCACGATCGCGCCGGCGCGCCGAACCATCAGATTCGCCAGACTGGCCAGGGTCTTCGTCACGTTACTTTCCGTGGCCACGATGAAAGTATCGCGCGAGGTCTCATAATAGAGGGCCCCGCCGCAAACCAGCATTAGCAAGAGCGGCGCCAGACAGCCGAGCCTGCCGCCGGGCAGCCGCAACCAGCCGGGCACGAGCGCGGCTGCTAATGCGGCCAGGCATATCAACGAAAACAGCAACGTCCACACCTCGCCCGCTGCGTCGATGCCCGTGAGCATACGTGTCGGCCGCTGGATTATTGCCGCCAGATGATAGAAGCGAAAATCCAGCCGAAGCGCGCCGAAGGTCATGGACACCGTGTCGAGCAGGAACCAACCGATGAAGATAGCAGCCGCGGCGATGAGCACCGGCGAATCGATCACGCGCTCTGCCGCGCGGGTTGCAACCGGGACGCCATCGCTGGAGCGTGCTTCGGGTAAACCCGTTTGATTTGCCATCGATACTCTCCTGCCGCTGGCCGCGCGTGGGGCTGCGTGGTAGATTGCTGTGCAAATATTAAGCACATTACAGGTGCTGCGGAAGACAGGAACATGCCGCGCCAACCCTGCATGCTTGGCACATTGGTGCTGCTGTTTGGCCTGGGTAGTTGCGCTTCGGTGCAGCAGGGCGATTGGTACGACAAGGCGCACGACACTACGGTCAAGGTCGCCGACGTCGCAGCCGATAAGACTTCCAAGGCCGCAGCCATTGCCTCTACCCAGGCATCCAAAGCCCTGGTCCGGATGCAGCACTACCTCGCTGAGAAGGATCTGCTCAAGACGTTTACCGACTCCAGTGAGCACAGTGAGACCGTCGTGCTCGATGTCTTGCACAAGGCCGGCGTCGGCACACACAAAGGCGTTGTGCCCAAGCATACCGTGGCCCCACCCGGGACCGCGCCGGCAGCGGCGGCACCCAGTGCGGTTGCCGCGGGCGGCTCGGTGCCCGATCAATATTCGGGCGCGTTGCAATGGCCGCTGGAGGCGGGCGTCGTGAGCTCCGAGTATGGCGAGCGGTGGGGCAAGATGCACAAGGGCATCGACATCGCCGCGGATGTGGGCGAGCCGGTTTATGCGATAGCTCCGGGCGAGGTCATCTATGCCGGCAATGGTCTGCGCGGCTATGGCAATGTGATCATCCTGCGTCACGATCGACAGCGTACCTCGCTGTACGCGCACAACAGCGCACTCAATGTAAAGCTCGGCGACCGCGTGACGCGCGGCGCTGTCATCGCGCAGCTCGGCAGCACCGGCCATTCCACCGGTCCGCACGTGCACTTCGAAATCCGCGACGGCGACACGCCCGTCAATCCACGCAGCGTATTGCCCGCCTCGAAGCTTGCCGACGTGGTCGGCGATCCTGCTGCCTTGACAGTGCTGCAGCAGACGGTGGCTCTGGTGCGCTAGTACGTCTGCTGCGTACTGACCAGGAACTGCAGCTTGCTGATCGAGCCTCTCGCATCAAGCGGTGTGGCCAGATCAATGTGGATGATGCTGCCATAGGCTGAGCGCGCGTTGCCAAGCCGCAGGCCAACGCCGACGTCTTTGAGCATACCGAGTTGCGGTGTGGGTACCGCCGTCGTGCCCCAGGTGCGACCCATGTCAAAGAACGCGGCGCCGCCGATGTGCAGCAACCGGAAAAGGAACCAGTCGGTATACAGCCGTTCCTCGACGGTGGCCTGCGCGCGCTCGTCACCGTTCTGATAGCGCAGCGGATAGCCGCGCAGCCCCGTATCGCCACCGATCTCCAGGTAGTGGTCGAGGTCGAGATTGTGGCCCGCATCACCCGAAACGCGCACGAACAGCTTGCTGCGCTCGGAAGTGGTCAGAAACCAGCTCGCGTTGCCCGTGGCGATCGCGTCGTCCATGCGGCCGTACTCGAAACGCGAGTACAGGCGGCTGTAGAAGAACAGGTAATTGCGCGCGTCGATCTGCGTGTTGTAGCTGATTTCGCTGTCGGCTATTAATGATCTGCGATCGGCGTCAAAAGCCGGCGCGGAGTAGCCCAATCCGAGGCTCGCGTCCAGGCCGAAATGCAGATCCTCGGTAAAGGCGATCT
>JBEKUL010000146.1:0-6906 GCA_049515055.1 Steroidobacteraceae bacterium | reverse complement strand
CTGAAGCCGCACGCCTCAATGCCGGTGCGTGCACCGGCCCACGCGCGCGCGATCAGGTACAATCGCGCGCCTTCCCGCCCACGGATTGTCGAGCAAAGGCAGCCCACCCATGTATTCGAGCCGAATGGCCATCGCGGATTTCGACCCTGCATTGCAGGCAGCGCTCGAGGGGGAGCGCGCGCGTCAGGAAGATCACCTCGAGCTCATCGCGTCGGAGAATTACGCCAGTCCCAGGGTGCTCGAAGCACAGGGCTCGGTGCTCACTAACAAGTATGCCGAAGGCTACCCGGGCCGACGCTACTACGGGGGCTGCGAGTTCGTCGACATTGCCGAGCAGCTCGCGATCGATCGCGCCAAGCGCTTGTTTGGCGCCGATTATGCCAACGTGCAGCCGCACTCTGGCTCGCAGGCCAACGCGGCCGCCTATCTGGCGCTGCTTGCGCCCGGAGACGTCATCCTTGGCATGAGTCTGGATCAGGGCGGTCACCTCACGCACGGCGCCAAGGTCAATTTTTCCGGCAAATTGTTTCAGGCCCACCAGTATGGCGTGCACGCGCACAGCGGTCTGATCAACTATGAGCAGATCCAGACGCTCGCGCACGAGCACCGGCCCAAGCTCATCATCGCGGGCTTTTCAGCCTATTCGCGCGTGCTGGACTGGGCGCGCTTTCGCGCCATCGCCGATGAGGTCGGCGCGCTGCTGCTCGTGGACATGGCGCACGTGGCCGGACTGGTGGCCACCGGGCACTACCCGAACCCGCTGCCTTACGCCGACGTGGTCACGACCACCACGCACAAGACGCTGCGCGGCCCGCGCGGCGGCATGATCCTCGCGCGCGCGAACGAGGCGATCACCAAGAAGCTCAACTCGCTGGTCTTTCCAGGCACGCAGGGCGGTCCGCTGATGCACGTGATAGCGGCCAAGGCCGTTGCATTGCTCGAAGCCATGCAACCGGAGTTCAAGGACTATCAGGCGCAGGTGCTCGTCAATGCGCGCGCCATGAGTGCGGCGCTGGCGGCGCGCGGTTTCGACATCGTCTCGGGCGGCACCGACTGCCACCTGTTTCTGATCAGTCTGGTGGGCCGCGAGATCACCGGCAAGGAGGCCGATGCGGCCCTGGGTCAGGCACACATCACCGTCAACAAGAACGCGGTGCCGAACGATCCGCGACCGCCAGCGATCACGAGCGGCCTGCGGCTCGGGACTGCGGCCGCGACCACGCGTGGTCTGCGCGAGCCCGAAGTGCGCCAGATCGCGCAGTGGGTCGCCGACGTGCTCGATGCCAGAGGAGCAGAGGATGTCGTGGTACGCGTGCGCGCGCAGGTGATCGAGCTTTGCCGGGGCTTTCCGGTGTACCGGGCGTGAACTCGGAGCGGGGCAGTCGATGCATTGTCCCTTCTGCGGCCACATCGAGACCAAGGTGACGGATTCACGGCTGGCGGCCGACGGCCGGCAGATCCGCCGCCGCCGCGAGTGTCTGAGCTGCGCTGAGCGCTTCACGACGTTTGAGAGCGCCGAGCTGCTCATGCCTCGTCTGATCAAACGCGACGGCAGCCGCGAGCCCTTCGAGGAACAGAAGCTCACCCGCGGCATGACCCGGGCGCTGGAGAAGAGGCCGGTCGGCTCGGAGGCGATTGAACAGGCCGTCGGGCGCGTCTGCCACAAATTGCGCGTGCTGGGCGAGCGCGAAGTGCCTGCACGCATGGTTGGGGAGCTGGTAATGGAGGAATTGCGCCACCTGGACGAAGTCGCCTATGTGCGCTTCGCCTCGGTGTATCGCAGCTTCCAGGACGTTGAGGCGTTTCGCGAGGAGATCGAGCGCCTGCGACGCCATCGGCGCAAGCGCGCCGATGCGCGCGATCAGGACCAGTTGCCTTTGCTGCCCGGCCAGGATGGGCTCGGCGTCAAGCCCAAGTCATGAGCGAGCCGGAGCGCTACATGCGCCGTGCGCTCGAGCTCGCCGCGCGCGGGCTGCAGGGCACCGACCCGAACCCGCGCGTCGGCTGTGTGCTGGTGCGCGATGGCCAGATCGTTGGCGAGGGCTGGCATGAGCGCGCCGGGGAAGCGCACGCCGAGGTGCAGGCGCTGCGCGCGGCCGGCGCTGGCGCCCAGGGCGCCACCGCCTATGTGAGCCTGGAGCCCTGCGCTCATCAGGGCCGCACGCCACCGTGCGTGGCCGCGCTCGTTGCGGCGCGCGTTGTGCGCGTGGTCTATGCCGCTGCCGATCCGAATCCACTCGTCAACGGCGCTGGCGCCGCGGCATTGCGCGAAGCTGGAATCGAGGTCATCGGCGAGGTGCTCTCGGCGCAGGCCCAGGCGCTCAATCCCGGGTTCTTCAAGCGCATGCACAGCGGCCTGCCGTGGGTGCGCGTGAAGCTCGCCGCGAGCCTCGACGGGCGCACGGCGCTCGCCAACGGCACGAGCCGCTGGATCACCGGTCCCGAGGCGCGCGCGGACGTGCAGCGGTTTCGCGCGCGCAGCTCCGTGGTTCTGAGTGGCAGCGGCACGGTGCTGGCCGATGATCCGGCGCTGACCGTACGGCTGCCTGGGGCGAGCCGGCAGCCACTGCGGGTCGTGCTCGACAGCGAGCTGCGCGTGCCGAGCAGCGCGCGCGTGTATGCGGCGCACGGCGAGGCGCTGGTGTTCACAGCCAGCGTGGATGGGTCGCGGCGCGCCGGGCTCGAGCGTGCCGGTGTGCGCGTGGAGAGCGCGGCGCGCGCACCCGACGGGGGAGTGCAGCTCGAGCCGATCCTGCGCCGCCTGGCGCAGCTGCAGGCCAATGAGGTCTGGGTCGAGGCCGGCGCGCGACTTACGGGTGCATTTCTGCACGGGGGCTGGGTGGACGAATTAATTGTTTATCTCGCGCCCAGCCTGCTCGGGCCGAACGCGCGTGCGCTCGCGCTGTTGCCCGATATAACCGAGCTCGCGCAGCGCTGGAGCGGACAGTTCACGGACTGTACGCAGCTCGGGCAGGATCTGCGACTCACGCTGCGGCCCGCCTCTGGGGCTGCAGTGACGGCGCCGCCCGCTTGAGGCACACTGCTTCGATGCCATCGCACCAGCTGCTGCGCACGGCGAAGCAAACGGCTGTGCCGGGGCGCTGCGCGCCGGGCAGCGAGGAGAGACTTTGAGAGCGCCGCGCGCCAAGTTCGGGCATCGTTATGAACGGCATTACGTCAATCGCGCTGGCTGGCTGCGCCCCGCCGTATTGGGCGCCAATGACGGTATCGTTTCGCTCTCGAGCCTGCTCGCCGGTGTGGCGGCAACGCACGCTACGGGCCGACAGATGCTGCTGGTCGCGGTGGCAGGCCTGGTCGCTGGTGCCATGTCGATGGCTGCCGGAGAGTATGTGTCGGTGAGCTCGCAGGCCGACAGCGAGCGCTCGGATCTGGAGCGCGAGCGCCACGAGCTCGAAACCGACGAGCCTGCGGAACGCGCCGAGCTGGCCGGGATATACGTGCGCCGTGGGCTCGAGCCGGCGCTGGCGCGCGAAGTGGCCGGGCAACTGATGGCGCACGACGCGCTCGGGGCACATGCACGCGATGAGCTGGGTCTGTTGAGCACCCACAGTGCGCAGCCCGTGCAGGCGGCGCTCGCATCGGCCACGAGCTTCGCGGCCGGCGCGGCCTGGCCACTGCTGCTGCTGTTGCTGACCCCGCCGCGCCTCGTAGTGCCGGTCATCATTGGCGGCTCGCTCGTGTCGCTCGCCATATTGGGCGGCCTCGCCGCTCGTGCCGGGGGCGCGGGCCTGTGGCGCGGTGCCGCGCGCGTCACGTTATGGAGCGCGCTGGCGATGGCGATCACGATGCTGATCGGTGCCGCCGTCGGCACGGTCACCTGAGTCGCCCCGCAATGAATCCGGCACAGGGCGACAACGATGAACAATCCGCGGCGCTTGCCTCCAGCTCGCGCAGCGCCCGCAGTTCCGGCGCGCGCACGGTGGCGCGCAAGCTCGCGCTACAGGCCCTCTACCGCTGGCAGCTCAATGCCTGCGATTGGCAGGAGCTGGTGCGGGAGTTCGCCGAGGACCCCGACATGCGCCGAGCCGATGCGCAGTATTTTCGCGAACTGATCAGCGGCGTATGCGCCCAGCGCGCTGAGCTCGATAGCGCGCTCGAGCCGTTGCTTGATCGCAAGCCCACCGAGCTCGACCCGATAGAGCATGCGGTGCTGCTGATCGGCGGCTACGAGCTGCAGCGCTGTCCGGACGTGCCATTTCGGGTGGTGATCAACGAAGCGGTCGCGCTCTCGCGCCGCTTTGGCGCGACCGATGCCTATAAGTACATCAACGCCGTGCTGGACCGCGCCTCGCGCCTGTGGCGCAGTCAGGAGCACTGAGCCGGCCCCCGGCCGCAGCGGCCATGGGCGTCTCGGAAACGCAGCTCATCGAGCGTTATTTTCGCCAGCTCGGCGCGCCGCGCGCTGACGTCGTGCTCGGGATCGGCGACGATGCCGCAGTATTGCGCGTGCCGCACGACGCGCAGCTCGTGCTGACCACCGATGCGCTGGTCGAGGGCGTGCACTTTGTGCCCGGATCCCCGGCTCGCTCGCTCGGTCATCGCTCGCTCGCCGTCAATCTGAGCGACATCGCCGCGATGGGCGCGAGTCCGTGCTGGGCGTTGCTGGCATTGAATCTGCCGCAGGCCGACGCGCACTGGCTGGAGGAGTTCGCCGCTGGCTTCGATGCACTGGCGCGCCTGCATGGCGTGGCGCTCGTAGGCGGCAATCTGAGCCGCGGAGCGCTCTCGATCACGGTGCAGCTGGCCGGTGTGCTGGCGCAGGGGGGCGCACTGCGCCGCGCGGGTGCGCGCGCCGGCGATGCGCTCTATGTCAGCGGCAGCATCGGTGATGCGGCGGCGGGCCGCAAATGTCTGCAAGGCGAGCTTGCAGCTTCGCCGGCGGCGCGCGCGTATCTGCAGCGGCGCTTCGAGTATCCGACTGCGCGGGTTGAGCTGGGCGCGGGACTGCGCGATCTTGCCAGCGCCTGCATCGATGTGTCGGATGGACTGCTGCTGGATGCGCAGCGCCTGTTGCGCGCCTCGGATTGCCGCGCGAGCATCGAGATCGAGCGCCTGCCCTTGTCGAGCGCATTGACGCAGAGCTGCGGCGAGCTCGCCTGGCAGCAGGCACTTACCGGCGGCGAGGATTATGAATTGTGCTTCAGCGCGCCACGCGCGCAGGAGCCGGCGATCGCGGCATTGGCGCTGCGCAGCGCGACCGCCGTGACCCGCATCGGGCTGCTCGAGGCCGGCAGCGGCATCGAGCTCAAATTGCATAATGTCGTGATGCAGTTCGCGGCTTCGGGATTCGATCACTTCCAGGCCTGATCCGACCGGCGCGCACGCCGGTGCGCGCACCAGCGATGCGGCCGCCTGCCGCCGATCCGCGAGGCGGATCACAGATCGCATCCGACCCTCACGCCTATTCTGCCCTGATGCCAGCCTCTGCATCGAATGCCGCCGCCGCACCGGGCCTTCCGGAGCGAATCGGCAAATACTTCATCATCAACGAGGTCGGCCGCGGCAGCACCGGTACCGTGTATCTGTCGCACGACCCGTATTACGGACGTGACGTGGCCATCAAGGTCTATCACGTCGAGGCGAGCGACGATGAGGAGCGCAACAAGATTGCGCGCAAGATGTTTCTCTCCGAAGCGCACATGGTCGGCATGCTGCAGCACCCGCACATCCTGCCGATCTACGATGCCGGCGAGGAGAACGGCCGCTGCTACGTGGTCACCGAGCACGTGCACGGCGCGCGTACTCTGGCCGCCTACTGTCGGCCGGATAATCTGCTGCGGCTCGATGACGTCGTGGAGATCATGTTCAAGTGCGCCAAGGCGCTGCACTACGCGCATTCACGAGGCGTGATCCACCGCGACATCAAGCCTTCGAACATCATGCTCACGACCGACAGCGACGTGCGCATCATCGATTTTGGCATTGCACTGGTCGCGGACTCGGAGATCTCGCGCATTGAAGGCATCGCGGGCTCGCCCAGCTACATGTCACCCGAGCAGGTGCAGAGCCTCGAGCTCACCAACCGCTCCGACCTGTACTCCCTCGGTGCGGTCATGTATGAACTGCTCACCGGTGTGCGGCCGTTTCGCGCCGGCAACCTCGCCAAACTGCTGCACCAGATCGTGTACGCGACGCCCGCGCCGGTCCACACGCTGCGCAACGACGTGCCCGAGGAGATTGAGAACGTCGTCGCGGTAGCGATGCAGAAGGATCCGGAGCGCCGCTACCACTCGGGCCTCGATTTTGCCGCCGAACTCACGCGCGTGCATCAGAAGCTGCGGCAGCAGTACTCGCGCATGGACCAGCAGGAGCAGTTCAGTTTGCTCCGGCGCCTCAACTTCTTCCACGAGTTCTCGCACGCGGAGATCTGGGAGGTCATGCGCGCGAGCCACTGGCAGGACTATGCCAGCGGCGAGGAGATCGTGAAGGAAGGGGAGATGGACGACCGCTTCTACATCATCGTCTCGGGCCACTGTACGGTTGAGCGCAATAGCGCGTCGGTCGGTATCCTGGCGGCGGGGGAATGTTTTGGTGAGGCCAGCTACGTCCAGGGAGCCAAGCGTACCGCGACCATCCGTGCCGCCGATGTCGTCACGGCGCTCAAGGTCAGTTCCACGCTGCTCGAGCAGGTCTCGGCCTCCTGCCAGCTGCGCTTCAATCGCGTGTTCCTGCGTGCCCTGATCAGCCGGCTGCAGAGCGCGGAGATCCGGTCCGCTTGAGCTAGCGCTTCGGCGGACCCGGGAAGAACGCGTTGGTGCGCCGGATGTACTCGGCGTACTGTGGCCGCCGCTCGCCGATGTCCTGCTCCAGCAGCGTGACGCCCGAGACCCGCATCAGCAGCACCGACATCAGCAGCGGCCCCGGCAGGCTCCACCAGGCGCCCGC
>JBEKUL010000145.1:0-6958 GCA_049515055.1 Steroidobacteraceae bacterium | reverse complement strand
GTTCGCATGATTCAAAAATCTCAGGCAGCATGATCAACACCAAGCGGCGGCGATTGGGACCGCCGGCGGCGATGCTCCCCGACACTACCCTGGCGGCGCTCAAGCGCACGGCTGCGCTGCCCGCTGAGCGCACAGCTGCAACGCTCGATGCCCTGCTCGTGTTGGTCACAGCGGACGAGAAATTGCTGTGGAATCGATTGCCGGAAGCACAGTGCTGGCGCGCTCTGCACGCACGCGCTTCGCCGATCGCACTCAAATTTCGCACTGCGACGCTCACGAACGCGCGCCAGAGCCTGGCGCTACTGGGTTACGTCAAATCCAACGCCAGCAGCTTCGAGCGCCTGAGTTTCGCGGGACGCCTCGTGCGCGAGCTCGCCGCGCGCCGGCCCAAGCGCATCGGCCTGATCGTCAGTCCGGCGCTCGAGGACTGTGCGCAGTGGTGCGAAGCGCTGTTGAGTGCCGTGTGGAGCGAGAGCTTCGCGCTGCCTGATTTTCGCACGCGTGCGGACGACGCCTGGGCGCTGCAGGCAATCGAGCTTTACGCCTCCCCGCCCCTGGACATCGAGCGCATCGCGGCCAGCGCGCGCGCGGGCAATCTGGTGCGAGCGCTGACAGCGCTGCCGCCCAACGTGCTCGATGCTCGTGCCTATCGCCGGCTGCTTACGGCCCTTGCGCGCCGGCATGGCCTCGGCCTGCAATGGTACTCGGAAGCGCGGCTGCGAGGACTCGGTGCCGGCGCGTTTCTCGCCGTAGCACGTGGCAACGCGGCGCGTAACGCTGGCATCGCGCACCTGCGCTGGCGCGGTGCGCACCATCGCCGCCGCGCGGGCTCGCACGGGCCGGACGTGGCGCTCGTGGGCAAGGGAATCCTGTTCGATACCGGCGGGGTGAATCTGAAGCCGCACCGCTCCATGCTCGAAATGCATACCGACATGGCCGGCAGCGCCGTGGCCCTCGCGAGCCTCGTGGCCCTCGCCGAGCTCAAGGCCGATTTGAATGCGGATGCCTGGCTCGCCATCAGCGAGAACAACACCGGACCCACGGCCTATCGGCCGCAGGAGGTGGTGCGCGCGAGCAACGGCACCACGATCCAGGTGATTCACACCGATGCCGAAGGTCGCATGGTGCTCGCCGACACGCTGGCGCTGGCCGCACGCACGCGCCCGCGCCTGACCATCGACTTCGCCACGCTCACGGGGGCGTGCGTGCATGCTCTGACTGAGCGCTACAGCGGCGTATTCACCAATCGGCCCGAACTCGCGGATGCGCTGATCGCGGCGGGGCGGGCCAGCGGGGAGCGCGTCTGGAATTTCCCGATGGATGCGGATTTCGACAGCGATCTGGACAGCACGGTCGCCGACATCATGCAGTGTGCGCTGGAGGGCAAGGGCGACCATATCCTCGCAGCGCGCTTCCTGCAGCGCTTCATCGGCGATGTCCCCTGGGTGCACGTGGACCTCGCATCGGCCACGCGCCGCGGAGGTCTGGCCCATGTCGGTACCGACATCACCGGCTTCGGTGTGCGCTTCGTGCTCGAGCTGTTACTCTCGCAGCGCCTGCACACGCGCGCCTTCGGCCCGGGCCCCCGATGAGCGCGCAGCTGCGACTGCCCCGTCCGGACGATATGCACCTGCACCTGCGCGACGGCGCAGCACTGGCAGCAGTGCTGCCCTTCACCGCCGCACGCTTCGCGCGCGCCATTGTCATGCCCAACCTCGCGCCGCCACTGACAACGACCGCTCAGGTCGAGGCCTATCGCGCGCGCATCCTGGCCGCACTGCCGCCGGCAGCGAAATTTGAGCCTTTGATGACTCTGTTCCTGACCGATGCTACCAGCGCGACAGAGATCGCTCTTGCCCACGAGTGCGGCCACATCTTTGGCGCCAAGCTCTATCCGGCTGGCGCGACCACGCACTCCGAGGCGGGCGTGCGCGACTACGGCCGACTGGACGACGCCCTTGCAGCCATGAGCGCGCTGGACTTGCCTTTGCTGGTGCACGGTGAAGTGCCCGATCCGGACATCGATGTATTCGACCGCGAGGAGCGCTTCATCGAGCGTGTGCTCGCACCGCTGGCCGAGCGCTGGCCGAAGCTGCGCATCGTGTTCGAGCACGTCACCACACGCGCAGCCGTTGATTTCGTGCGCAGCGCCCGTGCCGGCGTGGCCGCAACGATCACTCCGCAGCATCTGCTGCTCAATCGCAACGCGCTGTTTGAGGGTGGGCTTCGGCCGCATCATTATTGTCGCCCCGTACTCAAGCGCGAACTGGATCGGCGCAGCCTGCTGGAGGCCCTCGATGCGGCCAATCCGCGCTTTTTCCTTGGGACCGACAGCGCCCCGCACGCTCGAGAGCTCAAGGAGAGCGCCTGCGGTTGCGCCGGCATTTTCTCCGCGCACGCCGGCATCGAGCTGTATGCGGAAATTTTCGAGGCCGAGGCAATGCTCTCGCGGTTGCAGGGCTTCGCCGCGGAATTTGGCGCTGATTTCTACCGCCTGCCGCGCAATCAGGAACACATCACGCTGATCCGGCAGCCCTGGACCGTGCCTGCAAGCTATCCGTTCGGCGGCTCCGAGCTCGTGCCACTGCGCGCCGCTCAGAGCCTGTCATGGCGCCTGGCGGCTGCCCCGCCATGAGCGACGTGCCGACACCGGATCCGGCGCCGCGCGCGGCGGCCTCAGCGGCCGCGGCGGATGCGACTGAGCCACTGATGCTGCGCCGCTTCCGGGGCTTTCTGCCCGTGGTCGTCGACGTCGAGACCGGCGGCTTTCAGCCCAACACCGACGCCCTGTTGCAGATTGCAGCCGTGCTGGTCGAGATCGAGCCCGACGGGCGCCTGTATCGCGGCGCCACGCATTCATATCATGTGCGCCCGTTTGAGAACTCACGCCTCGATCCGATCTCACTGCAGGTCAATAGGATCGATCCCTGGCATCCACTGCGTCCCGCGATTGATGAGAGCGATGCGCTGGGGCGAATATTTCGCGAGGTTCGCGCGGCGATACGTACGCACGGTTGCCGGCGCGCCGTGCTGGTCGGTCACAACGCATCGTTCGATCTGGCATTTCTGAATGCGGCGGTCGCGCGCGCGGGCCTGAAACGCAATCCGTTTCATCCCTTCTCGAGCTTCGATACCGCGACGCTGGCCGGCGCGGCCCTCGGTCAGACGGTGCTGGCGAAGGCGGCTGCGGTGGCAGGGCTGCAGTGGGACAAATCCTCAGCGCATTCGGCCACCTACGACGCCGAACGCACCGCCGATCTGTTCTGCCTGATCTGCAATGAGCTCAACGCAAGTTACGCTCGGGCCGCGCAGCGCTCGCGCGAGCTTGGCTGGGCAGCCCTCACGATCGCCCCGCTCGACCCCGAGGACAGCTCAGTGCAGGAGGAGCCCTGAGCGCTACTAGGCGGCAACAGCCCCGGCGGTCGCGAGCAGCTCCTTGAGCTCGCCGTTGCGGTACATCTCGAGCGCGATATCACAGCCGCCGACCAGCTCGCCGTTCACGTACAGCTGAGGATAGGTCGGCCAGTTCGAGAAGCGCTTGAGCGCCTCGCGCAGCTCCGGATCGTCGAAGATGTTCACGTGATGAAACTTCGCCCCAAGGTTGCGCAGCGCTGCGACAGTCTGTGCCGAGAAGCCGCATTGTGGGAACTCCGGCGTTCCCTTCATGAACAGCACCACCGGAGCGCTGCCCAGTTCCTCGCGGATTCGATCGCTGACATCCATCAATTTCCCCTGATCGTGACCACTGCGTTGAATTATGGGGGTCGCTGGCCTATTCTTCAAAGCGATTTAGCTGTCCCCATCCGTGCGCAGCACGACAGATCGGACCGACTCTGAGCAAGCTCCCCTCCGACCTGCGCGAACAAGTCATGCGGGCCTTGCACGAGGACGTCGGCTCCGGGGACGTCACCGCCAGTCTGATTTACGCACGGCAGACGGCGCGCGCGCAGGTGTTGTGCCGCGAGCCTGCGGTGCTGTGCGGCGCGCCCTGGTTCGATGAGAGCTTTCGTCAGGTCGATGCAGCCGTCCAGGTCAGCTGGCACTACCCTGAAGGTGCGAGCGTAGCCGCCGATTCAGTGCTCTGCACGCTGGCGGGTCCAACACGCGCGCTGCTGACGGCAGAGCGTACGGCCTTGAATTTCCTGCAGCTGCTGTCGGGCACGGCAACGCTGACGCGGCGCTACGTCGAGGCCGTCAGCGGCACGGGCTGCCGGATTCTTGATACGCGTAAGACGATTCCGGGCCTGCGCACGGCGCAGAAATACGCCGTGCATTGCGCCGGCGCGACCAATCACCGCATGGGTCTGTACGATCTCGTGCTGATCAAAGAGAACCATATCGCGGCCGCCGGCTCGATCGGCGCGGCCGTGACCAGTGCGCGCGCTCAGGCCCCGCAGTTGCGCGTCGAAGTAGAGGTCGAGAATCTGCAGCAATTGCGCGAGGCACTCATGGCGCGGGCCGATGTCATCCTGCTGGACAACTTCAATCTCGAGCAATTGCGCGCCGCGGTCGCCGTCAATCGCGCCTATCAGCCTCCGGCGCTGCTCGAATCCTCCGGCGGCGTCACGCTGCAAGGCTTGCGGGCAGTAGCCGAGACCGGCGTCGACTTCATCTCCATAGGCGCATTGACCAAGCACGTCACCGCCATTGATCTGTCGATGCGCATCGCCACGTCCGCGGGCTAGGCCCACGATTCAATTGGGCGCCGGGTTGCCAGAGGCCGGCTGACCTGGGGCCGAAGCGCCGGGCGCTGCGCCTCCGGGCGCTGCACCGGCGGGCGCTGGGCCGGCGGCCGCACGAGGTGCGATGTTGAGCAGTTCGACCTCAAATACAAGGGTGGCGCCGGGGTTGATGATCGGGGGCGCGCCGCGCTCGCCATAGGCGAGGATTGCGGGACATACAAAACGGCTCTTGCCGCCGACCTTCATGAGCTGCAGCGCTTCCGTCCAGCACGGAATGACCGCACCCAGATTGAATGTGGCAGGCTGACCGCGCTTGATCGAGCTGTCGAACACCGTGCCGTCGATGAGCTTACCCTCGTAATGCACGGTGACCTGATCGGTGCGCTCCGGACTCGCGCCGTTGCCTGCAGTGAGCGGGATATAGACGATTCCAGTCGGGGTCCTTTGTGCCCCGGGCGTGGCCGCGGCCGCCTGGAGATAGGCCTGCCCGGCCTGCTTCTCGTGCTGCGTGAGCACTGCTAGGCGCATTTGCTGCAGCGCCTGCACTTTCGGCCCGTACGTATCAATATCCACGCTCGGCGAGCGACGATTGATAGCATCGTTCAGACCAGCCTCCACCATCTTCAGTTCAGCGCTCGAGAGCTGGAAAGACTGGACATTGCGACTGAGCAGCCAACCCAGAGCGTAGAGCGTCTTGTCGTCTTCGCTCATCGGCTTGCCGAAGTTGCCCGCGGCGGCGTCGGCCGCCATGGCCGGCACGATGGCCATTGCGCTCAGCAGCGTGATCGCCATCAACGCGGCGCCAGGCGCGCGCGCCAGCCGCGCCATCGGTTGTGTGCTCATCGTCGCAGTCTCCTCGGGTTTGAAGCGATCATTATTGACTAAATGTCGAGCAATTCGACATCGCCCGGTGCGATGGCGAAGCCCAGGAAGCGCCCGCCGATGGCTGCAAAGCGCGCCACGCCATCGGTGGCCAGGAAGCGCAGCGACCCAGTGGCGCTGCCGCTTCGAGCAGGCTCGCGCAGCAGATCCTGCGCTGCCAGGCGCTCGCGCACCGCGCGCGCAGTGGTGGCCGCAGAATCGACGATGTTCACAGCTGTGCCGACGCTCTGGCGGATGATCGGCAGCAACAGCGGAAAATGCGTGCAGCCGAGCACCAAGGTGTCAGGGCCGATATCGGCCTCGCCATTGAGCGCGAACAAAGGCTGCAGGTAGCGCCGCGCGGCATCGCGCGCCACCTCGCCGTCGATCCAGCCCTCCTCCGCAAGCGCCACGAATACCTGGCAGGCCATCGCGCGCACGACCGCGTCGGGCCGCAGCCGCGCGATCGCAGCCTGATAGGCGCCGCCGCGCACCGTCGCCTCGGTGCCGATCACCGCAATGTGGCCGCTGTGTGAGGCCGCGACTGCCGCCTGCGCCCCGGGCTCCACCACACCGATGACCGGCAATGGCGCGTGTCGCTCGCGCATGGCCGGCAGTGCCGCCGCCGAAGCCGTATTGCAGGCGATCACGAGCGCCTTCACGCCGCGCTGGACCAGCACATCCGCGGCGCCCAGCGCGTAGCGCACGACCGTCTGCGGGCTCTTGGTGCCGTAAGGCAGGCGCGCGGTATCGCCCAGATAGAGGAAATCTTCGGCCGGCAGTTCCAGCTGCAGCGCGCGCAGCACGGTCAGGCCGCCGACGCCGGAATCGAACACGCCGATCGGCTGCGCGCGCTGCCCCCGGGATGGCATCGAACCCGCAGCGCTCAGGCTTCGGCCCGCATGTGCGGAAACAGCAGCACGTCGCGAATCGAGGGCGAATCGGTCAGAAACATGACGAGTCGGTCCACACCCAGGCCGAGCCCCGCGGTGGGCGGCATGCCATATTCGAGGGCCCTGATGTAGTCCTCGTCGTAGCGCATCGCCTCATCATCACCGCTATCCTGGCGCTGCGCCTGCGCGCGAAAGCGCGCCGCCTGATCCTCCGGATCATTGAGCTCGGAGAAGCCGTTGGCCAGCTCACGGCCGGCCAGAAACAGCTCGAAGCGATCTGTCAGGAACGCATCGGCGTCGTTGGCGCGCGAGAGCGGCGAGACTTCAGCCGGGTAGGCGTAGACGAAGGTCGGATCCATGAGCCGGTGCTCCACGGTCTTCTCGAACAGCTCGATCTGCAGCTTTCCCGCTCCATCGTGCGCAGCGTACGGCACGCCGAGGCGCTCGCAGGCCGCGCGCAGATACGCCACCTCGCGCAGGCGCGCGCGCTCGAGCTCGGCGTTGTGCTCGAGCAGTGCATCC
>JBEKUL010000144.1:0-6974 GCA_049515055.1 Steroidobacteraceae bacterium | reverse complement strand
TGAGGCCGCTGCGACCCCTGAGTTGTAGGTGAACGTTGCCGGTCGTCTATCGCCCTTTGGCCGTACCACTAGCGGGTGTACGATAGTTCGAGGCGAGCCACGATTATTGAAGAAGGGCTTATGAATCGCGCAGTTCAACGCATATGAGGCGACGCGACCTGTGTAAGTTGACCATGATGGCTAGCGCAGCTGCTGCCTCGCCGGCTGTCCTTACGCGGCTCTTTGCCAGCGAAGCACCGGCGTCAGGCAGTCGCGACCTGCAGGCAGTCACGCTTGCAGGTAAGCAAACAGTGATCCCGGCAGCCGTTGTGAAAGCCTTTGCAGAAAAGTTGCGCGGTCGGGTGTTGACCGCAGACGACCCCGATTATGAACAGGCTCGGCGCGTATGGAACAAGATGATCGATCGTCGGCCCGCGTTGATCGCGCGTTGCTCCGGCGCAGCGGACGTCGCGCGAGCGGTCGCATTTGCGCGCGAGCGTGAGCTGCTCGTGGCCGTGCGCGGCGGTGGTCACAGTTTTCCCGGTTATTCCACGTGCGATGGAGGCCTGGTCATCGACCTCTCTGCAATGCGCGGCGTGAGAGTGGACCCGCAGGCGAAGATTGCGCGTGTCGCCGGTGGAGCGTGGAATGGCGACCTAGATTGGGAGGCACTGCAGTACGGGCTTGCAACCCCAATGGGCCGGGTCTCTCACACCGGAGTCGCGGGGCTAACGCTGAGTGGCGGCTACGGCAGGTTATCGAGACTGTACGCTCTGGCATGCGACAATCTCCTGTCAGTGGATCTCATCTCGGCCGACGCGCAGCTATTGCACGTAAGCGCCCAGGACAACCCCGATTTGTTTTGGGCACTACATGGAGGTGGCGGCAATTTCGGCGTAGTCAGCTCGTTCGAGTTCCAACTGCACCCGGTAGCACCTTCAGTGGTGTCAGGCGGCCTGGAATATGCACCCGCCCAAGCTCGCAACGTCCTTGAGTACTACGGCGAGTTCGCGGCACGTGCGCCCCGTGAACTGGAGCTCGGCCTGTCTATTGCCACCGACGAAGCGGGAGCGCGCTACCCGGTGCTGGGCGTCTTCTTTGTTGGAGATCCAAGCGCCTGCGATAAGGTGCTCCAGCCTTTGCGAACGGCAATCAAACCGCGCCGGGATACGGTCCGGATATGGGACTACATGACGCTGCAACAGCGCCACGATGGGCCTACACTTTCGGACGAGAACAACTATGTGAAAGGCGGGTTCGTCGCTGAGTTTTCTCCGGCGCTCGCAGACACGCTCATGAGCGACCTGGGGGTAGGTGCGCTCGGGGGTGTCGGACTGATGCATTGCGGCGGTGCCATAGCCGATGTGGCGCCGACAGCTACAGCAATTGCCCACCGAAGCGAGCTGTTTCAGATGGGAATAGAAGTCGGCTGGAAAGACTCGGCAGACAACGAGCGCAATCGCGCCAAGATCCACGCTGCCTGGGACAAACTCAGTCGCTTCACGAGCGGCTTTTACGTCAATCTGAACGTGGCGGACCAGAAAGCCGTAGATGACAACTTTGGCGTGAACCGTACCCGCTTGGCGCAACTGAAGAAGCAATACGACCCCAGTAATCTATTCCGCCTCAACGCGAACATACTGCCGAGCGCCTGATCAGATTGGCTTTCGGCCAATCAAATTCAACTGTTGATTTCTTCCACGCTACGGCGCCTTGCAGACAAAGTTCGCGGCATCGTCAGTGCTTCCTGTACCCGTCCACATTGCGGTCTGCGGATAGGGACACAGTGGACGCGTCATTTTGATGCGCATCTGGGATTCATCTTTAACGTACTTCGTCGCGATAATCGAGGTAGGTGCAATGGCCTTTTCAACCCACTGTTCGAGAGCTAACTGAATATCGTGCTGAGGATCTGCATTTCCGGTCGGACCATTTTGGCCGAAGGAGTCTGGGCCGGGTCCGCCGCCGCAATGCTGCATGCCGGGGACCATGTACAGCTTCATAAATGCATCGGTCTCTCGCGCACCCACTCTGTCAACGACGCTGGTGTAATAGTTAATCGTATTGAGGGCCGAAATCGCCGGATCGTTCCACCCATGGTACAGAATCAACTTGCCGCCCCTGGCCTTGAATGCCGTCAGGTTGGGATCGGTGGAATTCAGGATCTTTGCCAACTTCGCATCATTCGTCTGTACCGCTTCATCTAAGTCTGCAACCTTGTAGTTCCAATCCGGATTCTCATAGACCATATTTGCAAAGTACCCGGTGCTGAACGCGAACAGGAGGCTCTTCTCGGGCGCCGAACCCGTAATCCAGGGTGCCCAGCCGCCCGGCCCGTCTTCAGCGCCAGGCAAGTAATCGGGGAAAATCTTGTGCCCCTTTGCATCGTCCGGTCCCGTATACAGCTTCTTTAGCGTTGCTACCTGCTGCGTTGTCAGACACTCCTCGGAATCGTTTTGCTTACAAAGAAGTAGTTCCGGGTCGAAGTGGCATTGTCTTGGGTCATTCAGAATTCCGTCCGCCACCCCGTCTTGCGCATCGCAGACAGCATTAACCGCCCGTGCAATCGTTGGAAGCTTACTAGCTGGAATATAGCTCGCTTCATCCCGTGTAGTGTCTTGCGCAGAGGTCAGAGCCCTGTCGAAGAGGTGTGTCCAGAAGTTCGCTGGCGCCCCGGCCAGGACGCCGTCGTAGTCGCGCGGAAAACGTTGCACCTCCATCAGCGCCTGCCGGCCGCCGTTCGAACAACTTGCGAAATAGGAACGTCGGGGACCGTTGCCATAAAATGCCTTGATCGCCGTTTTGGCGATCCGAGTCATCTCATGAATTGCGCGGTAACCGAAGTCCGTAACCTTCTCCGGGTGACCCAGTGCCCAGCGCGCGTCTGTCCCTTGTAGCGATGCGTGGCCCGTGTCTGTGCTCGTCGCTGCATAGCCTTGCCGAAGCGCCGTGGCTATGTCGGTATAGCTTATCGATCCTGCGAACCCTCCATTGCCAATCCCGCGGAACTTACCGTTCCATCCCTCGGCTGGCATCCACACTTCTACTTTGATGTCTGAATCTTTGGTTGGCTTGACCGTAGCGGCGACTCGGCAAAAGGCCGGTAAATCCTTGAAACTGACGGGAGCACCGTCTGGTCCGGCGGGTAGCGGCGATACAAATGCGCCGGCGGCGACCAATTCCGCCACCGTAATAGCGGTATCCGGAAGCTTCAGAGATGCCAGGCGCTCGCAGGCCTGTTTGGCCAGCACCTGACCGCAAGTGCCGAACAGCGCTGCCGCAACCACGATGATGATGCCCCGTCGCGACATGATCGCCTCCCGCCTCGCGATGCTCTATTGATATTCTTTAGCGCGAGAGTAGCACGGCAATAGAAATAACGGACATACCACGACGCCGGCATCCTCGGCGCGGTACGGATTTTGATTGCCTGGGGTATAACTCAAATCAACGGCTGACGCGCATGTCTCCTGCCGCATAATGAGGCACCGCTTATCGGAACTGAGGCTGTCAATGAGCGTTCAAATTGAGCAAAAGAGCTATGAGATGCCCCCCCGGACGGGCTCATCATCACACTTTTTATTACCATCGCCGACATCAATCGATCGGCTGATTTCTACGAAAAGGTCTTCGGCGGCCGCGTTCTGAGCAGAGGCGACAGCAAGGGTGCATCCGGGCACATTCAGATCGCCAATACGTGGCTCATTGTGAACGTCGGGGGCGGGCCCACCCCGGACAAGCCGTCGATAACGCTGAGCGTTCCCGCCGACCCGGACAAAATCAGTAGCTTCATAAATATTCGCGTTGCGGATATTCAAGCGTGCCACAGGCTATGGACAAGTCGAGGTGCGCAGTTCATCACGGAGGCGATTCCTAAGTACGGCGAGATTCGCTGCTACATCCGCGATCCTGACGGCTATGCGCGCCGCTACGGACTGCTGCCAGTCGTGCCCGTCACTGCGCTGAATACGTAAGCGTGCTGACCGTCGCGGATGGTCAGAGTCCGCTTGTCGGCACTACTGCCAACCACAAACTCCAGTCCAGTTATTTCAGGATCGGTCGTGATGAAAGACGTTGTGCCATCGTCATTGTGGCGTGATGCGACGGCGCTGGTCCATGCGGCAGTTCGGAAACGAACCGTGGTGCCATCCTTCTCCACCACGATCTGCCCTAGGTCAGGACTGGTGTACGCGGAGGCGATCCGCGCGAGGTCGGCGGGCGCGGCGGGCACGATTAGGCGGCGGCGGAATTCGGCTCGTTGAGCTTCTATTTGTTTGGCGACTGTCGCTATGTCGCCGGCAGCCTCCTCGCGACCGTCGTATAGCACCTCCAGCAGACGCCTCATAAGTGGTCGTCGCATTGCGGCGCCGTAGTTAGAGTTAGTGAGAATCACCGCGCCCACTTGCGCTGATGGGATTGCAAAGAAATCGCTGTGATATCCGGGTAAGTCGCCCCCGTGATGAATGACAGACACACCCCAAGTGGCATCTTCCATAAGCCCCATGCCATACCACTGATCTTCCCCAACAGGTACCCCGCGGCCCCGCCGCTCGAGCAGGTTGGCGGCGGAGACCACCCTGCGACCGTTCGGCAACGCGCCCTTCATAAGTTCGTTGCGCACGTACAGAATCATGTCATGAGGCGACGACCATGCACCGCCTGCGGGGCGAAAAGGCAATACGGCACGGTCGATGTCCAGTTTGATTGTTTCCAGCTTACCCTCGACGTCCTTGGCATGAGGACTGGCGTGATTCGCGGCGATCGCTTGAGACATCGAGAATGTAGTATCCCGCATTCCAAGCGGGCCTAAGACCTTCTCCTGCATCGCGGCATCATAGGCCGTACCGAACTCGCGTTCGGGATGCACAATGTGACCGGCGATGTAGCCCGCGGCTGAGGCCATAAGGTTGTTGTACTGGAAGACCTCGCCGAAGCCGCTAGTCGGCTCGGTATTGGCCAGCAGGGTGAACGTTTCGGAGGCTGGCGTCGCCGCAGTGGTGGTAAACAACCATTCGAAATCCTTGCGCGGCAGCCCGGTACATGCGCAGACCAGGTGACGAATAAGGACTTTGTGTGTCGTGTCAACGCTGCCGAGTCGAAAAGCCGGGTATGCTTCGATGACAGGCTCGTCCCAGCGCAGCTTCCCTTCATCGACAAGCTCAGCGAGTAGCAGCGTCGACATACCCTTGGTGTTTGAGGCGATCATGAATCTCGTGTGAGCATCGACGGGCTCGGTTTGACCCATCTCCCGGACCCCCACACCGCCTTCATAAACAATTTTTCCATGATCAATGAGCGCCAGGCCAACACCCGGAACGTCAAGCGCGGCCGCTGATTGACGCACGAAGTCCACCAGTGCCTTAACTCTGACAGGATCCAGCGGGTGTGCAGTCTTGTCGATAAAGCTTTCGCGCACGTATCCGCCTGGACGAAGGCTTCCAACGATGAGATTTACCGCACCCCCGCGTTTTTCAACCGTGCTCTCGTTGCCATCTATTATCGCGACGGTCCACACATCAGCCTTGCGCCGCACGATGCTGACGACCACCAGATGCTCGTTGGGGGAGGTTTCGTAGTTGATGATCGCCTGCTCGTCCCAACCATTGCGCGGTGATCCCGCAGTGAGCAATTTGAATGGATGCGACGCTCCGGCGTGGTAAAGCTCCCAGGCCGACGCCGCGGCGCTCTTGGCATCGGCAGCCTGCGCTACGTCGACGATTGCGATGTGCAAATCCATCTCCGGAGGACCAAGAACCACGACCGGACCCGTGACATGCTGGGCCCAGCCTTCGGGCATGTCGAAAGTGGTGCCCGCGGGTGTCTTGCTGGAGTGATCGGAAGCTGGCGCCTGGGCGTTTGCGCCTGTCGCGGCCATTAGGAAAACACAGAAAACGATTAGGCGCTTCATCAGGGCCCCTATTTGGTTTTTCGCTTCACTCACGATTCTAACCCGCTCCCATGAGTGGCTGCTTTGACGTCGACCGAAAGGGAGTCTCGAACGGCAGATTCGGGCCTTCGCGAGAGGCGCCATCAGACGTTGCCGAGGCCTACGCGCCGGAAGGGTCGGCGGTTCCACTGAGCGATACCTTCCTATTTGGGCGCATATTTTGTGTACTCTGGGAATGTCTCGATCTTCTCCTCGAGCAGCGTGCCAGGATCCTTATCGGACAAGCAGTGCTCGTGCAAGTCGGAACTGGTTCCCAGGAACCGCATCCCCTGCATAACCAGGTCCGGTGGGCCAGCGTTCTGCCACGGATCGCTGATGCCATAGCAACGCTCGTTGATCCAGTCAACATGCTCGCCGGTGTCAAACCGGTCATCATCACCGGCATGGTGTTTCGGTGTTGGCGCCACGTCCGGCTGAAGCGCAAGTGCGCCAACTTGTCTCTCGGATCTCGGCATCGCAGCGCGAACGGCAGACTGTCGCGCTGCCGCAGCCCAGTCCACGGGCGCCCGCCTTTCCTCCAGCGTCGAGATTATCGGTATAGATATGGACGGAGCCAGTGATGTGGGTGCCGTATTGACCGCCGGGACTCTCGTATTCACGGTGGCCCCGCGGGTCTTCGGCAAACTCACCGCTGGCACAAATATCAACGTCGTAACAACATCAGCTGTTTTCGACAGCGATCTTCGCTGGCGAGATACTGTGATTAAGGTTGCTACAAAGACCATGTGCGTCGCGACAACTGCAATGAGTATTGCGTAATTTCGTGTCCTCCGAACTGAGCGCTCTCCCATGCCCACGACCCCGTGTCTTCGCGATGAGGCGTCTTCTGGAGGACAGACTTCCTTCAGTTTCGTTCCATGGATGTCGAATGGCCAGTCAGCCAATGTCGGGCTTCTGTCAGATCATTGGCGGCTCGCTGTCGTGGCGTGGCTGCCAGTTCAAGGCTAAGCTTCCCTCGGTTCGCAGCCCAAGGATGCAGTTGATGAGTGTATCGAGTGATATTGTCAGAGATCTTCGCCGGGAAAGAGGATGGTCCCAGGAGCAGCTG
>JBEKUL010000143.1:0-7031 GCA_049515055.1 Steroidobacteraceae bacterium | reverse complement strand
GCCAACCAGCGGCTGGTGCAAACCATCATCAGTCTTGCTCATCAGTTCAATCTGAATGTAGTAGCCGAAGGGGTCGAGAATCAGGCCTCGCTGGAACTGCTCGCGCGCATGGGCTGCGATTATGCTCAGGGCTTCTTCTTCGCTCCGGCACTGAGTGCTGATCAATTGAGTGTCTGGCTAAAGCGCAATTTGACTTGAATCGAGCTCTTGGAGGATCAGCGCGATCCCGTTAAGATGAAGGCGCACTCAGCGGGCTGCTAACAGCCTCAATACAGGGGCGCCTATGCTAACGCGCAACATCGCTACGTCAGGACGTCGGGCCATGGCGTTGCGGCTTGCCGCGAGGGCTTTGCAAGCCGCTTGCCTGCTCTCTTGCGTGACGATAGCCGCCGAGCCGCCCCCCTCTGCGATGCTTGGATTCAGCGCGGCGCATGCCAGCGACGAGCGCGCGCTCGAGCAGCGTTTCGATAGCGCACTGGATGCCGCCGACCAGCGAGGATGGGTGCAGCGTATGGCGAGCGAGCCGAACCAGGTCGGAAGCGCGCATGACAAGGCCAACGCTCAGTTCATGCTGGAGCAATTTCGCGCCTGGGGCTGGGATGCACAGATCGAGAGCTTCAGCGTGCTGTATCCCACACCCAAACTCGTCGCATTGCAGTTGATTGCGCCGACCCGGTTCACGGCTAAATTGCACGAGCCGGCGGTCCCCGGGGATCGCAGCTCAGGCAATACGGCGGCTGGCTTGCCGCCCTACAACGTCTATGGCGCCGACGGGGACGTAACGGGCGATCTGGTCTACGTCAACTACGGCATGCCGGATGACTACAAGGAGCTCACTCGCCGCGGCATCGATGTTCAGGGCAAGATCGTGATCGCGCGCTATCGCGGCGGCTGGCGCGGTCTTAAGGTCAAGCTTGCGCACGAGCATGGCGCAATCGCCTGCCTAATCTACTCCGATCCACGCGATGACGGCTACTTCATGGGCGATGTCTATCCGCGCGGCGGCTGGCGGCCCGCCGATGGCGTTCAACGTGGCTCAGTTGCCGATATCACGCTCTATTCCGGCGACCCTCTGACGCCCGGGGTTGGCGCCACGGCCGACGCCAAACGACTGCCGATCGCCGATGCGCCCGCGATCATGAAGATTCCAGCGCTACCCATCTCGTATGCCGACGCGCAACCGCTGCTGGCGGCACTCACCGGCCCAGTTGCGCCCACAGCCTGGCGCGGTGCGCTGCCGATCACCTACCACATCGGGCCGGGGCCGGCCAAAGTGCATCTGCGCGTGCAATCGGACTGGAGCCAGAAACCAATCTACGATGTGATCGCCAGGGTCCGCGGCAGCCAGCTGCCCGACGAATGGATCGTGCGCGGCAATCACCATGATGGCTGGGTGTTTGGCGCCTGGGATCCGCTCTCGGGCAATGCAGCGCTGCTGGCGGAGGCCAAGTCGATCGGTGCGCTGCTCAAGAGCGGCTGGCGGCCGCGCCGGACCTTGATCTATTGCAGCTGGGACGGTGAGGAGCCCGGACTGCTCGGCTCCACGGAGTGGGCGGAGATGCATGCGCAGGAGCTGCGAGCCCACGCGGTTATGTACGTGAACTCCGATTCCAACGTGCGCGGCTTTCTGGAAGCCGGTGGCAGTCACTCGCTCGAGCGCCTGATCAACGAGGTCAGCGCGGGCGTACACGATCCGGAAACCGACGGCAGCGTTCAGGCCCGATGGCGTGCCAAGCTGCGCGTCGACGCATTCGGCAGCGCCAACGATGAGGCCAAGCAGCTCGCCGAGGCTGCGGCTTCGAGCGCCGATGTGCCCATCGGCGCCCTGGGCACGGGCTCGGACTTCACGCCTTTTCTGCAGCACCTCGGCATTGCCACGCTGAGCCTGGAGTACGGCGGCGAGGCTGACGATGATGGCGTCTATCACTCCAATTACGACACCTTCGAGCACTACGTGCGCTTCGGCGATCCGAGCTTCGCCTACGGAATCGTCGAGTCGGAGACCGTCGGGCACGTGGTGCTGCGGGCTGCGGATGCCGACGTATTGCCGATGCAATTTACCGACGTGGCCGACGTCTTCGCGGGCTACGTCAAAGAGCTGCATAAACTGGCCGATGATAAGCGCGCACGTGCTCAGACGCTGAGCGCGTTGCTCACAGCGCGCGCCTTTGAGCTGTCGAGCGACCCGACGCGTCCGGTCGGACCGCCGGCGCAGGAATCCGAGGTTCCCTATCTCGACTTCGCGCCGCTCGATAATGCGATAACGCGATTGAAGCGCAGCGCCAAGGCCTACGATGAAGGCTATGAGCGTGCCGCGGGAGCTGGACTGGCACTCAATGACGCGCAACGCGCCCAGCTCGATCAACTATTGCAGGGCCTCGAACAGACTTTGATGAGCGAGGATGGATTGCCGGGTCGACCCTGGTACCGACATCTGCTGTATGCGCCGGGCCTGCTTACCGGCTACGGTGTGAAGACAATGCCGACGGTGCGCGAGGCGATCGAGGAAGGCCATTGGGATCAGGCAGGCCAATACGTCCCGATCGTCGCGCAGGCAATCGATGCCTATTGCCAGCGGCTTGATGCAGCTACGGGACTGTTACATTAGGGCCGGGCTTTGACCCGTCTGACATCCATCGGGCGCAGCAAGCGCGCGAATAGCGTAAAGAGCCCCTCCACCAGCATCGCGAACACGGTGCCGCTCAGAACGCCGCAGATCATCGCAGATGGATTTATGGGTACGGTGTAGGTGTATGCGGCGAGCGTCTCATTCAGGATTTCCCTGTTCGGATACACCGCCACGTGGATAATCCGTTGCAGCAGCGGGGCTCGCAACGCATCCACTTCCGCGCTCAAGGCCGATAGCCGGACATACATGTCGTGTATGGTCCTGCCCTCGCTCTTGAATGCGTCATCCCCGCTGCTCTCGTGGTGCTCGACCAGCGCCTGCACGCTGCCGGCGAAATACTGGTCCGCGTTTTCCTGAAAGCCGCGGAAGTTCCTCGCCACCTCCATCTGGTGCGCGCTCACTCGTTTCGCATATTGATCCACGAAACCGGGCACCTGCACGCCCACCAGCAACCCGATCGCAAATAGGATCAATCGCAGATACTGGATCAGCATTCGCGCTCGCTTGTGTGTACGCGGTGTGGAAGGCAGTGTAATACTTTTTTTGAGCACTTCCGCGATTAGCGGTAACGTTGTCCTGGAGCTGCCATGTCATTCGTTTCCACCAGGCGCCGCTTCGTACAGGGCGTAACCAGTGGTGCGCTGCTGTGGGCAGCTGCGCCCTGGACCCCGGCGCGCGCGGCGAGCCAGCCGGCTGTGCTGTCGGGCACGGAATTTGATCTGTCGATTGACGCCCTTGCGGTCAACTACACCGGTGCGCAACGCACGGCTACGGCGGTAAACGGCCAGCTTCCGGCACCGCTGCTGCGCTGGCGTGAAGGCGATAGCGTGACGATTCGGGTCACCAACCGAATGAGCGTCCCCAGCTCCATTCATTGGCACGGCGTGCTCGTGCCGGCCGAGATGGACGGGGTGCCCGGGCTGAGCTTTCCGGGCATCGCCCCGGGGGAGACTTATGTCTATCGATTCCGGGTAAAGCAGTTCGGCACTTATTGGTATCACGCCCACACGCGCTTTCAGGAGCAAAGCGGGTTATACGGGCCGATCGTAATCGAGCCGCGCGGCGGGCAAGGCGCTCGCGCCGACAGAGATTACACGGTGCTGCTCTCGGATTGGTCGGACAGCGATCCCGAGCATTTATTTGTCACCCTGAAGCGTCAAAGCGAGTATTTCAACTACGGCAGGCGTACCGCGGGCGACTTCGTCGCCGCGCTGCGTAGCCGAGGGTTGGCCGCGGCCATGCGCGATTGGGCTCCGTGGGAAGAAATGCGCATGGATCCGACCGACCTGACGGATATTTCGGCTGCCACTTACACCTATCTGATGAACGGGGCGACGCCCGCGCGCAACTGGACAGCGTTGTTCAGCGCCGGGGATAGCGTGCGCCTGCGATTCATCAATGCCTCGGCAATGAGTTTCTTTGACATTCGCATCCCGGGTCTGAGTCTGACCGTAGTCGCGGCGGACGGGCAGGATGTCGAACCGGTCACGGTTGATGAATTTCGCATGAGTTCCGGGGAAGTGCTCGACGTCATCGTCAAACCGAAGGCCGAGCAGGCCTATACGATTTTCGCGCAATCCATGGATCGCTCCGGCTACGCGCGCGGCACACTCTCGGCGCGAGCCGGTCTGCAGGCCGAGGTGCCCGCGCTGGATCCACGGCCGCTGCTGAGCACGTTGGATATGGGCATGAGCATGGACGCGATGCAGAACATGGCAAACATGTCTGGGATGGAGCAGGGCGGCATGACCGACATGCCAGGCATGACAGGTGGGCAGCCTATGCCGGAGCATCCCGATACCGCTCACTATGGGCCCGGCGTCGACATGCGGGTCCAGATGCCTCGACCTAAGCTCGATGATCCAGGCGTCGGGTTACGCGATAACGGACGGCGCGTCCTGACCTATGCAGACCTTCACACGCTCGGCGGACCTATCGATGCGCGCGACGGCGGCCGGGATATCGAACTGCATCTGACGGGTCACATGCAGCGATATATGTGGTCGTTCAATGGCCAGAAGTTCTCGGAGGCATCGCCCCTGCAATTTAAATTTGGCGAGCGCCTGCGTCTCGTGCTGATCAACGACACGATGATGACTCACCCGATTCATCTGCACGGCATGTGGAGCGAGTTGATAGCGCCAGATGGGAGCTTTCAAGTGCGCAAACACACGGTGATGGTGCAGCCCGGGCAGCGCCTGAGCTACCTGGTCAGCGCGGATGCGCTCGGGCGCTGGGCCTATCACTGTCATCTGACCTATCACATGGCCGCCGGCATGTTCAGGGAAGTGCGTGTCGAGCAAATGTAGCCACGACGCAGGTCCGATCGTGCGCACCACCCGGCTCGCGCTGCTAAGCGCGATGTTCGCGATTGCGCTACGAGCAGCAGCGGCATCGCCCGAGATGCAGGCGGATATGCCCTATAAGGAAATGGCGGCGATGATGGAGATGGATGATGCCGCCACGTTCGGGAAGGTGATGCTCGATCAGCTCGAGCTGGAGGCAGACTCGGATCACACACTATTGTCCTGGGATGGGCAGGCCTGGTACGGCTCGGACTACAACAAGGTGTGGCTCAAGAGCGAAGGCTCGCCTGATGCCAGCGATAAGGCCGATGCACGCAATGAGCTGCTTTGGGATCGAATTGTCAGCCGCTGGTGGAGCGTGCAAACGGGCGTGCGCTATGACCTGGGCCAAGGCCCGGCTCGTGGCTGGGTGGCGGCAGGTATTGAGGGGCTCGCGCCCTATTGGTTTGATCTGGAGGCCACGTTCTACGCAGGCGAGGAGGGCCGCACGGCGGCGCGCTTGCGCGTCGAGCGCGATCTGATGATCACGCAGCGCTTGATCGTACAGCCCGAATTTGAAACCGACCTCTACGGCAAGCCGGACATCGCGCGACAAATTGGCTCGGGTATTTCGGATCTGCAGCTCGCGCTTCGCGTTCGCTACGAAATCCGTCGCGAGCTTGCCCCCTATGCCGGTTTGACATGGCGGCGGGATTTCGGCGCGACCGCGCAGTTTGCGAGAGACAGCGGGGTGGCAGCCGGAGCCGTGTTGTGGGTTGTCGGTCTGCGCACCTGGTTTTAACGGTTGGCGAGGACCACCGCGAGGTATAAGAGTGCCGCGCTGAGCAGCGTCAATACCGTCGTCATAAACTGCGGATGCACGTGATAGCTCTCGGGTATCAGATCGCTGGCTCCGATGTACAAGAAGAATCCGGCGAACAGCGCCAGTACGATGCCGAGCTCGCCCGGCGAAATACTGAGCAGCAAAGTCGAAGCGATGCCCAGACCAGGCGCCACGGCATCTGCCCATAGCCAGCGCAAGGCGCGCTGACGGCTGCCGCCGCTCTTGAGCACCACGGCCATCGTGTTGATGCCATCTGAGAAATCGTGAGCTAACACCGCAACCGTCACGATCATTCCCACCGAACTGGAAGCTTGAAATGCAAAGCCTACGGCGAGGCCATCCAGAAAGCTGTGCGCAGATAGACTGCCTGCACCCATTGCGCCTCGGCGCAAGGCTTGCCGCACGGCAAGTTTGCGCGCGCCTGCCGCATGGCTTCCGGGCAATTGAATGCGATCGAGTACGAGGTAGGTCAAGAACCCTAATGCGCTCCATGCCGGTACGCTCGCGACACTCTGAAGCGGTGCCGCTAGGTTAATCGCTTCGGGCAGCAGATCGAAGAAAGCGACCGCAATGACTGCACCGGCGCTGAAGCCCAGCACGAGGTGCAATTTTTGCTGCAGCCTGAGTGCGAACAACCCGCCAGTAAACGTCGCGCAGAACGCAGCGAGGGAAATCACCAATAGGCGCATGGATGCTCCCAGTGTACTCGACAGCAGCATGGCCGCCGAATAGCCTGAGGGATCCGGTCTGCCGGTTGTAGTGGGGGACGTGGATTGATGCTGGCCGAAGCCCCGAGATTCAACGCCGCGCGGCGCTACGGCTGGGCGCTGCAGGCGATCGGCGCTGCGTTTGCTGTCGCAGGCCTGATACTCTTCTTCCTGGCCTCGGCTCGCGCCGGAATTTCCACACCGAGACTCGTTCTGCCGCGCGCGTTCGGCTATCTCGGCGCCGCCCTGTGCGCGGCATCTGCCGCGTTCCTGTCAGCGGCGCTGCTGTCCCTGGGACGTCGCTGGCATCTGGCCACCCGGATTACTGCGCGCGAGCCGCCTGTCGCGCCTGTCACACCCGCTCGAGCCGCACCAGCGGGTCCGCTGAATTGGCAGGCGGCGCGCGCATGGCTTGAATCGCAGGTCAGGTCACGCATTGCCGATCCTGAATCGATCGCGCGTTGGCCACCAGCGCTGCTGGGCATGCTTTTTGCGGCGTTCGCGCTGGCGTGTGTCGTCGTGCTATGGCGAGCGCCCGTTGAGGCAGCGTTTGATGCATTGACATT
>JBEKUL010000142.1:0-7034 GCA_049515055.1 Steroidobacteraceae bacterium | reverse complement strand
AAGATCTGGCTGGCTCACAGGCTCGCGTCGTTACTGATCTGGCGCCCACGCGCCGATTCCAATTAATCTAAGTATTCATGCGCCGGCTTAGCTCAGTGGTAGAGCAGCGGTTTTGTAAACCGTTGGTCGGGAGTTCAAATCTCTCAGCCGGCAAACTTGCCGCATCGGCGCCAAATTCGCAGATGCGCGGTCCGCGAAATCACCAGCCGACCACAAATTCGTTGGCTGGAGCCGATGGAAGTAGACTGCGGATCGTGACATCCCAATGCAAGGTCTTTACGAACGATGTTCTCACCGCAGTTGCAAGAACTGTCGGAGGCAGCAGTCAGGTGTCAGCGAGACTGCTCGCAGCCACGCTGTGCTGGGCCGTCGCGGCGGCTGCGCTCGCTGACAGCGGCCACCATTCGTTCTGGAGCGTCAAAGGTGCGCACAACACGGTATACCTGCTCGGCTCGGTGCACGTTTTGAAGCCCGCGGACAGCGATTTGCCGCCCGATTCGCTGCGCGCCTACAACAATGCGAAGGCTCTCGTGATGGAGTTGGATCTCAACAACATCAGCGCCGACAGTTTGGTCGGCGCGGATCTGAGCGACGAGATGCTGCCCGAGGGCCAGACGCTGGCCGAGGCGCTGGGGCCTTCGGCTTACGGCAAATTCGCCGCGCATCTGCAGCCGCTGGGTGTAGAACCGGATTTCTTCAGCCAGTTCCAGCCCTGGTTCGCCGCGATCTCGCTCGAGCAGCTCGAGCTGGCGCGATTGGGCTTCGAAACTGGCTCGGGTGTGGATGAGCAGTTTGCCGCGCGCGCACAAAGCGATCATAAGCCGATCATTGCGCTGGAGACCATCGAGCAGCAGCTCGGCATCTTTGCGCATTTATCACTCGATGAGCAGCGCCGCTTCATGCTCTACACGCTCGAGGACGCCGATGACACATCGAATGCCACGGACGCTGTAATCAGCGCCTGGCGCAATGGCGATACAAAGTCGCTCGAACAGCTGCTCAGCGAGAGCTACGCGCAGTATCCGGAATTGTTTCGAATGCTCACGACCGACCGCAATCGTGCGTGGCTGCCCGTCATTACCGGACTATTGCATGAGGATCAGGATTACCTGGTCATCGTGGGCGCACTGCACCTGGTGGGCAAGGACGGCATCATTCAATTACTGGCGCAGCAGGGCTATCAGGCCATTCAGCATTGATCGGCAGGCGAGGAGTCCGGTAAGCCCTCGAGCGCCAGATCCGGGTCGCGCAGCAGCGCTCGCATTAGCGGCCGCAGTGCCTCCAGGCGCTCATCGATGACGTCGCGCACGGTATCCACGAGCACGCGTGTGTGCCGGTCTATTTCGATGTTGAGCATCGCGCCGACGGCGAGCTCGGCAAAGGTCGTCACACGCAACGTCTCGGGAATCAACCAGACCTCGAACCAGCCGCCACCGCCGCGCTCGCGCTGCGCCTCAGCTACGGTCAGACTTGCCCCATTGACCGCAATGTAGCCACGCGCGAACACATAGCGCATCCACGGGGCGGGCAGCGCGATGCGCAGCGCGGTGTTGTTCTCCGGGTGGCGAATCTGCGCGACGGTGCCGGCGACGTCGATGTGACCGGACAGCAGATGACCGCCAATCTCCCCGCCCGCGCGGGCGGCGCGCTCGACATTGGCACGGCTACCTCGTTGCAGCCGGCCCAGCGTCGTCACGGCTAGCGATTGCTGCATCACTTCGAACTCGGCCATATCGTTGCCGCGCAATGCGCTCACCGTCAGGCACACGCCATCGACCGCGACGCTCGCGCCGACGGTGAGGCCGTCGGCAAAGCCGGCCGGAAAGCCGAGCGTGATGCGGCGCAATCCAGGTCTGTCGAGCAGCGCCTGGACAGCGGCGCAGCCTTGAACGATGCCGGTAAACATGAACCGTCAGCGCAATTTTTCGATACTGGCGATGGTGGCCGCGCAGGCACGCGCGGCTTCGGCGCCCTTGACGACAAAATGCTTACGAAAGAAATTGATGTGCTCGTCGTGCTGATGAAATCGCTGCGGGGTCAGAACCACCGAAATCACCGGCACCTCGGTCTGCAGCTGCACGCTCATGAGCGCGTCGATGACGCTGCCCGCGACGAATTCGTGACGGTAGATGCCTCCGTCGACGACAAAACCGGCGGCCACGATTGCCGCATACCGGCCCGTTTTGGCCAGCAGCTTCGCGTGCAACGGAATCTCGAAGGATCCCGGCACCTCAAAGCAGTCGACCTGTTTGCGCAGCAAGCCGTAAGCAGCGAGGTTGCGCAAAAAAGACAGGCGCGCCTGATCGACGATGTCCCGATGCCAGCAGGCCTGAATAAAGGCGATGCGAGGCGTGGATTGATCGACGTTTCGAGCCACTGGATTGGATCGGCCCCGTCGCGCGCTGCTCTGAATCATTGCAACTCCGTGCACCTGGAGCCGAGGTTCGCGCATCTGCGCTGCTCGCGGCCTGCTGGCGCGATCATGCAAGCATTGCCGTCGAGGGCGCAAGTCAGGGCGCGGCCTCAGCGCTCCAGCGCACAGTTGCCATCCAGCAGCATCTCGCCCGTCGGTGGCCACGCCGGCGGCGGCAGCACTACCCCTGGCAAGGTGGTTCCACTTCTGCCGGCGAGCACGATGAATCCGGGACCGTTCGGAAACTGCATTCCCGCGACGAGCAGCGAGTAGGCTCCCATCGACTGCGCGCGCACGCGATGCGCCAGCAGCGCGAACGGGTTTACCCCATCCAGAGACTCGCCCATGACACGCAACGCCAGGTAGGGCGCGTCATTCAGGCGCACCGCGGACCAGTCGGCGTTGAGGGACGGGGCCAGTAACTGCAGTTGCGCCTGCACACGCGGCTGCAGGCAAGCAACATGGATATGCAGCTGATCCTGACCGCGATGCCCCAGAGGATTGATCGCCAGGCCCACGGCGTCGCGTCGCACTGCATGCCCGACTACGTTTACCAATACTTCGCGGGCCTGCCAGGCCGCCTCAAAGTAGTTGGGTGAGTCAGCGCGCAGCACGCGCGCATCCTCGATGCCGGTCAGGCGTTGAACGGGAATAAGCAGAAAGTGCGCGCCGCCTTTGCGATCGGCCAGCACGACGTAACCCTGAGAAAGCCCGTCCGTCACGAGCTGCACGCACGGCGCCGGGTCGTGGTTTTGCCGCCAGTGAGGCAGGCACTGCTGCTGCACAATGCGCCATAACGCGTCGCGCTGCGTCGACGCGGCGTCGGGCGGCCGTGGCGCGGCACAAGCCGCGGGCAGGCAGAGCCAGATCAGAGCCGCGGCACGCAGGCGCGTTACTGAGCGCTGTACCCCCGCCCCTCGAAGCAGGCGACCAGAGCGCGCCGGTAGTCGGGTGAGCCGCTTGCGGATCCGGCCTGCGAGGCAGCCCATTGGGTGCACTCCTGGCGATCGGTAGCTTGCTGCGCGGCGCTCTGTCCCTGCGCCGGATAGGCGAAGATATTGTCAGCACCGGAAGCCTGTCCTGGCTGCACGGGCATCGCAGACTGATCGGGCCCAGCGTAGCTTGGGGCCGCGGCATCACTTTGGCCACTGGCCGGGGCCGCGGGCGGCGGCTCCGTTGCGACATAACCGTCAGCGCTCGGGCTCCAGGTGTAATAGGCGTCGTTGGAGTAGTAGTAGGGCACGTCATTCCACCAGTAGGTCGCATAGCCGAACGGCAGCACCGGCAGGAACCAGGCAAAACCCGCGCCGTAGTACGCGCCGGGCCAGTAGCGGCCGCCCCAATAGCCGCCGCCCCAGGCGCCGGGATGCGCATAGCGCGCGCCACCTATGGCAGCGCGGCCGGCAAAACCGGCAGATGCAACCGTGGCACGTCCGGACACTCCAAAACCTGCGGTCCCGGAATAATGAGCCATCGGCGCGCGCGCCGCGTAACCCGCCGCGTAATTGGCGCCGCCGTAGCTGCGCGCCGAGAAATGCGCCGCGCCCGCATGAGAAGCGCCCGAATAGTGAGCGCCGCCTGCGAATGAGTGCCCACTACGGCCACCGCCCCCGCCGCCCCCGCCGTGACCACCGCCAGAATGTGCAAACGCCGGCGGCATCCACGCGCCCAACAGCAGCAGGCTCGCCGCGAGGGCTGTGCTGGCGCTGGTGATTTTCATCTGTCCTCCGTGGGCCGCCGACACTAATGGCCGGGCCGGCACCGTCTGTTCCGAGTATACGTCCGCAGGGGTTCCGGCGTGCGTACTGTCAGACACCGGAGGCGCCGCGCGGGCGCTTGCATACAGGTAAAGCGCGCCAGCTCGCGTGGCGTTGACGCGCAGCCATGAGCGGAAAGGGAAATTTCGCGCGATTAGCGCGCAGCAGCGTAGGCGTCCATCATCAGGCCGGTGCCCCCGCCGGAGACGTGCGCGACTATAGCTGTGCGGCGGTGCAGTTTGGTGACCGAGCCCAGGTCAATCGCGAACGCCAGGTTGACCTGTTGCCCCTTGCGCAGACCCAGACCCGCAGTGCGGACGAACACACCCGTGGCGCTCAGGTTAACGGCCTTGCAAAGCCGGCGCATTCCGCCGGGAAGCAGGATGTAGACCGTGGTGCGTGCTCGATGCCTGGTGTGCAGCCTTCGTTCCATCCTCACAACCCCCGGGCTCGCCAAACGATTGATCAACGCGCCGATGCCTTCACCGCAAGCAACATCAACGCGCACAGCCATTATGCCTCAAGCAATTCACTTGCCCAACCGGACTCAACATTAATCGCCGTCAATCGGCGCAAAAGGCGCGCAATACAACGTATTCATCGCGACGTGTCATAACGACGAGCGCCGCCGTGAAGCCAGTCACGCTCGCACTAGGCGAGGAAGCCGCCGATAGCGTCGCCGAAGCGGGGGATGTCGATCAGAAATGCGTCATGTCCCTCGAGTGAGGACAGGCGCACGAAGCGCGTGCGCACGGCGTTGCGCTCGAAAGCCTCGGCAATTGCCGCCTGCTCATGCGTCGGGAAGAGCATATCGCTCTCGACACCGATGACCAGCACCGCTTCGATCGTGACCTCGCGAAAGGCGGCGGCAAAACTGCCGTGATGCTCGGCAAGATCGAAGCGGTCCATTGCGCTTGACAGATATAGATAGCAATTGGGATCGAACACGCGTGTGAAGCGTTCGGCCTGGGCCTCCAGGTAACCCTCAACCGCGAAGCGCGGCGCGAATGGACCGACGTTGCCGGCGATGCCGGCGAGCGGCTCGCGGCCAAAACGCTGCCCTAATTCAGCAGCGGAGCGGTAAGTAATTGTGCCGAGCTTGCGCGCCAGGCGCATGCCGCTGCGCGGTGGGTGCTCGGGCGCGTACAGTCCGCCCTGCCATTCCGGATCGCGCAGAATCGCTTCACGCTGCACCGAGCGCAGCGCAATTGCGAACGGCGAGGCAGCCGGGCTGCCCGAGATGCTGATCAGTCGGCGTGTCGCGTGCGGGAACTGCGCGGCGAAGGCCAGCACTGACATGCCACCGAGGGAAGCACCGATCACGGCGTCAAGCCGCTTGATGCCCAGGGCCTGCATCGCTGCCCAGCCGCCGTGCGCGATGTCTTCGACGGCGAGCTCGGGAAAGCTGGTCCGATAGCGCTCACCCGTGGCCGGATCGATCGAGGCGGGTCCGGTTGAGCCGAAGCAGCTGCCGAGCGAATTCACGCACACCACGAAGTAGCGATTGGTATCGAGCGCCCGTCCGGGTCCGATCATGCGTTGCCACCAGCCTGGGCTCGGATCGTGCCCGCTGGACGCGGCGTGTGCCGAGGGCGACAGCCCGGTGAACAAAAGGATAGCGTTATCGCGCGCCGCGTTGAGCTGACCCCAGGATTCATAGGCGATGTGCGCTGCGTGCAGCAACCCACCGCGATAGAGCCGGAATGGATCAGGCAGCGCGATGCTCGCTGGCGCGCTCACGACGTGCACTGCCATGGCCTTGGCCCGTTGCCCGTGCGCTGAACGGCGTGCTGGCGCCGCGCTTTCAGGGTTCTGGATCCGAGCCATCGTTGATGCCTTCGAATAACGCGGTGGACAGATAGCGCTCGCCCGTATCGGGCAGCATCGCGAGCACAACCGCGCCGTGGCCGGCTTCGCGCGCAATATTGAGCGCCGCTGCAAAGGTGCCCCCGGATGATATGCCGCAAAAGATGCCTTCCTTGGCTGCCAAAGCGCGTGCGGCCGCGATCGCTTCGGCGTCGCTGACGGTTACGAGGCGTTCAGGTACCGAGCGATTGAGCACCGAAGGCACAAAATCGGGTGTCCAGCCCTGGATCTTGTGGGGTGAGAACGCCTTGCCGGCCAATAGCGCGGCCGACTCCGGCTCGCACGCGATGATGTGCACATCGGGTCGAGCCAGACGCAGCATTTCGCCTACGCCGGTCAGAGTCCCGCCCGTGCCCCAGCCCGTGACGAAATAGTCCAGTCGCTTGCCGGCGAAGTCGGACAGGATCTCAGGGCCCGTGGTATTGCGGTGATAGGCGGGGTTTGCGGGGTTGTCGAACTGCCTGGCCAGAAACCAGCCGTGCTTCTGCGCGAGCTCCTCGGCCTTGCGCACCATGCCGGTACCGCGCCCGGCTGCTGGCGTCAGGATCACGCGCGCGCCGAGCATGCGCATGATCTTGCGTCGCTCGACCGAGAAGGTCTCGACCATCACTGCGACGAACGGGTAGCCCTTGGCTGCGCAGACCATGGCCAGCGCGATGCCGGTATTGCCCGAGGTCGCCTCCACGACGGTCTGACCCGGCTTGATCGTGCCGCGCGCCTCGGCGTCCTCGATGATCGCAATGGCCAGTCGATCTTTGACTGAAGAGCCTGGATTGAAGAACTCGCACTTCACGTACATCGTCACGTCTGGCGGGGCCAAGCGCTGAATGCGCACGATAGGTGTGCGGCCGATAGTGGCCAGTATGTTGTCGTAAATCATTGGCTCGGCGGGCGAATCCAGTCTTCGGGGCGGCCACTCTAATCCCCCGCTGGCACGCGATCGATAAGCAATGGGCCATTTTTTAATAACCTTTTGTTATAATTTCGCGCCATATTCG
>JBEKUL010000141.1:0-7065 GCA_049515055.1 Steroidobacteraceae bacterium | reverse complement strand
CGGTGATGCTGGTCTGGTTCATCGTGATCGGCTTTCTTGGCATCGCCGGGATCGCGCGCGCGCCTGCGATACTCGCCGCGCTCAGTCCGATACCCGCGATCACCTATCTGATCCATGCCGGGCCTTTGGCTCTCGCGGTGATCGGCGGGGCGTTCCTTGCGGTCACGGGCGGGGAGGCTTTCTATGCCGACATGGGCCATTTCGGTCCGTTGCCGATTCGACTCGCCTGGTTCGCCGTCGCGCTGCCAGCCTTGACGCTGAACTATTTCGGTCAGGGCGGTCTGCTGCTGGCCGATCCGGCGGCGGTGGAGAATTCCTTCTTTCTGCTGGCGCCGCAATGGTCGCACTATCCTCTGGTGGTCCTCGCCACGCTCGCGACCATCATCGCCTCGCAGTCCATCATCTCGGGCGCTTTTTCACTCACGCGTCAGGCTATTCAGCTCGGATTTCTGCCGCGCCTGAGAGTCATACACACGGCCGGGCACGAGATCGGGCAGATCTATGTTCCCATCGTGAATTGGGCACTCGCTATCGGCACGCTGACTGCAGTGATCGCATTCGGCTCCTCGGCAGCATTGGCTGGCGCATTCGGAATCGCCGTATCGATGCTGATGGCCATCACGACGCTCATGGCCACGTTTGTCGCACTGCATTGGAAGGTCAATCCATTTCTCGTCCTATCCGTGAACGGTAGTCTGCTTGCCCTGGATATGCTGTTTGTGGCATCGACCTCAACCAAGCTGCTTGACGGCGGCTGGTTTCCGCTGCTGATCTCATTTCTCATTGCGTTCCTCATGCTCACCTGGCGCAAGGGGCAGCAGATCATGGAAAAGGCGCGCCTGCACATTCGCGAGAAAGTGCAGCAATTCATTGCAGATATCAAAGCCCATCCGCCGCATCGGATCCCGGGCACGGCCATCGTGCTCGGTCGCATGGCGCAGGGCGTGCCGCTGCCCCTCACGCTCAACCTCAAGCTCAATCACGTGTTGCATGAAAAGGTGTACCTGGTCGCGGTTCACTTTACCGAAACGCCACGCGTAACCGACACGGAGCGCGTCAAGGTTACCCCGATTTCCGACGACATTGTGCGCCTGGAACTGCGAATCGGCTTCATGGAGAAAGCCGACGTGCCACAAGGATTGCGATGTGCTATCGAGTGCGGGCAAATACCCGAATGCGACCTAAGGCAAGTGACCTACTTCACCGGTCACGAGACCATCATTCCTGAGGGGCGACAGACCGGCATGTCGCGGTGGCGCGAGACGATCTTCGCGTTCATGCATCATAATGCTCAGCACCCCGCCTATTACTTCAACATTCCCACCGCGCAGCTCATGGAAATTGGCGTCGAGTTCGAGATTTGAACAGCGGGCGGCTCTAGGGCGCGAGCGCTCAACTTGCACCGGCCGGCGCTTCGAGCGGATTCGTGCGTGCTTCCAACGCGACAACTCGTTCGCGCAGCTTCTCGATCTGGTCCGGATGCAACCGCTCGGCGCAGCCGGCGAGCACGCGACGGCCGCGCGTGGCGAGCGACTCAATGATACGAGGGTCGGCGCTGGTGGAGGCGATGTCGTCGAAGGCACGCAACAGTCGCAGGCTGACGGCAATATCTGCGGCCGAATAGTGGCGGATCTGCTCAAAGGCCGTATCGAGCAGACTCTCGACGCCAATCCACGGAATGATCACGCGCACGACATGCGGCGGGCTGCAAAGCAGCGCGACCGGAGCGTTGCGGCTTACGAATCGAATCAAGATCCTCGCGAGCTGATCGACACAGGTGATCGCGGTGCTGGGGTCGTTGACTGCGGTGGAAATCGCCTTCAGAGCGATATCAACGATCTGAATGACGCCGAATTCAACGTCCTGCTGCAAGGTTCGCGTCGGTCCGATATCGAACGCCGAACGCAATTCGCGCTCGAGCTCGGGATCCAGGCGTTCCGCGGGCGAGACCCCGAAGAGTGCGACACCCGCGGGTACGAAATGCCCGATGCGGCGCGGCATGCGCACGCGCAGCTTGTATGACTGCGCAAGATGCAGCAGGCGTGCAACGTCGATGTAGCGGATGTAGCCGGAGATGGTGCTGTCGACCAGAGTCTCAGGTTTGCTGCTATCGTAGGGGACGCTCTCCGGCGCGTAGGCGTAGCGCACCGAGTCCGGCATGACGTCATCGATGACTTGTTCGGTCTCACGCGCGATTCGATCCACCATGTGATTGACGCTGATGGCCTGGGAAATGTGATGGATGAAGAAGATCAACCAGGCGACGCAGGTTACCGCCAGAAACATGCCGCAAACGACGGTGGCAACCGGAGCGAAGGGCTGCGGATAAGAGTGTGCCGCGGGCAACGCGGCCATGCAGTAGACGAAAGTGCCCAGAAAGATGCCGAGCGTGCGCTGCGTTACGCGATCGCGCACGAAGCTCAGGAGGATGCGTGGAGAGAACTGCATTGAGGCGAGCGTCAGTGTCATCAAAAGGATGGCAAAGACGATCGAGACGACGGTCATGATCGAGGCGGCGATCGTCGCCAGAATGATCTGGGCCACCTGTGGATCGGTCCGAGTAGGGAACAGCCAGGCGGGTACCCAGGCGCTTAGCGCGGGAAATGCCTGTTCTAGCGTCGGCAGCGCGCCACCGACCAGGCCGAGCGCCAGTGCCATCAGCAGCGGCCGCACCAAGAAGCCGCCGCGCAGCGCATAGGTGGCAGCGCGCAGCCGGGGCGGCAATCGGTTCGTTAGCACGAGATTCATCATATACGTGTATCAAAACCGCTGCGAAAGGCCTACGTAGAGCTGCTCGCGCGGCGCTTGGGAGTTCGCGCTGAAATTGCCGCCGAAATCGAGCTGCAGGTTGGGCCCCAGGGCGCAGGTCAGAGCCTCATCGAACGTGTAGATCGGCTTATTGGCCGACTGAAACGACTGCGTCGTGAATACCTCGGTGTAGAAGCTCCAGCGCTTGTCGAGCGCATGGCTGACATTGATCAGGAAGTCGAAGGCGCCGTGGTAGGCGTCGCTGAACTGGTCTTTGAGATAGTCGGCCTGCGGCATCACGATCACGCTGAAGCCGCCCGGCGCATTGAGGCTGATGGGTAGAATCACACCGCCTTCGACGCGGCCGTTGCCCAGACCAGATTGCGCCGTCGGCAGTTTCATGTAGGGCAGGAGCGTCACCGCGATGGCACCCCGATCATCGCCGAGCACATTGATCTTCAGGCGCGCGAACGTATCGCCAACGCCGGAGATGCTCGACGTACCCGAGGCGCTGTGCGTGACGACAGATTCGTAGGGCGTGAGCTGCAGCTCGGCGTCGATCGTATTAGTCAGGCCAAGCTTCAGGGTCGGATCCAGCACGGTCCAGTCCCGGGTCGTGGCGCCGTCGGTATCGCTATACGCGAACACGGCAATGTCCGTCTCGTACTGAAAGTGGCCGGCATCGACCGTATAGGGGCTATTGGCCTTGGGCGGCCGATCGGTGTTGAAGCTGCGCAGGTCAGCCTCAGGCGTCGGATTGAGGAGCCAGTAATCGCTCTTGTCGGGCGCCGAGTCGTCGGCAGCCGCCACGACCGCAAACGCCGACAATATCCGGGCGACGAGGGCGTAGTTCAGTAAATACAATAACTTAAGCCCAGACAATGAGCTGCGAATCAGGATCTCAGGGAATGGCGCCCCCTGGGGCAGGCTGCACCGGTGCGAGCCTCAGTGGCGTATCCGAGGAGCTGTCGTCGGGGCAATCGAGCTCGTCGTACTGCGCACGCAGATCGTCAACGTGTTTCTGAGCCCTCGCCTGCGCGGACTCCACGATAGAGGCCGACACGCTGGTGGCGGGTGCTTCGCGCAGCGACTCCTGGTTGCTTCTGATCTGATCGCGAATACTCGCGCATTGGGCTTTCTTGTCGGCCGCAGCGTCCGCTCCCTCGGGCACTGCGGGCGCGCTGACCGCGCTATCGCGGTGGAATGGCAGTGATATATAGCCGCAAGCGCTCAGGCTCAGCATCAGGGCGCAGGCGCATAGAGCCGTGAAACTCGCGGCAGGGCGCGGCGGCCGGTGATTACTTGAAACGGGGCATCGTAGGTACACAGGTACGAGTATGGCGCGCGGGCACACACCGCGGCTAGAGCGCGTGAAGAGAATTAAGCGCTGCTGGCTGCGCTGCAACCGGATGCGGATCGGTGCGGCCGCGTTACCCGCGGTGGGAGGCGATCTTCGGTATAATCGCAAGTCCCGCCGAGCGCGCGAAAGTGGCGGAATGGTAGACGCGCTGGCCTTAGGAGCCAGTGGGGCAACCCGTGAGAGTTCGAGTCTCTCCTTTCGCACTCTGCTCGAACTCGCGGGCGATTCAAGATGGGAAATGGGACGATGCAGGCTTCGGTGACGACAACCAAGGGTCTGGAGCGACGGCTCGAGGTGGCGGTACCGGGCGAGCGCGTTGCCGTGGAAGTCGATGCGCGCCTCAAACGCCTGGCACGTACCGCACGCATCAAAGGCTTTCGGCAGGGAAAGGTCCCCTACGCGGTCGTGCGCCAGCAGTTCGGCAGCCAAGTGCACGCCGAGGCGGTCAGTGAGCTCATGCAGAGCACCTTTGCCGAGGCGGTAAGCCAGCACAAACTGCGCCCCGCCGGCGGCCCGCGTATCGAGCCGATAGCAATGACGCCGGGCACGGAGCTGCGTTACGCGGCCATTTTTGAGGTGCTGCCGGAAGTCACGCTGCGTGAGCTCGACGCGATCGTCGTGGAGCGGCCCAGCGCGACGATCAGCGAGCAGGATATAGATGCGATGCTAGAGAGCATGCGCAGCCAGCGCCCGTCGTACAGCGAGGTCGAGCGGGCCGCGCAGGAAGGGGATCGGGTGAGCGTTGATTACGTCGGGCGCATCGATGGTGAGATATTTCCAGGCGGCAAAGGCGATGGACTCACGGTCACGATCGGGGCGCACCGCATCCTGCCCGAGCTCGAGCAGGCGCTGCCGGGCATGAACGTGGGCGATACCCGCAGCGTTGCGGCCCGCTTCCCCGACGACTACGGCGCCAAGGCGGTGGCCGGTAAGACGGCCGAGTTCGAATTGAAGCTCACCAGGGTTGAGCAGCGCAGCCTGCCGCCGGTCGATGAGGAATTCGCAAGAGCCTTCGGCGTGCAGCACGGCGGTGTGAGCGAATTGCGCGGCGAGGTCAGGCTCAGCATGGAGCGCGAGCTCAATGAAGCGATACGTGGCCGGGTGCGCGAACAATTGTTCGACGCGCTTTATCGCGACAACCCGCTGGAGCTGCCGCGAAACATGGTCGAGTCACAGATTCGTGAACTGCAGGCGCAGGCGATGCGACGAATGGGCACCGAGGACCCGGCGCTGGCGCCCGCGCGCGATGTCATTGAGGCCAGCGCGCGCCGGCGCGTGGCTCTGGGCCTGCTGATCGGTGAGATCGTGCGGGCGCAGGGCATCAAGGTCGACCGCGCGCGCGTCGAGCAGCGGCTCGAGGCGATCACCGCCTCACATCCCGATCCGCAGGAACTGCGCCGGCAGTATCTGGCCAGTCGCGAGGCGATGGAGCAGCTTGAATCGGCGGTGCTCGAAGAGCAGGCGCTCGACTGGGTGCTCGCGCAGGTCAAAGTCGTGGAGCAGCCCTCCACATTTCAGGCGCTGACCGGCTTTGGTCAGAAGCAATGACACCTTCAAACGTCGATTTACGCAGGAAGATAGGGCAATGAACGAGCGCGGCTTGAATCTGGTTCCCATCGTCGTGGAGCAAACCTCACGGGGTGAGCGCTCTTACGACATTTATTCGCGGCTACTCAAAGAGCGCGTGATCTTCATCGTTGGAGCGGTGGATGATTACATGGCCAACGTCGTGGTCGCGCAGATGCTGTTTCTCGAATCCGAGAACCCCGACAAGGACGTGGCGCTCTACATCAATTCCCCGGGCGGCGTGGTGAGCGCGGGGCTGGCCATCTACGACACGATGCAGTTCATCAAGCCCGACGTGAGCACCATATGCATCGGGCAGGCGGCCAGCATGGGCGCGATCCTGCTCACCGGCGGCGCCAAGGGCAAGCGCTTTGCGTTGCCTCATTCGCGCATCATGGTGCACCAGCCCCTGGGCGGCTTCCAGGGCCAGGCTGCGGATATGGAAATTCACGCCAGGGAGATGCTCGGCACACGCGATCGTCTCAACCGCATCCTCGCCAAGCATACGGGCCAGAGCGTGGAGAAGATCAAGACCGATACGGATCGGGACAACTTCATGGATGGGACGGACGCCATCGCCTACGGGCTAATTGACAAGATACTGGAAAAGCGCGGCGAGCTACTTCCAGCCCCGCTCAAGCCGTGATGAGCGACGCAAAAACACGAAATAACAAGGCCTTGCGGGTGACGCAGTTCTTTGCCTCTACGGTCTGCACCATGCTATATAGAGATGCTTGAGGAGCGAATCTTGTGCTCGATCGCCGGTCAAACCGGTAGAGGTGCGTGCCGATGAGTGACGATCCGCGTGGGCGTACCGACGACGGCAAGCTGCTGTACTGCTCGTTTTGCGGCAAAAGCCAGCACGAGGTGCGCAAGCTCATTGCCGGCCCTTCGGTGTTTGTCTGCGACGAATGCGTCGAGCTGTGCAACGACATAATCCGCGAGGAGCTCGAGGACCGGGCTGACCGCGCGCGCGACAAGCTGCCCAAGCCGCACGAAATCCGCAAGGTTCTGGATGACTACGTGATCGGCCAGGACCGCGCCAAGAAGGTCTTGTCGGTCGCGGTCTACAATCACTACAAGCGGCTTCAGACTCGCGGCAGCGCCCGCGTGAAGGACGAAGTCGAGCTGGCCAAGAGCAACATCCTGCTGATCGGTCCGACCGGCTGCGGCAAGACGCTGTTGGCCGAAACCCTGGCGCGACTGCTCAATGTACCCTTCACGATTGCCGATGCCACGACCCTGACCGAGGCCGGCTACGTCGGTGAAGACGTCGAGAACATCATTCAGAAGCTGCTGCAGAAATGCGACTACGACGTCGAGAAAGCGCAGACCGGCATCGTCTATATCGACGAAATCGACAAGATCTCGCGCAAGTCCGACAATCCGTC
>JBEKUL010000140.1:0-7066 GCA_049515055.1 Steroidobacteraceae bacterium | reverse complement strand
TGGTACGGCAGGTGCTGATCCGGCAGGGCGGCCGCCAGATCCTTGGGCATGAATCCCAGCTCCACGAGAGGCCGCACGCCGGCCTGCTGATAGGCATCGAAGATGCCATCGAGAATCCTGAAGTCGTAAACCGGCTTGCCGTCGGCGTCCTCGCTGTAGACGTTGGTCGAGCTCCATTTGAGGTCGGCAACGCCGTCACCGGAGGTCAAGAGATGATGCACCCGGATGGTGACCGGCACCGGACTCAAGTCATGCAGCTCACGCAACAAAGCTCGGCCGTTGGGTTGGGTACTGTAATTGGCCTCGTCGTAACCGAACCACGGGTACAGCAGTTCGTACGGGCCGACGGTCCTGGCGAGATCGACATCGATCGTGACGTTGCGCACGGCCGGCGCAGCCGGCGGGCTGGGTGCCTGCGCGAGCAGCCGCTCAGCCCCGAACAGCGCGAATGCAGTCGCGAGAATTATCGGCGTGCGCATCGATACCCCCGGCGCGCATTCTAAAGGCTCGGCGGGCGCATGGCGAACATGCCGCCCGCTGACACCACCTTCGCCCCGTATCAGAATCTAGCGCTAATACTCAAGTCATAGTCGCGCGGCGGATCACGTGTAATAAAATCATTACCGTAATACGGAATATCGTTGGTCCAATTGTGCTCGCTGGTCAGATTGTAGACCGAGAATTTGACCGTGTAGTATTTCTCAAAGCTGTAGAACAGGGCGGCATTCAAGGTGTATTGCCAGTGGATCATCGGCGACTGATAGTAGCCGCCATTGGCCGTGTAGTATGCCAACTGGGACGCCGAAATGCCTGGGTAGCCCGCCTCGATTGCCGGCAAGTTGAGATAGCCCGATTGCGTCACCGCAACGGGACCCGTGACCTGAATGTTCGCCTGAGCACCCAAGCCGGACTCGTGCTTGTAATTCGCCAGCACGTTGAACAGCTGTTGCGGTACCCCTGGGTCCTGGAACGTCTGGTTCGGCAGGAACGGGTTTGGCGTCGATGCCCCGGCGCCATCATTGTTGAGCCCCAGTGTCGCCGGAAAGTTGTAGAAAGTTGATGGATAATCGAGCGTAGTGTGCAGATACGAGTAACTGCCGGTGGCGAAGAAGTGCGGATTGGGCTGGTAGTTGGCCTCGATCTCGGCACCCTTGATGTGCGCCAGGGTATCAGCCAGGCCACCTGGGCCGGTGGTGACAGTGCGCTCCTGGTAGAAACCCGCGGTGGAGACAAACAAGCGCTTGTCGAACAGGTCAAATTTCACGCCCCCTTCTTCCAGCAAAGTGTTCTGCCGCAACTGATTGGTCGGATCTTCTCCCCAGGTGGCTACCGCGCCATCATTGGCAGTGGGCAGCACGTACTGCGCCTTGTTGTACGTCAGGTAGGTGGAGATATGAGATGACGGGCTGTACACCACACTGATGTTGCCGTTGTACAGACCGTACCAGGAAGTGGACACACTTTGGGGCAATGGCGAGAGGCCAGGAGGCGCCCCGTAGTCCGCACCGCCAAGCGGGTCGGAATAGTTCAGCTGCACCAGATCGCCGCGCAGGCCGTACAACACGCTCCACTGGGGCGAGAACTGGATCCGATGTTCCAGGAAAATCGCCGCGTCCTGCAGATTGGAATCGGCAGTACCGTTCAAGAATCCTGCGACTGCAGATCCGTCTGGGCCCAGGGTCCCCTGATAACGTCCAGGCAGCCCCCATTGTGCATGACCGAAAGCTGCAGTGTAGGGGAGCGCCCCGTCTCCTTCTTGCAGGGAGCCGGGGAATATCCAGGTGCTGGGGTTGGCGGACAGATCGAAGACGCTGACCGGCTCGTTCAGGAAGTTCTGGATATCCAGCACATGAGCGTAGCGGTAGGTGAAGCCGGCATCGATGTCGTGGTTCACTCCGCCGGTGCCGAACTTGACCTTGAAGTCGGTCTTGTTCTCGATGGTATAGCTGCCGATTGCCGTATCGGCGTAATAATCACCCGTTTGGTTGTAACGGTTCATGTAATCGTAGAACGTATTGTTGACGATGGAAAAAGCATCCGTGGCATTGAACGTCTGGATGATTTGCCCTTTGATGTGCATGGAGTGCGCGCCATTAAGCGGCGGCTCGTCGATGATGATCCGCGGATTGAGCTGCGTGGTTCCGGTCAGGTCGACCTCGGTCCCGAAGCCGGAAATGTTCGAAGGCCCACCCACGATACCACCGGTCAGATAGGTGCCGTTGTCGATGAGTTGCTGGTTGACTCGATTGACGCCGTCGTTTTCGCGGTAGTTGGTGTTCTCCCACCCAGCTGTAACCAGGATTGAGTACTGCGGCGTCACACGGTCGATCAGTGAGGCAAACAGCGACTGCTGATGGAAGAACATGTCGTAGTAATAGCTGCCGCTGTCGTTTTCGGTGAAGCTCACGCGTGCAGCAATATCCGACGTCAGCGGAGCCCCGACATCGAAGGACGCGATGCGCTTTTGCTGAGTGTCAAACTCAAGGTTGTAATCCTGAATCGGCTTTATGAACGAGGGCATCTTCGTCGTGATGTCGATCTCTCCCCCCACGCCCGCTCCGGGTCCGGCCTGGACGCTCGCCGGTCCTTTGATGATATCGATGGAATCCACACTGTTGAAACTGATCGGGGCCCCATAGCCGTTGAGGGTGAAGCTGTCGCGCATGCCGTTGAAGTACATATCGGCATACTGACCGCGGATACGCGGCACGTTCGGCTGACCAAATGAGGCGTCGGTATAACTGCTCGACGTCAGATAGGAGAACCCGCCTGGATTCTGCACATTGAGTGCATCGAGTTGCGCTTTTGACAACAGCGTATTGTTGCGCGGCGTATCCATAACGCCGAGGTCCAGCCCGAAAGCCGAATCCGACGTCACGGTGGTCGGAAGGATGAGATCCCCTCGCCTGATACCGTTGATGACGATTTCATCGAGGTCACCGGTCGGGGCGGACTGGGCCACCACAGTGTTGGACGGGGCGGCCGCACTGCTCGTGGACTCAGTAGCCTGCTGATCGGCATCGGTGTCCGCGAAAGCCGGGCTCAAGTGCAGCAATACAAGCGCCAAAATCGCGGTCAGTAGTCGGGCCATCGTAACTCCCTGTTACTTATATGGTGCGGTGAGGATTGCGTCCCGCTATTTGGCAAGACCCGATGCAGCTTCTGTACCAGCGAGATTGGGCCGATGACCCTCAGCGAAGCAGCTATTGAGGGAAAGCGGGTATGACTGCGAAATTGCATCAATTCCGGGCCGCCAGCTCGGGAGCCGGTGGTCGGATGCGGCACTCCTACTGACCTAGTCGGTAGCCTGATGCCACCCTATGGTGCACCGGTACGCACGGCCGCACGATTCCCGAGCGCCCAAGCGACAAACGCGGCTGCACGCCGGTGTACCCTTGCAGTACGAGCGCACGCAGGCGCCGCCGACGGCCGCCAGCCGACCGCCGACGGCCGACGGCCGACGGCCGACGGCCCGGAAGGATCCCCTCAGCCGAGGCACGCTGATATAGCGATCATTTTTGCCTCGGCGGCTGGCTGACGAGCATCACCATCGCCTCAAGAGCGCGCGCTTTCTGCTCTTCGTTCAAAATCAAGTAGCGATGCGCGCCGCCCTCGGACTTATCGAAACGCGAGCTTCCATCGTCCAGGACCGTGATCCGACCGGGCTGCGACAGTGAGAAATAATTCCTGTCTGGTCGGGCAGCGTAAAGCACGGCGGTCAAATCAAATGTTGCGTGGTTATGAGGCCACTTATTGCCCGTTTCATCAGCGTAAGTGCGATAGGTCTCCGCAATCGGATGGTGTTCAGCGTAGGAAAAATCCCGCTCGATACTTGCGGCCGGGTACGGCAATGCCAGCCCGATTTCAAATCCGCTGACCACAATCGGCGTGGGCCAACTGGCAAAGAGCTTCTGCGCGGATGGCACGTCCGACTCCAGATTGAATTCCGGCGCTCCTCTCGCCAGCGTTTTTCCAGCGCTCGTCGAATCTGCAAAATTCCCAGCCATGATCGACAACAGCCGCACTTTCTGTCGGATTAGATCGCGCCCGTTTAGAGCGCTGGCGGCGTCGGCCGCGCTATCGAGCAACCGAGCCAGATTGGTGCTGTAGCCCACCTGGATCATTACGACACTGCCATCGGGCTGGGCCGCTAAAGTCTTTCGAAGCAGCGCAACTGCTTCGGGCGCCCTGGTGCCGTCGATCAGATGGTGCGGATAGAGCAGAGAGCCGTCTGGCTTCCTCTCTACGGACAAAAGCTCAGTGTAGCGGGTGACGGGCCAGTGCGCCGAGGGAAACAACCCGCGGAATGCTTCCGTATTGAGACCATTGCGCACCACGCCGATCGGCACGTTCGGATGGCCGTAGAAGGTATCGATCAGATCGACATACGAGGCGCACCATTTTTCATCGGTACTGACCGTCACGGCAACGAGATTGATCTCGTGTCTATCCTGCAAGGCATGCAGCATGGCCAATGCCAGAGCATCATCGATGTCCGACCACATATCCGTGTCAAAGATGACATTGACAGGCTCAGCGCGCTGAGCTGTCGCATCCGGCGACGCGAGACAGAATGCACAAAGGGCTACGACGAGGAGGAAGGCGCGAGGCTGGCGCAAGATCATGCCCCCTTCCCCGCGTCGATCGGCGCAAACGGCGTGCGGATGTCAGCCAGGAACTGTTGCGCGCGCGGGTGCTGCGGTCGCTGAAAGAACTCTGCCGGGGAGGCGCGCTCGAGCACTCGACCCGCATCCATGAACAGGACGCGGTCGGCTACCTCGCGGGCGAAACCCATTTCATGAGTCACGCAAACCATCGTCATCCCGGCGTGCGCCAGATCGCGCATCACGAGCAGCACCTCCCCGACCATCTCCGGATCCAGGGCGCTGGTCGGCTCGTCGAACAGCATCAATGGCGGCTGCATCGCCAGCGCCCGCGCGATGGCCACGCGCTGCTGCTGGCCGCCGGACAGCTCGGCGGGAAAGGCTGCCGCCTTATTCCCCAGACCGACGCGTTCGAGCAATTCCATGGCGCGCCTCGTCGCTGCGTCGCGCGTCAGGCCGTGCACGCGCATCGGTGCCAGTGTGCAGTTCTCCAGCGCCGTCAAATGCGGAAACAGATTGAATTGCTGGAATACAAAGCCGATGCGGGAGCGAAAACGGTTCAGATCCAGACCCGCAGCATAGATATCCTGTCCGTCTATGAAAATACGTCCGGACTGGAAGCTTTCAAGCCGGTTCAAAGTACGCAGCAACGTGGACTTTCCTGACCCGGAAGGGCCGCAGATCACCACCAATTCGCCCTTGGATACCGTCTCGGAGACATCGACCAGCGCGTGATAGCGCCCGAACCACTTGTTTACCCGCTCCATTACGATCATGCCGTACTCACCGCCGCGGCACGACTTACCCGCGCGACACTCAAAGAGCGCTCGAGGCCGAACGCCAGACGTGAGAGCCCGAAGCACAGCAGAAAATAGGTTGCGGCGAGGATCAGATAGATCGGCAACGACTTGGTGAGCTCCAGGTTGTTGATCTGCGAGGCGATGAGGGAGACTTCCTGCAATCCGATGATGTAGCCCAGCGAGGTTTCCTTGATGCTCGATGCAAACTGATTCACCAATGAGGGCAGCATGTTGCGCAGTGCTTGTGGCAGCACCACGAACCGCAATGCACCTAAACCGCCTAAACCCAGCGAGCGGGCGGCCTCCGCTTGGCCCCTGGGAACCCCCAGGATCCCGGCGCGGACGATCTCGGCCAGATACGCGCCATCGAACAGTACCAGCGCTATGAGCATGGTGGAGAATTGGTTGGTCCTGACTCCCGTGACGCTGGGCAGGAAGAAGTAGGCCCAGAACACGACCATCAGCAGCGGCGTACCGCGCACGGTCATGACCCATGCCGTCACGGGCCAGCGCAACCAGCGGTAGGCACTGAGTCTTGCGATACCCAGCAGCACTCCGAGCGGTAGAGCAAGCAATAGGCCCGCGGCGGCCAGCAACAGCGTCAGCGTAAGCCCGCCGAGCGGTCCCGTCGGATACTGGCCGACCAGGAAATAAAGCCAGTACCTCTCGACCAGCTCCTTCATGCGGTCCTCAGGGGATGGCGCCGCTGATACCACGCTGCCAGCGCCGTAATGAACAGCGACACGGACAGGTAACTGATCGTGGCAAAGCTGAATGCCTCGGCACTTCGAAACGACGCGGCCTCAACTTTCGCGGCTTGATACATAAGCTCACCCACACCGATGACCGTAGCGATGCTGGTGTTCTTCCAGAGGTTGAGGGTCTGTGAAATCAGCGGCGGCACGATTATCCGCAGCGCCTGCGGGAGCACGATCAGGCGCATGCTTGTGAGATAGCCGAATCCCAGTGCTCGCCCCGCTTCGAGCTGCACGGACGGGATGGCGCGCACACCGCTGCGTACATCCTCGGACATGTAGGCAGCCGTATACAGCGTGAGCGCCACTATAGCGCTCAAAGCCTCAAAATTGCCCTCGTTCAGTCGTTCGCGCAGCGACTCGGGTAGCAGCTCAGGTGCACCGAAATACCAAAACAGCATATGCACGAGCAGCGGAACATTGCGGATGCCCTCGACGAACACCAGCCCCATGGCGCGCAGGAGCCGCACTGGCGACAGTCGCATCAAGGCTACGGCGAGCGCAAGCGGCAGCGCCAGAACCAGTGTGATAGCGGTCAGCTCCAGTGATAATCGCAGACCAGCTAGCAGCCAATCCCGATACTGGCCCGCGAGTAGCAGCGATAGATCGAAGTGAGGCATGCGCATTTCCCGACCGGCGCTCGGCGGCGAAAGACTGCGCCAGCCGCTTAGTCCGCGATCTTATCGGAATCGAATTTGAAACTGCGCGTCGGAATCTTCAGTCGGCTGTCCGCCCCAAACCATTTTGCGAACAGCTTCACTCCCTCACCCGAGCGCTCGATGTCACGCAACGCATCGTCGATGGCTGCCTTCAGGCCCGGCTGGCCTTTGCGAATCCCGATGGCGATGGGCTCAGTGCTTATGCTCTGCGGCAGAATCACATAGTGCTGTTGGTCCGCGCCGAGTTT
>JBEKUL010000139.1:0-7080 GCA_049515055.1 Steroidobacteraceae bacterium | reverse complement strand
CAAGATCCGTGATGCTCCTGTGATGCAGTAACCTCAGATGGTTCGTATTACGTACAAATGATAATACGAACTACCAGCCGGAATTGTGAATTTGGCTGGAAATGTGAATTTCAAGGCCATCCGCCCGCAGCGCAGCATCCGGGTGTGGTGGGCGTCAAGCCGACTTTTTCATAAGTACCTGATTCCTAAGGGCTATCATAATACCGCTGGCACAGTTGCTATGATCCGGTGGCCGAACAAATCAGAAATACAGGCACTGCCAACTCCAATGAATAGCGTTTGCAGCCGCAGCATTCGATGAAGCTCGCGGTCGTCGGTGCCGGCTCGATTGGGGGATACCTGGGCGCACGTCTGGCGCTGGCCGGTGAGGAAGTGACCTTTGTTGCCCGCGGCCCCAACCTCGAGGCGATCCGCCGTCACGGCTTCAGGCTCATCGACGAGGACGGCACCGAACGCATCGCCGCTACGGTCAAGGCTGCCTCATTTGAGGAATGCACTGCGCAGGACACCGTGCTGCTGGCTGTGAAGGCTCATCAGGTCACGGCGCTCGCCAGGCCGCTGCGCCGCCTCTTTGGGCCCAACACCGACGTGGTGACGCTGCAAAACGGCATCCCGTGGTGGTACTTCTATAAGCTCGCGGGACCTTTCGAAGGTCGCGCAGTGCGCGCGGCCGATCCGGACGGCAGCGTTTCTGCAAATATCGAAAATGAGCGCATCATTGGCACGGTCGTCTATCCGGCTGCGGAATTGATTGCTCCGGGTGTCGTGAAGGTCATCGAGGGTAATCGGTTCACGCTTGGGGAGCCCGATGGCAGCAAGTCCGAGCGTGTGCAGCGCCTGGCGGAGGTGCTCACCCGAGCCGGGTTCCGGGCATCGATTGCTGCCGATCTGCGTGCAGAGATATGGGTCAAATTGTGGGGCAACGTGGTATTCAATCCGGTGAGTGCCTTGACGCATGCGACCTTGGCGAGCATCTGCGGCTTCGAGCCCACGCGCAGCCTTGCAGTCGCGATGATGGAAGAGACGCGCGCCGTCGCCGAGAAGTTCGGTGTGCGCTTTCGAATAAGTCTCGAAAAGCGTATCGCGGGCGCTGCCGCCGTGGGCGAACACAAGACCTCGATGTTGCAGGATGTTGAAGCCGGCCGACCCCTGGAGCTGCAAGCTCTGGTCGGATCGGTGGTCGAGCTCGCGCGTCTGGCCGAGATCAAGACTCCTCATATCGATGCCATCTATGCTGCCACGAGTCTGCTCGCAAAGACCCTGGCGGACTCGCGCGGTCGGCTCAAAATTCAGGCGGTCACATCATGAACTCGATCCCGCAACCTCAAGCGCTCGCAGCGCCCATATCGATTGGGCGTTGGGGCCAATTGCTCGTGGGCATTCTGTGCATGGCGATGGTGGCGAACCTGCAGTATGGCTGGACACTGTTCGTGACGCCCATCGATGCGCATTTCCACTGGGGACGCGCGGCGATCCAGGTCGCCTTCTCGATCTTTGTGGTGACGGAAACCTGGCTCGTGCCCTTCGACGGCTATCTGGCCGATCGCTTCGGGCCCAAGCTGATCGTGTTGATCGGAGCAATTCTCGTCGGCCTGTCCTGGATCGTGAATTCCAGGGCCGATTCGCTGCTCGTGCTCTACGCCGCTGCTGCCGTCGGCGGTGTCGGCGCCGGCGCGGTCTACGGAACCTGCATCGGCAATGCGCTGAAGTGGTTTCCGGATAAGCGAGGGCTCGCTGCCGGATTGACCGCTATGGGATTTGGCGCTGGATCAAGCCTGAGCATCGTGCCAATCGCCGCGATGATCAAATCAAGCGGCTATCAGCACACTTTCCTCTTTTTTGGCATCGGGCAGGGACTGGTTCTATTTGTTCTGGCATGGTTTCTGGTGCAACCGAGCGGTGCCGTTGCCGCATCGCTCGCGCAGGCAGCGCAGCTTGCGGCCCCGAGCCGACGGCCTACACGCAAAGAGTTCAACCCCAGACAGATGCTGCTGACGCCGGTGTTCTGGGTCATGTATGTCATGTTTGTGATGATGGCGGTCGGCGGCCTCATGGCGACCGCGCAGTTGGGCCCGATCGCGCTGGATTTTCACGTTGCCGATGTGCCGGTCAGCCTCGTCGGCCTGACGCTGCCGGCGTTGACCTTCGCACTCTCGTTGGACCGACTGCTCAATGGCATCACGCGGCCGGTCTTTGGCTGGGTCTCGGATTATCTCGGACGCGAGAACACGATGTTCGTGGCCTTCGCTCTGGAGGGCGTTGGCATCATTCTGCTGAGCCACTACGGACGCGATCCGCTCGCCTTCGTCGTGCTCAGTGGTCTCGTGTTCTTTGCCTGGGGCGAGATCTACAGCCTATTTCCCGCGACCTGCGTTGATGCATTCGGTACGCGCTTTGCGGCCACCAATGCGGGGATGCTGTATACGGCGAAAGGTACCGCTGCGCTGCTCGTTCCCCTGACCTCGGTATACGCGGCGGCGGGCGGCTGGAGCTCAGTGTTCCGGGCCTCCGCAATTCTGAACTTCGCAGCCGCTGTCATGGCGCTGGCTGTGCTCAAGCCACTGCGAATGCGAATGAAGAGACGCGTGGATGAGCTCGCGCATGTCCGCTGAGGGCACATTGAGTGATCTGCTGAGCCGCGGGGAGCGAGGTGCCGCGGCTCTATCGGCCGCGGGCGTGCCTGACCTGACCTATGGCGAGTTGCGCGGCCAGCTTGCCGAAACCGCCGCCGCGCTTCGCGCCATCGGGATCGGCTCGAGTGACCGGGTCGCGATCGTGCTGCCAAACGGGCCTGAAATGGCCATGGCCTTCCTTGCCGTCGCGTCCGCCGCGGTCTCGGCGCCGCTGAATCCAGGTTATCGCAGCGAGGAATTCGAGTTTTATCTGTCCGATCTTGGCGCCAAGGCGCTGATCGTCGAGACCGGCAGCAACTCCCCGGCGATCGATGTTGCACGCAAGGCAGGCATTTCCATCATGACGCTGCGGCCGCAACGCGGCGCTGGCAGCTTCTCGCTCGACACTTCGGGAGTCGTTTCGCGGGGGGCGCCGCAACCCGAGCGCAGCGCCGAACCTGATGACATCGCGCTGATTCTGCACACCTCGGGAACCACATCGCGGCCAAAGATCGTGCCACTGACCCAGCGCAACCTGTGCGCCTCGGCGAAAAATGTCCGCCGCACCTGCTCCTTCACCCCAGCTGATCGCGGCCTGAATATCATGCCGCTCTTTCACATCCATGGACTCATCGCAGCGGTGCTCGCACCACTATCGGCCGGTGCCAGCGTGTTCTGCACGCCTGGCTTCAATGCGCTGAAATTCTATGGCTGGCTGGAGATGGTGCAGCCGACCTGGTACACCGCGGTGCCGACCATGCATCAGATGGCTCTGGCGCGCGCCCATCATCATGCCGCCACCATTGCTGCGCACCGCTTGCGCTTCATTCGTTCCTCATCCTCGGCGTTGCCGCGCGCGGTGATCAGCGCAATGGAAAGCACATTTCGTGTGCCTGTGATCGAGTCCTACGGCATGACGGAAGCCACGCATCAAATGGCCAGCAATCCCCTGCCGCCGGGCATTCGCAAGCCCGGCACCGTGGGGCCTGCGGCCGGCCCGGAGATCGCGATCATGGATGAGAGCGGCAATCTGCTGGCAGCAGGCATCACCGGTGAGGTCGTGATTCGCGGCGAGAACGTTACCAGGGGCTATGAGAACAATCCGAAAGCCAATGCCGAAGCCTTCGTCAACGGCTGGTTCAGGACCGGAGATCTGGGAACCCAGGATGCAGATGGGTACGTCTCGATCACCGGTCGTTTGAAAGAGATCATCAGCCGGGGAGGAGAGAAAATCTCACCCCGTGAGATCGACGAGGTACTCATGGATCACCCGGCCGTGCAGCAGGTGGTCACCTTCGGCATCCCGCACGACAAGCTCGGCGAGGAGGTCGGCGCGGTCGTGGTCCTGCGCGAAGGCATGTCGGTCACAGAAATTGAATTGCGCGCATTCGTCGCGGAACGCGTGGCGGAATTCAAAGTTCCGCGCAAGCTGCTTTTCATGGACGAGATTCCCAAGGGCGCGACCGGCAAGTTGCAGCGCATCGGCCTGGCCGCAAAGCTCGGCCTGGGTTCACGGATTTTGTAACGGAAGGGCGCCCCATGCGATTGCGCGCACTAGGCCGTTCCACCTTGCAAGTTGCCCCGCTGTGCCTGGGCGGCAATGTATTTGGCTGGACAGCCGACGAAGCCGCATCCTTCAAGGTGCTCGATGCCTTCGTCGGCGCCGGCCTGAACTTCATCGACACCGCGGACGTGTACTCGCGCTGGGTGCCCGGCCATAAGGGCGGAGAGTCCGAGACGATTATCGGTAAGTGGTTCAAGCGCAGCGGCCGGCGCGAGGATGTGGTGATTGCGACCAAGGTCGGCATGGAGATCGCGCCGGGAAAGAAGGGCCTGTCTCGCACCCATATCATGCGCGCGGCCGAGGATTCGCTGCGACGCTTGCAAACGGATCACATTGATCTTTATTTCTCGCACACGGACGACGCGAGTGTCCCGCTCGATGAGACGCTCAGCGCCCACCAGGGGCTCATAGCCGCGGGTAAGGTGCGCGTGATCGGCGCCTCCAATTACACCGCGGTGCGATTGGCCGAAGCGCTCGAGGTCAGCCGCAAGCTCGGCCTGCCGCGCTACGAGGTGCTGCAGCCGCACTACAATCTCTACGATCGCTCCAAGTATGAGTCCGCGCTCGAGGCGCTGTGCCTGGCACAGCATATTGGCGTGGTTGCCTATTACGCGCTCGCCTCCGGATTTCTGAGCGGCAAATACCGTACGCCGGCAGATGCGTCCAAGAGCGCACGCGGCAAGGATGTTGTGGCGAAATACCTCAATGAGCGCGGCCTGAAAATCCTTGCCGCACTCGATGACGTGGGCCATCGCTACCACGCCTCGCCGGCCAGTGTGGCACTGGCGTGGCAAATCGCGCGGCCGAGCATCACCGCGCCGATCGCCAGCGCGACCTCGGAGGATCAGGTGAAGGAATTGGTCGCCGCCACGCAATTGGAGCTGGACGAGGCCGCAATCGAGCAGCTCAACGCCGCCAGCAACTGAGCACTGACGAAGACGGCGGATTCCTACAAGAGTCGATTTGTAAGAGCATTCTCACGCCCGCCGACAAAACCGGCCGTCGTCCCCGGCGGACAAGAAATCTGACCGCTGTCTACTCCCGCGCCGGGCCTGCGCTGCGGATGATGGGTCATGGCCACCACAGCTACCACGAGCGCTGGCAAGACACAGGGCCGACACGGGCGGCTGGAAAGGGCGCGAGCCCTGGTCGGGCTATTGGCTCTGCTTGGCGTTGTCACGGCGAATGCCGCCTCGGACAACAGCAATACTATTGCTCGGGCGCACGCGCAGACCACAAGAACGGCTGCAACAACAGCTACGCCCAGCGGCACGAGGACTGCAACCAGCGGCGCGAGCGCAGCGCGCTGGCAGATCGAGCAGAATCGCGTTTTTGTAGCGCCGCCGCCGTATGTGAATATGGCGGCCTCGACATCGGTTGCAAGCGTCGTGTTCAGGCATGCCCCGCTGAGCACCATGGCTGATGAATCGCCCACGACCAGCACCGTCGCGCAGTCATTGAGTTCGGCTCGTTGGGACGACACGCCGCAGGTGATACAAGCCGCCAGGCAATTCAAGCGTCGCGGATTGCCGCTCGTGCATCTGTGGGAGTCACAGCATGCGCTGCTGGCGTTCGGCTTGAATCAACACGGCAAGCCGGGCCTCTACCTCACGCAGAAAATCGGCCAATAGTGGACAGCCGCGCGGGCACCTCAGCGCGCGTAAAACCGAAAGATGATCGTGTTGCGATAGGTTTTTCCCGGTCTGAGCACGGCCGAGGGAAAATCCGGATGATTCGGTGAATCCGGAAAAGCCTCGGCTTCCATGGCGAACCCTGAGCGGCGTGCATACACGGTTGCGCCCTTGCCGGTGAGGGTACCGTCGAGACCATTGCCGGTGTAGAACTGCAGGCCCGGCGCCGTTGAAGATACTTCCAGCACGCGACCTGATTCGGGATCGAACGCGGTTGCGACAACGCCGAGCTTTCCCGACGGTTTATTCATCACATAGTTGTGATCATAGCCCTTGGCGCCGACCTGCAGCTGCGGGTCTGGGCCATCGATGCGCGCGCCGATGGCTGTGGGTTCCCGAAAGTCAAAGGGCGTGCCGGTGACAGTTCTGAGCTCGCCGGTGGGAATCATATTCTCGTCGACCGGTGTGTAGCGGTTGGCGTTGATCTGCACGACGTGATCGAGCACATCGCCGTGGCCGCGCAGGTTGAAGTAGGTGTGCTGCGTCAGGTTTACGACCGTGGGCTTGTCAGTCGTGGCCTTGTAATCCAGGCGCAGAGCGTTGTTCTCGGTCAGCGTGTAGGTGGCCGTAACTTTCAGATTTCCGGGGTAGCCCTCTTCGCCATCCCGGCTCAGGTAGGTCAGCTCCAGCCGCGGCCCCTGCGCCGTGAGCTTCGCCAGCGCCACCTTCCAGACGACTTTATCGAATCCGACATTGCCGCCGTGCAGTGAATTGGTTCCATTGTTGACGGCGAGCTTGTAAGTCTCGCCATCGAGCGTGAACTGACCATGTGCAATGCGATTGCCGTAGCGGCCGATCATCGCGCCGAAGTAGGTTCTGTGCGCCAGGTAATCGTCGAGCTTGTCAAAGCCCAGGATCACATCAGCATAGTGTCCGTGCCGATCGGGCGCGGTCAAAGAGACAATGGTGCCGCCGTAGGTGGCAATCCTGGCGGTCATCCCGTGATGGTTGCGCAGCGTATAGAGCGCCACCGAGGTGCCATCCGCGCTCTGGCCGAACGGCGCGCTGACAATGCTGTCGGCATGGCCTGCGCCCTGCGCGCCAAGCGTTGGCGCTGCCGCGCCCACCAGCGTCGTAGAGGCGAGCATGATTCCCATGATTTTGGTCATCGACTTTCCTTGTTCTGTCGCGGTCCTATTGCGGCCGTCCCCGCCCCCGGCGGCGATTCTAAACCCAAACCTAGCGCCGCAGCAGCCACGCCAGCAATGAGAGC
>JBEKUL010000138.1:0-7317 GCA_049515055.1 Steroidobacteraceae bacterium | reverse complement strand
GTATCGCCAGTGCGGGCCAGTGAATGAAGACCGCGAAGCTATTCAAGGACGACGAGAGATATTGATAGAAGGTCTCGCCAAGTCTCCACTGAACCTTGATAGACACTCGCGGACAGCCTAAGGATGCGATCGTCTGAGACCCTATCGCTCGACGAGGGCCTGTTTGATGAGGAAGTCAGGTCGCTCTGGAAAGAGTGGATGCGCGAGATCGATTAGTCATCGGTCTATTTTAGAAAAGTCTTTTTTGCGCCGGAAAATAACTAAGGCGCACAATCTTGCACCGCTGCGCTCGAGTCACCGAGCTTGACTGCCAGAATAACCCCCACTAACGTTGGGCATGCGTGTTCGGATGTTGCAGGGGGAGCGCGCCACTATGACAAGACATTACGCATTGGGCCTGCTTCTGACCGTGCCGCTGGCGGCGAACGCGGACCGGATCTACCAGACCAACAGTGCCGGCGATACCGTCGACATCATCGACTCGGCCACGAACGCGGTCGTGCTGCAGGTCAAGGACATCGAAGTGCCCCATGGGGTCACCTTCGCTCCCGACGGAAAGCGCGCCTACATCAGCTGTGAATCCGAGAATACACTCTGGGCTACCGATACCAGGACGGGAAAGCTGCTCGGCAAGGCCGCTCTGAGCGGTCATCCGAATAACATTGCAATTTCCAAGGATGGACGACGGGTCTTCGTCGGTATCCTGAGCGCTCCGGGCGCAGTCGAGGTGATCGACACGGTTTCGATGAAGAGCATCAAGACCATCGCCGTCAAAGGTGGCGTGCACAATGCTTACGTCACGCGGGACGGCAAATACGTCGTGGCGGGCTCAATCGTGGGGAAGATTCTGACCGTGATTGATGCACAGACCCTGGAGCCTGTCTGGGAGCTGCCATTCGATGCCGGAGTGCGCCCCATAGCGTTCGAGACGGGCAGCGACGGTTCCACTGCACGCATGTTCGTGCAGCTGTCTGATTTTCACGGATTTGCAGTAGTGGACTTCAAAACGCATTCAATAGTGAGTCGGGTGAAGCTGCCCGATGCGCCCAGCGGCGGCAAAGCCGAGGGAGGCGCTCCCTCTCATGGCATCGGCGTGTCTCCGGATGGCAAGACTCTCTGGGTCGACAGCTCGATCGCGAACGCTGTGTTTGTCTACTCGCTGCCCGACCTGAAGGTTCTGGGATACGTGCCTACGGAACAGGTGCCGGACTGGATCGCGTTCGCTCCCGACGGCAAGAGACTCTACGTTGCCAACTCCGGGTCGAATTCGGTGTCGGTCATCGATGCGACGACGCGACGTCAAGTCGCCGTCGTTCCGGTGGGCGAAGTCCCCAAACGCAATGGCGTGGTGGCGACTCTTTAAGATTCTTCGGGCGTTGCCGACAGACTTACCTGGCGTTGCGGACCCAAGCGGCCAGCACCAGCCAATCAGGGTCATTGCGGGATGCGAATTGCCGGCCTCCGCTATGGAAGATGTCGCCACCTGCGGCAGGGGCAAGCGGGTGCAGGAGCAGACGGCTGGAGGCCGGATCCCCAGGAGTCACCAGCCGGGAGACGATCTCGAAGTTGCGCCGTGATTGCTCTTCGGTCCAGGTGCTGCTGCCGGCCGAAAGAGGCTGCAAGCTGAAAGCATTAGTGGCGCCCGCGTGGCACACGACGCAGCGGGCATGGCCGGGGCGCTTCTTCAGGAAGATCGGTTCTACATGCGTCCTGTAATACTCGAAGTCAAGAGATTGGGTTGCTGCATGTTCCGCCGCGAACACCGCAGGTGTTTGCAGAAAAAGAATGATCAGCGCAAGGTTTGCGAGTGATGGCAAGCTTACAAGCACAGGCCGCATTGTTTTGATCCAGAAAGCCTGTCGATTCGAAATTGAAATCAAGTCGCGCCAAGCTTCACGTTCGACACCCCAATAAGCCGGCGATTGGCGTATCGTAGCAAATCTCTCCGCCCGATACCTCCACAAGCCTCGCCTGATAGCCCGCCTCGTTGGCTTTAGATGGAGCCGAACGCAGCAGCGGATAAAAAATATCGCGCCCGATGCATCCGATCACAGCCGTCGGGACGTATCGAGTTCCAGTAGCAAGAAACCGCGCTTAAGGTTCCATGTCTTTTAGAGAGGTCTTCCAATGAGCATTGCTAAAGGCTCCTGCCTGCTGACGGCGGTATTGGTCACTTTTACAACGGGCAGCGCCTTGGCATCCAGCCATCGCGAAGCGCCCTTTATCACTACTCGGCCGAAAGTCGATGGCACCGACTTCTACATGTTCAACAGCTATGAGAGCGGGCGCGCTGGCTACGTGACGCTGATCGCCAATTACCAGCCGTTCGAGGATCCGCAGGGCGGCCCAAACTACTACACGATGGACCCTCAGGCGCTGTACGAGATCTTGATCGATAACACGGGCGGCGGCACCGAATCGCTGACGTTTCAGTTTCGTTTCACGACCAGCGATAGCGGCCTCGCCGTCATGGCGGGGACGAAGTCCGTGCCAGTTCCCTTGAGTAACATCGGTGCGCTCAGTGCCACGAGTATGAGCGCCCAGAATGTCGCAGAGAGTTACACGATCACGCTCGTGCGTGGCGATAGACGCACGGGTATGGGCTCGCAGATCACCGATGCCGATACCGGCAGCACCACCTTTGCCAAGCCGTTTGACAACATCGGCGCAAAATCAATTGCCAACTATGCGGCCTACGCCAACAGTTTTATTCACAACATCACGATCCCGGGCTGCAGCATGCCGGGTCGCGTTTTTGTAGGTCAGCGCGCCGATGGGTTTGTGGTCAATCTGGGCGAGACCTTCGATCTGGTCAATATCAAGTATCCGGTGCAGGAACTCGCGCCCAATCCGGCCACTGCGCGAAACTTGGCGCCCAACTCGCTCGCCGGCTTCAACGTCACCTCAATCGCGTTGGAAGTGCCGGCCTCCTGTCTCACCGCCGGCACGGATCCGGTGATCGGTGGTTGGACCACAGCGAGCGTACGTCAGGCGACGGTGATCAACCCTCAACCACAAAGCAGCCACAGCGTAGGCAGCGTCGGTGCGGTGGCCAATAGTCCTACCGGGCCCGCGGTGGAAGGAGGCGCCTGGGCGCAGGTGTCGCGTCTTGGTATGCCGCTCGTGAACGAGGTCGTGATCGGACTGCCGGACAAGGATCTCTTCAATGCCTCGCAACCGACCAACGATGCGCAGTTTGCCGATTACGTTACCAACCCCTCGCTTCCCGTGTTGCTGCAAACGCTGTTTGGCGCGGCCGGCGTGCTGGCACCGAATGTCTATCCGCGCACGGATCTGGTGGCCGCATTTCTCACGGGCCTGAGCGGCTTGAATCAACCCCAGCACGCGACCGCCGCCGAGGAGCTGCGTTTGAACACCAGCACCGCGCCCACGGCTGCCGGCTCGCAGAACGATCTCGGAGTCCTCGGCGGCGACAGCGCGGGCTTTCCAAATGGCCGCCGACCGATCGACGATGTGGTCGACATCGAGTTGCGCGTGGCCATGGGTGTGCTGCTGACTCCCTACGATGGCAGTGCCAAGGATCCCGACCCCGCCTCGGATGCCTCACGCCAGCTCGAGTACACCGACGGCGCCGAACCCAATCCGGCGAATTACCTCACGGTATTTCCCTATCTGAACACCCCGTACGCGGGTTCACCCACCAGCGCAAACGACTAAGGCGATCAGCATGAAATTTAAAAACGTCTTGGTTGGAGCCAGCGCATTGCTCATCGCCGCTGCCCTCAGCGCGTGCGGCGGCGGTAGCTCTTCGAGCGCTTTCAACCCGCCTGCGGTGACTCCCTCTGCGCAATCGCTGGACAGCTCTGAGGTTCTGGCGCAGGCGCAGCACACCTCGGAGATATCCTTCCCGTACCAGGTCAATGATGGCGCGCTCACGCTCACCGATACCAGCGAGACCAGCGAACCGATCAGCGTTAATGTCACGCCCACTCCATGATCAAGTGGCTGCCTGGTTGCCGCCGCGCCCGAATCCATTGGGCAGAATGGCTCAGCCCGATTGCGCTGAGTCTACTGCCCTTCGAGGCGGCGCTTTCAACGCCTTACGTACCAGCCAATGACGCCCAGGTACTGGCGCAGCTGCCTGCCGGATCGCTGCACACGAGCTCAGCAGTGCTGCAGCGCGCCCGCACCCGCGCCGATGTCGCCTTGCCGTTGGCGCAGTTCTATATCTCGCGTGCGCGTGCGAGCGGGGATCTGCGCTACCTCGGTTACGCCGAGGGCATGCTCGCGCCTTACCTGTCAGGCGCTTCAGCGCGCAGCCTCGCCCTGGTGCTCGATGCCACGGTGTTGCAGAGTCGTCACGCCTTCAGCGCAGCCCTCACGCAGCTGGATCATGCGATTGCGTTGCAGCCCGATAACGCGCAGGCGTGGTTAACCCGCGCCACCATACTGCGCGTGCTGGGTCGATACCCCGAGGCGATGCAGTCCTGCGAGCGTCTGGGCCCGGCGGTCGATCCGGCAATCACGCAGCTGTGCGAGCAGAGTCTTCGAGCGCTCACGGGAGATCTTCATGGCGCCTATGCCACGCTCGTATCGCTACCGCAGCAAACTCTGCCGCGCGAAGTGCGGGCCTGGCGTTATTCCGAGCTCGGTGAGATGGCCGAGCGTGGCGGCGATGACGCGGCGGCGGAACATTGGCTCCTCGAAGGCCTCGCGCTCGCCCCTGAGGATTTCTACATGCGCACGGCTTACGCTGATTTACTGCTAAGACAACACCGCGCGGCCGAGACGCTGCGGCTGCTGTCGGGCTGCGACTCGATGGAACCGCTGCTGCTGCGAATGCTGCTCGCGCAGCAAATGCTCGGTGATCACGATGTCGGCGTTCAACAGGCCGGACTGGAGGATGCATTTGCCATCGAAGAGCGACGCGGCGAAGCCGTTCATCGACGCGAGCAGGCGCGCTTCCTTCTGGATATCGAGCATCGACCTGCCGCGGCGCTGGCCGCGGCACAAGAGAATTGGCGCGCACAGCGCGAGCCGGATGATGTGCTGATCCTGCTGCGCACGGCCCAGGCAGCCCGCCGTTTCGACGCGGTGGCGCCCGTTATGCAATTTCTGGCACAAGAGCATCTTCAGGACTCGAGACTCGAGCCTTATCTGCAGATTGCTCACCCGTGAAAGCATTCGCCACGCTTGCGGGCCTCATCTGCCTGCTGCTCGGTTCGAGCGCGCAGGCACATATCGCCAGCAACGGCTTTCTCGTCGCAGAGGTCAGCGGTGAGAATGTAAAGGGTTCGATCGAGCTCGCCGTGCGCGACGTCGAGCTCGCGATCGGTGTGGATCGTAACAATGATGGCAACATCACCTGGGGGGAACTACGGGCGAGCGCCCCGCAGTTGCGCCAGTACGTCGCTGAGCACCTGCATTTCGCCGCGCAAGGTCGCGCCTGCACGCTCTCCTTCGAGCAACTGCAGGTCAATGATCGCGTGGACGGCAGCTATTCGTGGCTTCCCTGGACGGCACTTTGTTCCGCACCGATCCGCCAATTGAGCGTCAGCTACGCTCTGATGCAGGACATCGATCCCTCGCATCGAGGCTTACTTACCCTGAAAGCCGGCAGCGTGGTTCAGACCGGGGTCCTGGGCGGCCCCTCAGCATTGCTGAATTTTGATGTCTCGAATCCTTCGCGCTTGCGTACCTTTACCCAATACCTGCAGGCGGGCATATGGCACATATGGGGCGGCATCGATCACCTGCTGTTCCTGCTCTCGCTGCTGCTGCCCGCTGTGTTGCTGCGGCAAAATGATCACTGGCGAGCAATGCCCTCGGCGCGTCCGGCATTTCTGAGCATTCTTAAGGTTGTCACAGCATTCACGCTCGCGCACTCGATTACGCTATCGCTGGCGGCCTTTGATGTCGTGCGGCTTCCGAGTCGACTGACTGAATCGATCATTGCCGCCTCGATCATTGTTGCTGCTCTCAATAACCTTTTTCCGCTAATTACGCAGGCTCGCGCGCGCATCGCATTCGCCTTCGGTTTACTGCACGGCTTCGGCTTTGCTTCGGTCCTCGCGGATATGGGGCTGCCCAACGGGGCGCGTCTGCTCTCGCTTGTGGCCTTCAATCTGGGTATCGAATGCGGTCAACTGGCGGTTGTCCTGCTGGTGATGCCGCTCGTCTACAGCATGCGGCGCGCAACTCTATACCAGCGCACCGTACTGCCTGTGGGCTCGGCCGCGATCGCGCTGCTCGCCACTGTCTGGTTGATGCAGCGCGCCCTCGGGCCCTGAGTCTTATGTCCTGACGGCCGGCCGCGGTTTGCGGACCGACGACGGACCCTATAACCTGTGAGCATATATGTCGTCGGGGGGTTCGCGACCGGTCGCTGATCGCAAGCCAGGCGATCAGAGATGCGGTGCCCCACGCAATCATCATCACCTCCCTCAACCCGACTAGCTTTGCACCGGCGCGTGACTCGAAACAGGGGGTCATCGAATGCATAGATCGAGCCGCTTGACTACCGGGCAGGCCATTGTTCGATTCATAGCGCACCAGTTTGTCGAGGCGGATGGCCTGGAGAACCGATTCATCGGCGGGATCTGGGGTATTTTCGGCCACGGCAACGTCGCCGGTCTGGGGCAGGGGATAGTTGAATTCAGCCGCGAGGAAGGCCTGCCGTTCTTTCGGCCACAGAATGAGCAGGCGATGGTGCATACGGCAGCGGCCTACGCGAAGCATCGCAATCGTCTGTCTGCCTTTGCCTGTACGAGCTCGGTGGGACCGGGGGCGGCCAATATGCTCACCGGCGCGGCGGGCGCGAGCATCAATCGGCTTCCGGTGTTGCTGTTACCGAGTGATTATTTTGCCAATCGCCTGCCCGACCCGGTGCTGCAGCAGCTCGAGCATCCGCTCGAACGTGACGTCAGCGTGAACGATGCATTCCGGCCGGTGTCGCGATTTTTTGACAGAATCTCTCGCCCCGAGCAGCTGCTCTCCAGTCTTCCTGAGGCTTTTCGGATCCTGACGGACCCGGCGGAGACGGGGGCCGCCACGCTGGCATTGCCGGAAGATGTCCAGGCCGAGGCGGCTGACTGGCCAGTGGAATTCTTCGATAAAAGAGTCTGGCACGTACGCAGACCTGTCCCGGAACCCGAGCTGCTGGCTGAGCTCATCCGACTGCTGAAGGCGGCGAAGCGCCCTCTCATTATCGCGGGCGGTGGGACGATTTATGCGGATGCATCGGAGGCCCTGAGGCAGTTCGTCGAAGCCTATGGCATCCCTGTGACCGAGACGCAGGCTGGAAAGGGCGTATTGACTTGGAATCATCCATTCAACGCTGGACCCGTCGGCTCCACT
>JBEKUL010000137.1:0-7440 GCA_049515055.1 Steroidobacteraceae bacterium | reverse complement strand
AAGGATAGCCTGCTGATGGGTTCACTGAAGCAGATGGACCTGTTCCGCATCGTGCTGGATGGCGATCGCCCCGTGGTGCAGGAAATCATACTGCATGGCTTGAACCGCATTCGCGATGTACGCGTCGGGCCGGAAGGCTACGTCTATGTGCTCACCGACGCCGGGCAGCTGGTGCGCCTGGTTCCAGCCCGCTAAACCTGAATATCAGTGCAGCCACTCGCGAGCGTCCGCAATGTGACGAGTCGGTCCGCGCGTTGCCCCGCTGGCTGAACCTGTCTAGTTGAGCGGCCACACCTCGACCACCCCGTGTGCTACGGCACAGGGTGTTTGCGATACCAACTTCACGGCATCGGCCAACGTTGCGGCCTCAATCACCGCAAACCCGGCCACAGGCAGCGAACAGGACATGAAAGGGCCAGTCCTGGTGTCGAGATGCTTCGCGTCAGTGTTTCGCACCTGCACAGGGGTGCCCGCCATACCCATCAGAGTGCCCGCTTTGCGCAACTGAGCGTCATGGGCGTGCGCCGCGTCGCGAACGGCGGCATCGGTGCGCTCGTATCCATCACGGTCCCCGTATCCGATAGTTACGAACTTAGGCATGTTCAGTCTCCTTCTGGGAAAATCTCATTAGCGTTGCTCCTGCTTTCCTTGGAGGCTTATCGACGCAAGGCCATACTCGGCGCGCGTCGGTACATCGGTCGGGACAACTACGCAGCCCGATGAAGTTGCCAGTCCTCCTACTGATAGCGATACAGGTGCACGCGCTGGATCACTGGCGCCCCGGAAAGCAATCGCAGGCCACTGCCCGACTGGTTGAGCTGCGACTGTCCGGCCAGATCGTAGTTCAGCAGGATGTCATCGCCGTTGACCTTGCGCGTCGCGACCCACTTGCCATCGACAAAGCTGCCGAGTTCCGCATCGCCGATGCCCGCGATCGGCGGACCCGGCGTGCGCGGCCGGAATGTCAGCTGTACGTCTGAACCCGCGACGATGAATTCCTCGGCACCGTCGGCCATCACCAGCGCATAGCCGAGTTCGGCCAGCACGCTCTGATCGCGCGTCGAGCGACGCAGCGTGCAGGTGATGGTGTAGTCGCTGAGGCCGATCTGCTGCGAGGGTTGTGCGGTGTTGAGCCAGACCGCGCCGATCGTGCCGGTGGCCTGATGCGCGAGGATGACCGGCGCGAGGTTGCCCAGCACCGCATAGCCCTGCGCGAGGGGCGTGTGCGCCACATCCCCGGTGCCTGGCAGCCCGCTGTCGAGCCGGTTATTGAGGAGCCGCGCTGTGTCGTCGATGCCGAACGGCGAATAGCCGAGCGCGTCGTGCGCGCCGATCGCATAGAACGCATTGGCGACGCCGTGGACGTCGCTGGTCGATTCTGGCACGAACAGCGCATTGTCGGGGCGGTGAAACTGGCCGGCGATTTCGTCGAAGTTCGGCAGGTAGATGTCCGGGGCGTTGAAGTCGATCGATGGCGCACCGGCCTTCCAGACATCGAGCAGATAGTACTGCGGGGCGCCAGGGGAATAGCTGCTGGTCCGCGTCGACCAGGGCGGCGCGAGCCCAGTGTTCGTGAACACCGGCAACGGGTAGATGGCCTTGCCCGCCGCGCTCACGTGCTCGAGATAGCGGGCGAACTGCCAGGCCATGAAGATCTCGTCGCTCGCAAGCCCGGTGCCGAAGACCTCCGACCAGGTGCCGCTGGGTCGGGCGCCCGCGGCGCGCCAGACTGCCGCGAGCTCCGGAGACAGCTGTTCCCGGTGCTGCACGAGGTATTGCATTAATTGCGCGGGCACGGCCTGCTCGTGCACGGCAGCGGCGGCAGCGCCGTGGTCGCGGGTATCGCCCTTCAGTCCGACCTCGTTTTCGACCTGCATCATCAGCACTGTATGTTCGCCGTCGACGGCCTGCAGATGTCTCATAAGTTCGGAATAGGCACGCGTATCCGCGTCGAGCGCGTTGCGGCTGAACGGCGAGATGATCTCGACTGAGCGGTCGTTGGCGAGGCGCACGCGCGGGAAGCGCACCTGGTCCTGCTTGACCCACTCAGGGGCGAAGCTGGAAATCCCGTTCTTCCAGCTACCGAACCACAGGAACACGATACGCAGATGATTGGCGCGAGCGCCCGTGATGAGTCCGTCGACCAGCGAAAAATCGAATCTACCTTCCTGCGGCTCGATCCAGTCCCAGCCTAGGGCAAGCAGGACGGTATTCAGGTGCAGCTGGACAAGCTCCGGCCAAATCGGCTCCATATTCGTTAAGCTCGAGGAGGCCGTGCCCCGGAGTTCGGCGCCGAGTAGCAGCCAGGGTTGGCCGTCGACGATCAGCTGGGTGGCATGGCCGCGTCGCTCGAGATGCGGCAGTGACCCTGATGCGGTCGGCGTGGCGGCCCCCGCGCGTGCCGCTGCACCAAGGCCAACCAGACAGGCGAACAGTGCGGCCCGAGCAGCCCCGTGAATTGCTCGTGTTCTCATGCGTGGCTCCCCAAGTTCCATTATTTAGGACACCGCGACGATCGACTCATCCGGCACATCGCGCAAGTTTCAGTCTGTTTCACGCATCAACAGCGAGCACTTCACCGCGTGCCAGACCGGTCACGATAAAACAGACACGCCGGTCACCGTCACCGGAATATGCATGTTAGGAATACGAACCATTGGGACCCGGTTCCACAATATTACAGCGTTGCCCAAGGCGGTTGACAGGCGGTGGCCCATCTAGTGACACTGGGACCCACCGCGAGGGCATAACAATGAACAGCTACCGGAAGATCCTCTACTGTGCCGCATTGTGCGCGGCGGCCTGGTCCAATGCGTCCCCGGCGTTCGCGCAGCAGAGCGAAGCGAAGAAGGCGGTCGATTACGACTATCTGCTGCCGTGGGACAAGAAAGCGCTGCGGCTGCCGCCGACCGCGGAAGCCCAGGCCCGCGAGCCGTTCCAGATCTTCGACAATCTCTATTACGCCGGCCCGCAGACGGCGAGCACCTACCTGATCAAGACCGACCGGGGTCTGATCCTGATCGATCCGACCTACGACTGGGCATCGCAGATGGTGCTCGGCAACATCCGGAAATTGGGACTGAATCCCGGCGACATCAAGTACATCCTGATTACGCATGGCCACTGGGATCACACCTCGGGGGTCTACGCGCTGCAGAAGGCCACCGGTGCGCGGGTGGGTATGGCGGCGGCGGACTGGGACATCTATGAGACCCCGCAACCGGCGCATCCCTATCCGACCATTGCGCGGGATCTGACCTACAAGGACGGCGATACCCTGCGGCTCGGTAATACCACGATCCATTTTTATGTGACGCCGGGCCACACGCCCGGCTGCCTGAGCATGGAATACACCGTGTATGACCATGGCAAGCCGTACGAGGCGCTGACCTTGGGCGGAACGGGGTTCAACTTCCCGGCAGAGTGGACCAAGCCTTATACCCAGAGCATGCAGCGGATGCGGACGCTTCCGAACGTGCGCGTGCTGCTGCCGGATCATCCGCAGATCAACGACGTGCTCGAACTCGGAGACCAGCTCAAGACCCGTGCCGCCGGCCAACCCAATCCGTTCGTGCAGAGTCGCCAGCAGGTGCTTGACTGGTTCGATGCCGTGATCAAGGCGGCGCAGGAGAAGGATCGACTCGAGACCGCGGCCGCGGCCAAGGGCCTGTAGCGCCCGTTTACCGGCTGCCGGAGGCGCCGATACTGACGCGGCCCTTGGTTTTCAGGTCCTGCGCCGCCTTCGCGTTCCACGCCGAGTGCGACGGCACCCGCTTCGCGATCGGATAACCGAGCAGGTAGATCACCAACACAAATGGTAGCGGTAGTTCTGGAGTCGGTTATCAGCTGCCCGATCTGCGCACATTCGCAAAGCGAAGGCATGCTGGTGGACGCGTGCCAATATTTCTACGACTGCAAAGGCTGTGGGACACTGCTAAAGCCAAAGGCGGGAGATTGCTGTGTCTTCTGCTCCTACGGAACGGTGAGCTGTCCTCCGAAACAGGCCGCCGCCGCGTGCGGTTGTATCCCGTGATCCGGCAGATCGTTTTCGCCGACTGGCGGACGGGTCGCGTGTCAGACGACGACGCCCCTGGCTCACGCGCGAGTTCAACGTAGGGCAATTCCAGCTCTTAGTAGCATTCGGGTGCGGACCGAGCTTGTCAGCGCCAAAGCTGTCGGTCGCGAGCGTCGCAGAAGGGTCAGGAAGCCCCGGGAATGCGTGTATGCCGCAAAATGGTAGGGAGTTGGACGCGAGTCACAGCGAATGAACGCAACCAGATCTGTGTTGCGGGCATTACTGATTCTCTGCCTAAGAAGTCCCTGCACCGAGTCAGCCGATACGGAGTCGGAGCCCGCGGCAGTCATCGAGCTTGGCGGAGCCACGGCGCGGGATCTCAAAGGCGGCGGCTCGAGCTTCGGGCCCGACCTCGCGGTTGAGGTTACACCCGTAGAGAGCTGGCTAGAGCTTGAAGCTGGCACCACGCCACTGTTCCGCCCACGCTCGACAGAATGGGATGCGGACCTCCTGTTCAAGAAACCGTGGACCCTCTCCGAGAAAGCGGAATTTATGGCCGGCCTTGGTCCCGAGTGGATACATTCGAGTGCGTATAGCGTGACAACGAACTCCCTCGGCGCCGAAGTGGTACTGGACTTTATGTTCTGGCCCAACTCGAAGCATAGATTTGGCTGGTATCTTGAGCCGGGGTACGACTACGACTTCGCGCGAGGGCATGACCGCTCGGTTGGCATAAGCGCTGGCCTATTGATCGCTGTCCCATGAGAGCGGGATGCCAGGCGGGTACTGAGCGTCAGAAACTCTTGCCGATCTCGCCCCAGACGCGCGTCGATGTCGTGCTGCCGATCAGATCCGGCCTACCACCAATGGGCGCTGCCACACTGACTCTGGCGTGCCAGCGCCAGGGACCTGTCCAGTCCAGTGCCGCGCCGGCGCCGCTCAGGTTGGCGTTGTTGTTCCCTGGCGTCCAGGCGGTCTGGTTGACGGTGATATGCGCGCTGTCGATGAAGGCGATCGCCTGCCACTGCGAATTGGCCGGTGCGAACAGATCGTGGCGCAGTTCGAGGGTGGCCAGGAACCCGGTGTCGCCGGACAGCGCGCCCATCTCATAGGCGCGCACCGTGTACGGTCCGCCCAGCGTCATTTTCTCGGCCGTATCCAGATTTTCCTGCGCCTTCTGGCCCGAGAGCGCGAAATACAAGGCGTTGCTGGCGCTCACGTGTTGCAGGCGGTCGAAGTTCACATTCCATTTGGAGAATCCGCCCTCGGTGCGTGCGCTGCGCGCATCGGCCAGTTGCGCCGGCGCATCTTCGAAACCCAGGTGTCCGCCGGTCCAGCCCACGCTCCAGGTATCGATGCCGCCGCCGAGCAATTCGTCGCGCGCATCCCCGAGCAGGTTCAGCGTGCCGTTGTCCATGTGGCGGTCGGTGCGAATCGCACTGGCGCCGACATCGTCGTGCAGCTCCAGATGGTCGAACTGCAGTTGTCCGTAGAGGTTGAAGTCGCGGCTGCGCACCAGTGGCTGCTTGCTCCACAGGCTCGCCACCCCGGCTGTGCCGTAGCCGTCGAGATGCCCGAGCGTATCGCCAAGCCTGTAGGTCAGCGCTGAATAGGCGACGCCCAGGACGGTGCCCGCTCCGTTCAGTACCCCCTGGTAGTCGACGCGGCCATAGTTCATGTTGGCGCCGGAACTCAGGCCGCTGACACTCAAGGTGTCGCCGTGATGCAGCGGGCTAATGAAGTTCACCGTGCCGCCGATGCGCGCACTGCCGGTGTAGTGGTTGCCGTAGTTGTCCGCCGCGACAGTTGCGGTCACTGCGGGAGTCGCGCTCGTGGTCAGCATCAGGTCGGAACTTCCCACCACATCGCCCGGTGCCAACGTGGCGCTGACCGCTGCCCCGGGAATGTCCGATATCAGCAGCAGGGCGTGGTCGAGCGGCGCGCCGGCAATGACCTGTCCGCTTTGCAGCGGCGAGAGTGTGGCCTGCAGCAAGGGATCGGTCACGCGGCTGTGATTGTTGAGCGTGACCTTGCCATAGCGCGCTTCGATGACCTGGATCTGCACCGCGCCATCGTGGATCGATTGCGCCGGGATGATGGCCCGCGCCAGCGGATAGCCATGGGTCTGGTAATAGTCGGTGATACGGTCGGTGAGCCGTTCCAGATCGGCCAGGCTCAGGGTCTTGCCCTCCCCGTCCGCCACAAGTGCATGCAGTGTCGCCGTGGGGATCTTCTCGTTGCCGGTGATTAGCAAAGTCTTCACCAGGAACGGCGCAGTCGCCGGCGCGCTGGTGCCACTGCCGCGCTCGATGCTCAATCCGGTGCCGCTTGGGGAAGGCGCCGGCGGCAACAACGGCTGGATCTGGTTCAGGATGGCACCCGAGTCAGGTGTCGGGGCGGCCGCATGCGCGGCCAGTGAGGATCCCACCAGCAGCAGGGCAGCGGGCAACAGCGGCGCGGCTCGCGGCCGCAAAGGACGGTAGATCACGGGTTAATTCCGACTGCAGCAACACTGACGTCGTCGTCGGGCAGACGCACGCCGCCATTGAGAATGCGCAGCTGCGGACCATTGACCCCGATATTCATCGTGACGCGCACCAGCTCGCCGTCGCGCGTCTCGCTGACGGTCGAGGACAGATTCAGCGCGTCGGGCGGATTGCCAGGGTCAGTCGACAGAGCATCGGATTCCAGCTGCGATACGGCGCTGTCAATCGATGCGTCCAGGGCAAAGGCATTCGTATCCCCGCCGACGACGACATTGCTACCGGAGGTGGCCAACGCGCCCTGAAATACATTGCCCGGATTGCTCAGTTGAACGCTGCCGGTGCCAGCCACGATGTCGGTGGTGCCGTCGACCGACAGCGCACCATCCTGGGTAACGTTGCCGTTGCCGCTGTTGACCACCAGGTTGCCGCCGACGTTCGAGGTGCCCAGATTAAGTCCGCCATTGGAACTCACCAGCAGATTGCCGCCGGTGGCCACGACGCCCAGGTTCAATGGCACCGCATTCGTAAGGCTGACCAGCTGACCAGAAGTGGTGACCGTCCTGGTCAGGATGTTGGCCGGGTTATTGAGATGCACGTTGCCGCTGCCGGCGACGATATTGGTGGTGCCGGCAACCGACAGCGCACCTTCCTGGGTAACATTGCCATTGCCGCTGTTGGCGACGAGATTGCCGCCGATGCTCGAGTTGCCCAGATCCAGTCCGCCGGTGGAATTCACCAGCAGATCCCCGCTTGCATTCACCACACCCAGGTTCAGGGGCACAGCATCGGTGATGCTAATTTGCGCGCCGCTGGCACTGACCGCAGCAACCAGCACGTTGCCGGCATTGGTCAGGCTGATATCGGCTGGTATGCCGGCGTTGCTGGCCGCCAGCCCGGTGGTACCGCCCACGGCCAAGGTCGCTCCCGGGAATTGCGTGA
>JBEKUL010000136.1:0-7494 GCA_049515055.1 Steroidobacteraceae bacterium | reverse complement strand
GGCCTGGTGCGCCCGCACAGCCGCGGTCGCATCGAACTGACCGGCGCGCGTCCGGAGGATGCGGTGGCCGTGCACGCGAATTTTCTCGACGATCGGCGCGATGTGCTGGCTTTGCTGCGTGCCGTAGAGCTGTGCCGGGAGATTGGCAATTCGCCGATGCTGCGAGCCTTCGCGCGCCGCGAGCTCATGCCAGGGGCCCTCGATGCGGCGGATATGGAAAGTTGGCTGCGCCGCGCAGCGGGCACCTATTTCCATCAGTCCGGCACGGCGAAGATGGGGCGCGACGCCAGATCGGTGGTCGATGGCTCGCTGCGCGTGTACGGCGTGCAGGGCCTGCGTGTCGCCGACGGCTCGATCATGCCTGCGATAACCACTGGCAACACCATGGCCCCATGCGTCGTGATCGGGGAGCGGGCCGCGAGTCTGTTGCGCATGGCGCATGGCGGCGGCAGGATAGCCTGATGAGTGCATCAATCCATCCGATGTACATCAACGGCGCGTGGCGACTGGGTAGTGACGGGGATGTGGCCGAAGACCTCAACCCGGCGAGCGGGGAAGTCTTCGCCCGCGTGGCCCAGGCCAGTGCGCGCGATGTCGAGGACGCTCTGGTCGCGGCTCATGCGGCCCGCATCGACTGGCAGAAAATGCTGGCAAACGAGCGCGAGGCGCTGTTGCACAAAGCCGCCGAGATCATCGCGCTGCAGGCCGATGCTATACGCGATTTGCTCATCGCCGAGACCGGCTCGGTATTCATGAAGGCGCCCTGGGAAGTCAGCTACGCGATCGAGTGTTTGCGGGTCGCCGCGGGCTGCATTCGCCAGCCGCACGGGGATACCTTCCCGGCGAGCGCACGCGGACAGGTGGGCATGACCATCCGCCAGCCATTGGGGGTCATCGCCGGCATCGCGCCATTTAATTCGCCGTTTCTGCTCTCCATCAAGAAGGTTGCCTTCGCGCTGGCGGCCGGCAACACGTTCATTCTCAAACCCTCGGATCTGGCGCCTCTCAGCGGCCTGAAAATTGCCGAGGTATTTCATGCGGCCGGTTTGCCGCCGGGCGTGCTCAATGTCATTCCCGGACCGGCGGCGATGGTCGGGGAGAAGCTCATTGCCGATCCGCGTGTGAAGATGCTCACGTTCACCGGTTCGGCAAAAGTTGGACGCCAACTGGCCGCGCAGGCTGGCAAATACATGAAGCGGGTAACGCTGGAGATGGGCGGCAAGAATCCGCTGGTGGTTCTCAAGGATGCCGACCTCGACTATGCCGTGAACGCCTCCGCGTTCGGAATATTCTTTCATCAGGGACAAGTGTGCATGGCCAGTTCGCGCATCATCGTCGAGGCTCCGCTGTACGAGGCCTTCCTCGAGCGATTTGTGGCGAAGGCACGAACCATCAAGGTGGGCGATCCGCGCGATCCCGCGACCGTCATCGGCCCGTTGATTCGCCAGTCCCAGTGCGGCTTCATCGCCGATCAGATCGACGATGCCGTCTCGAAAGGCGCCACGGTGTGCTGCGGCGGCACGCATCAGGGCCCGTTTTTCGACGCGACCGTGCTCGGCGGCGTGACGCCAGCCATGTCCGTCTACGGCGAAGAATCTTTTGGACCGATAACCTCGGTGCTGCGCGCGGATGATTACGAGCATGCACTGTTTCTCGCCAACGACACGCAGGCGGGCTTATCCTCTGCCGTCGTCACCAACGATCTGCAAAAAGCGCTCGATTTCGCGCTGCGCAGCGAATCGGGCATGGTGCATATCAACGATACGACGATCTCGGACGAGCCGCATATCGACTTCGGGGGCGTCAAGGAAAGCGGTTTCGGCCGCGAAGGCGGCATGGCCTCGATCGAAGAAATGACGGAAGTGAAATGGATCACCATCCAGATGGGTAAGCGCGAGTTTCCCTTTTAATTCGGCACCGCTCTGGCGCAAATCTGCGCTTGAGCTGAACCAAACTGCACCAGGCTCGTGCACGTCGCCATTCGCGCGAGCTGATCGATGATGAGCTCACCCGACACGCGCTCGAAGAGGGTAGAGTTGCGCCAATGACTGACCGCGAACGGGCAACGCGTCTGGAGATCAGAACGATTCATCAGATCGCGCGCGGCGCGCGCCATGGCACGGCGCGCGATCTGTTCACGGTTTGGTTTGGTACCAACATCCAGTTGCTCACGATCGTCACCGGCGGACTCGCGGTGTCCGCCTTTCATCTGCCCTTCGGCTGGGCGGTCGTTGGCCTCGTGATCGGTAATCTCGTGGGGGCGATCTTCATGGCCTTGCACGCCGCGCAGGGACCGCGGCTCGGCGTGCCACAGATGGTGCAGACCCGCGGCCAGTTCGGTTCCTACGGCTCGTTGCTCGTCATCAGCATCGTCATCATCATGTATGTCGGCTTTCTCGCCTCCAGCATGGTGCTCGGCGGCGAGGCGCTCGCGAGCCTCGGGTTCGGCTGGAGCGATGCTGCCGGAATCGTACTGGTCGGCGTGCTCAGCGTGATCGCTACCATCTATGGTCACGATCTGATACACGCCTATGCCCGCATGGTGACCTATGGGGCCGGTCTCGTGCTGGTGCTCGCCTTCGTCTGGATCCTTGCAGTATCCGGACTGCCGCCGGATTTTCTGACTCGCAACTCCTTCAACCTGCCGGGCCTCCTGGGCACCATTTCGATCGCCGCGATCTGGCAGATCTCCTACGCGCCCTACGTCTCGGATTATTCGCGCTATATGCCGCAGGACACCGGCGCGAAACCCGCATTCTGGGCGAGTTATTGGGGCTGCGCGCTCGGCTCTTTGCTGCCCATGATCCTCGGGGCCGTTGTCGCCGTAGCGGGACCCACGGGTGGTCTCGTGCATGCGCTTGCGGCCCTGACGGGCGCCATTGCGCCACTGGTACTGATCGTGTTCTCGATTGGAATCGCGGTGAGCAGTGCCATGAATCTGTATTGCGGCGCCCTCTCGACGCTCACCGTCGGCCAGACCCTGATTCCATCGTGGGCGCCGGCCGCGCGCGCCCGCACCATCGCCACATTGATTCTGTTCGGCCTGGCGCTCGCGGTGGCATTTCTGAGCAAGGATTCATTCCTCGCCAATTACGAGGGCTTCGTACTGCTATTGCTCTATGTGCTGGTGCCGTGGACGGCAATCAATCTGGTCGATTACTACCTGCTGCGGCGAGGCGAATACGACGTCGCGGCATTCTTTCGCCGGGACGGCGGCATCTATGGGCTGATCAATGGACCTGCGGTCATTTGCTACGCTCTGGGAATTCTGATTCAAATCCCATTCGTGGCCACGAAGCTGTACACCGGTCCGATCGCGCATGCCATGGGCGGAATCGATCTATCGTGGCTCATCGGCCTGCTGATCACTTCGCCGGCCTACTATTGGCTGGCCAGAAGCTCGCGCTCGCACCGTGCGGGCTCGATGGTTACGGCGCCGGTGAGCGCTACGCCGTGAAGGGGTCCGATGAGCGAGCGGCAGCTGAGCCCGGAATTGTTCTGGCAGGAGATTCTGCCCGCCGATGCCTGCACGCAGGGCGGCTACCCCGCGCGCTTTGAAGACGGCCGCGTCCTGCTGCTGCCGATTCGCCATCTTCCCGATGGCAAGCACGCCCTGGCCTCCCTCATCATCAACCAGGCCAGTTTCGCCGTGGTGGATGCGCTGGCGAGCGCACTTGCGAACAAACTCGCGGCCTACGGCGCGGATGTTGTCGTGGGCCTGCCGACACTCGGTCTTACTCTGGCCAGCGCTGTTGCCCGAACGCTCGGGCATACGCGTTACGTCCCGCTCGGCAACTCGGCAAAGTTCTGGTATCAGGCGCAGCTTTCGGTGCCGGTCACTTCAGTCACCACGCCGGATCAGCAGAAGCGACTGTACATCGATCCGCGCATGCTGCCGCTGCTGCAGGGCCGGCGCCTCGCGCTGATTGATGACGTGATCAGCAGCGGTGACTCAATGCTCGCGGGCATCGCGTTGCTGGGGCTCTGCGGCGTGCGCCCGGCGGTACTGGGCGCCGCCATGCTGCAATCGGAGCGCTGGCGCAAGCCGCTCGCGGGTTGGGATGTCGTGAGCGTGCTACGCTCGCCGCTGCTGAATCTCGATTGATCCCCAAGCATTTGCCATGAGTCTGCAGATCGCCGATCGCTGGTTCGAATTCGAGCGAGTCTCGGATGGCATCACGCGCATTTGGGAACCGCACGTGATTCGAGTCATGCAGTGCAATATCTGGCATGTACGCGGGCGCGACCGCGATCTGATCATCGATACCGGTATGGGGATTGCGAGCCTGGCCGAGGCTGCGGCGCATTTATTCGACAAGGCGCTTACGGCGGTGGCGACCCATACGCATATTGATCACGTTGGCTCGCTGCATGAGTTCAGCGATCGCATCGTGCACGAGGCCGAAGCGCAGCAGCTGACTCGCTCGTCGGACAATTTCAGCCTGATTCGAGCCGAGCACCCGGTGGAGTTCATCTCATCGCTCGAGCGGGCAGGTTACGAAGTGGGCGACTGCTTCGTGACCGCGCTGCCGCGTGCCGACTTCGAGCTCTCCGCGCTGATCTGCCCACCGGCGCCCGCGACGCGGCGGGTCGAGGAGGGCGATGTCGTGGATCTGGGCGATCGCATGTTCGAGATCCTGCATCTGCCGGGTCATTCGCCGGGCAGTATGGGTCTTTGGGAGGCTGCGAGTGCGACGCTATTTTCGGGCGATGCGATCTACGACGGCCCGCTGCTCGACGAGTTGCCTGGAAGTGATATCGAAGCGTATGTGCGCACGATGCGGCGTTTGGCGAGGCTGCCGGCTCGCACCGTGCATGCAGGGCATGATCCGAGTTTTGATGGCGCCCGGCTCAGAGGATTGGCGCAAGAGTACCTGGATCGACGCGCCTGAAAGATGCGCCTGAGAAGTACGCATGATGCCGCGGGCTTGCACGCCCACGGCATCACGCTGTGGTTACCTCACGCTGTAGCCGCGTCCCTCGAGGCAAGCAGCCTGTGCGCGCAGGTTATTCGCGTTGCTCGGGGGTGACGGGGGCGACGCGTTCGGCGCCGGTGGCGCGCCTGGGCTCCCGGGTCCAGTCTGCGTCGCAGCCCAGCCACTGCATTCCTGTTTGTCGCGCGCCTGCTGCTCGGGGCTCTGACCATTCTTCGGATAGGCGAACAGTTCAGTGCCGCCCGGTTGCATTGCGCCCTGCGCACCCTGCGCCGCGTTTGGAGGCGGTGCCACAGACTCATACGCGCCCGCGGTACCGTTCCACTGGTAATAATTGTTATCGGCGTAGTAGTACGGCACGCCGTCCCACCACAAGGTCGAATAGTAGTACGGCAGTGTCGCGAGCCAGAGTCCGTAGCCGGGCCAGCCCCAGCCCCATCCCCAGCCGCAGCACCCGTATCCCCAGCCGCCGCGCCAACCGTAGCCATAGCCGCCGCGAAAGCCGCCGACGCGCCCATAGCCACCGACATGCCCATAACCACCCACATGGCCAACGCCACCCACATGGCCGCCGCCACCGCCTGCGTGCTGGGCATAGCTGAGGGCCGGGGCGCCGACGAGCAGGCCCGCGATCGAAGCGATCGTGGCAGCACGTAAGCCATTGACTTTTAAGCGCTTAATCATATTCACTCCTCACGCTCGCCGGCTTTGTGACCCAACACTGATCCTGATCCTAATACCTTAAAGCCGGCTGAATCGCATTATAAATCGGCCCGAACAACGCGACGCTGTCAGACGGTAACGCAAAGGCTACGCCCCGCTCGGCCGCCAGTCCCGCCATTCGGTCTTCAGTGATATGTAACGCGACGAGCCTCTCCAGGGTTGACACGCCCTAATCGGCGTGGCGACCCCGTGTAGAGTGCACGTCGCTGGCGGCAACCGTGCTGCCAGCATTGCCCCAATCGTTGCGGATATACGTGAGCAGCGCGGCAATCTGCTCATCGGACAACTGCCAGCCGAAGGCAGGCATTCCCGGGGCGGTCGGAGCGGCATCTGTGGCTACGGCCTGCGCGCCATTGAGCACCACGTCGATCAGAGTATCGGTCGACGCAGCCTGCACGATGGGGCTGCTGGCCAGGGTCGGGGCAAGTCCCGCGACGCCTTCGCCCGAGCTGGTATGGCAGGCCGAGCAGTTGGCCAGATACAGCGCTTTGCCCGAGCGCATGATCGGGGTTGCCTTATCCAGAGGCGCAGGGACCTGGGCCGGCGCCGCGATATCCTTCAAATAGACCGCGATCGAGTGCAGGTCGCTGTCCGAGAGCTGCGAGGTGGAATCCGCCACCACGAGCGCCATCGTGCCGGTGGCGGCCTGTCCGGCACCCCATCCGGTTTTCAGATAGGCAACGATGTCCTCGATGCGCCATGCGCCCAGTCCCGTGCGTGCATTATTGTCCAGGGGCGGCGCGTACCAACCCACCACCGCGGCGCCGCTCAGTGGCGCGCCGCTCTTATCCCCGCCCAGCAGATTCTTGGGCGTATGGCAGGTACCGCAGTGGCCAAGCCCGCTGACCAGATAGGCGCCGCGATTCCATTCCGCCGATCGGCTCGCATCGTTGCGAAATTCCCCGGCCGAAAAATTCAGCGCATTCCAGACGAGCACGCTCGCGCGAATATCGAATGGAAACGGCAGGCGGTTGGTTACAACCGGATCGCTGACCGCATCGAGCGTCGACAGATAGGCGCGCACAGCCAGCAGATCCTCGCGCGTCACATGCGTGAAGGAAGGATAGGGCATCGCGGGATAAAGGTGCATGCCGCCGGGCGCGATGCCCTGCTGCATGCTGCGCACGAAATCATCATCGCTCCAGGCACCAATGCCGGCCTGGCGATCCGGCGTGATGTTGGCCGATAGCAATGTGCCGAATGGCGTCTCGATCGCAAGGCCGCCGGCGAAAGGCTTGCCATCGGGCGCGGTGTGACAGGCCGCGCAATCGCCCGCGATCGCCAGATAGTGCCCACGCGCGACCTGATCGGCCGCCTGCAGATCCAGCGCCAGGCCCGGCGAGGATTCTGCGCCGATGGCCATGAGCCCAATGAGCGTGATAACGCGCACACTTTCACGCATGTACCAGCGGCCCCGGATCGCGCAGGTAACGATTGATGATCGCATCGGCGCTCCAATAGGTCAGCGCTCCGACGGTGCCGGTCGGGTTGTAGCCTGCGTTCTGCGGAAACACCGATGCGCCCATGACAAATACGTTGGGCACATCCCAGCTCTGCAGATAGCGGTTGACGACGCTCGTGCTGGGGTCCGTGCCCATGACCGCGCCACCGGTGTTGTGGGTGCTTTGGTAGGGCACGATGCTATAGGGCGTGCCCACACGTCCCTTGATCATATGCTTGGGATTGAGCGTCGCGCCGATCTGGGCCACGCGCTCGAGCATATAGTCCGACATCTTGATGTCGTTCGGCTGGTAATCGAAAGTCATGCGCAGCAGCGGGCGGCCATGCGGATCCTTGTAGGTCGGATCCAGATCCAGATAGCAGTCGCGATAGGAAT
>JBEKUL010000135.1:0-7632 GCA_049515055.1 Steroidobacteraceae bacterium | reverse complement strand
CGCGCGTTGCTGAATGAGCAGACTATGAAGCCGCTGAACCGAGGGGTGCCCGATCCACATGAATAAGGCTTCAAATACGTGTGTCTCCCGTGCAGTGAAGACAGCGCCGGGCTGAAAGCAGGATGCGATGCCATTTCCTCAGAACAGTGATCGTGGCGCGCTGGCTTACTTATCTGGCCTTCGTTCTGTATGCATGCGTTCCCCGGAGCGCCTTCTCGCAGACACCCTCGCCGCTGCAGGAATGGCAGTATCCGGGCGGCACCATTCTGGAAAAGCTGTTCGATCCTAATCTGCAGGATTGGCGCGTCGTGCTCGGCGCGGCGGTGGCGGCAATGCCCCGGTACGACGGCGCACGCTCATACCGGGAGACGCCCGCCCCCGTCATCGTCATTCTTTACCGGGACGTCGCCTTCGCCTCCATCGGAGAGGGTCTTGGCGTAAACCTGGTGCGCGGCACCAATTATCGCGCGGGAGTCTCGATCGGCTACGACCTCGGTCGCCCTATGTCGGACGAATATCAGCACCTTCATGGCCTGGGCGACATCAGCGCCGCACCCGTGGTCAAGCTGTTCGGCTCCTATGTAATCTCGAAAGAGTTCCCGTTGATTCTGCGTGCCGACGTGCGGCGCATTGTCGGCGGTGCCAACGGACTGCTGGGCGATCTGGACGCTTACATGCCGCTGCCGGGGAGCTCAAAAACCTTCGTCATGTTCGCCGGCCCGACAATCACGTTCTCCAACAGCCAATACATGCGAAAAGTCTTCGGAGTATCGGCCGCCCAGGCCGCGGCCTCGGGGTATCCAGTCTATGACGCTCACGGCGGCTCTACGGCTTTTGGAGTGGGCTTCAGCGCCAGCCGCTTCCTCACAGCGCACTGGTTGATCAATACAGACATGGCGTGGAACCGTCTCAGCGGCAGCGCCAGTGACAGTCCGATCACACAATCGACTGTGCAGGGCGTGTTCGAGCTGTCGACCGAATATCGCTGGTAGCCCATTGCCGAGGTCCTGAATCTGGTCATGCTAAAATCCCGAGTCTAAAAACAAGGGGGTTTTAGGCGAATGTGGAAATCTCTTAGGCCGATTGCTTTTCTCGCAATCTTGCCCGCGTCGATTTCGGCCGTTTCCGGACAAGAAAAAGCGGATGCGCCTTATGTCGTCGTACACGGTTGGCCGCAGCTGCCTCCGGATTTCGCGTTGGGACAAATATCAGGTGTGGGAGTCGACTCTCACAATCACGTCTTCGTTTTTAATCGGGCTGAGAATTCCTCTCTCTGCTTAGGTGGGGAAGGCGCGTGTCCGCCACCGGCCCCGACATGGCAACCCAGTCCGATCCCCTCGCCGGCGATCCTCAGCTTTGATGGAAAAACGGGTAAGCAGCTTGCTGCTTGGGGGAAGAATCGCTTCGTATCGCCTCACGGCCTCGGTGTGGATCGCCACGATAACGTGTGGGTTACCGATACAGCGCTGCAGCAAGTCTTCGAGTTCTCCAATGATGGACAGCTCCTTCTCACCCTGGGTACGGAGCGTACGCCGGGTTTGGATGGCACGCACTTCAATGCCCCAACTGCTATCGCATTCGCTCCGGACGGCAGCGTTTATATCAGCGATGGTTATGGAAACAGCCGCGTCGCGAAGTTCTCTGCCAGCGGCAAATTCCTGCTCGATTGGGGCCATAAAGGCAGCGGCCCCGGTGAATTCAATACTCCGCATGGAATAGCGGTGGATATGCAAGGATTGGTCTACGTTGCCGATCGTGAAAATTCCCGAATCCAGGTATTCGACCCGAACGGTAAATTCTTGAGAATGTGGAAGTCCGATGAACTGGGTAAGCCTTGGGATGTCGCCGTTGGAAGGGATAATTTGCTGTACACCGTTTATGGCGGCAACGGAACTTTCGCTAATGCTGCAGGACATGAAGAGCTGGTCAAGAGTGATCTCTCCGGCAAAATCCTCGCCCGATGGAGTCGCTTCGGCAATTACGACGGGGAGATTTACTGGGGACATGCGATTGCCGTTGGCGCGGACGGCGCCGTCTATGTCGGGGACGTCAATCAGGGTATGCGCGTGCAGAAGTTCGTTCCGCGCTAGCCGACAACAAATCTGCGTGAATGTCGTGGCGCGCGAGAAAGGTCCCGAAGCACTGAAGCAGGGACGATTTTCAACCAACCTGAGGCGGGGGTGAAACAATGGACATGAAGAAGCGTGAATTCCTGGCGGGAGGCGCGTTCATCGGCGCCGGCCTGGCGGCGGCAACGCAGGCGCAGGCGCAAAGTGCGCCCACGCGCACCATGCTCGACAGCCCGAACTATTTCGGTTCCGCCAGCAAAGGCGGCGGTGTCAAGAAGAACTGGGCCCGCACCCTGCCGCAGATTTCCACGGCCGATCCCAATTACAAGCCGCGCCGCGTCAACAAGGCGATCGAGCTATGGGAGGACAATCAGGTCGTCTATTACAACGTTTATATGCCGTCCGGAGCGCCGGAAGGATATGAAGAGGGCATGCGCATGGTCAAGACCTATTGCGATGCCATCAACTACGAGATGGAGAATGGCAGCTTAGACTTCTCGAACCTGCGCAATTTCATGCAGGGCATGGCGGATGGCGGTCCCACACCGTCTGGTCACCGCACGCCCATGGTGTTCGTGACTCTGCCGGCGGTGGGCTTCGACGGGCCGTCGATGCGCGCCAACGCCTGGCAAATCCAGCAGGCGCTTGCGGCGGGCGCGCACGGTGTCCTGATCTGCGAGATGCATTCGCCGGAAGCCGGCGAGATTGCCATCTCGTGTGCGCGCACCAAGTACACCCTTCCGGGCATTCCCCACTTGCCCATCGAGGGTTCGCGCGGCTCGGGCAGCCAGGTCTTCGCCGCCCATGTCTGGGGCTTAAGCGGCACGGACTATCTGGCGGTAGCCGACACCTGGCCACTCAATCCCAAGGGCGAGATCTCCATGGGCTTCAAGCTGGAGAACCGCCACGCGGTGGAGAATTGCGAGGAGATCATGGCCATCAAGGGCCTGGCCTTCGCCGAGCCCGGTCCGAGCGACAACTCCTGGTCCATTTTGGGCTGGGACGCGATCAAACCGATGTCGGCGGAGGAGCGCAGGAAGGTGTTGTCTGATCCCAGGCTGGTGGATGCGCTTGAACGCGTTCGGCTCGCAGCCAAGAAGAACGGCGTGCAATGGCTGGGCACTGGGCCGCCGGGCTCAACTCACAATCAGAGCATCGATGCGGGGATGCGTATGCTTCCCGGCGACGAGGAGAAGGTCGTGATGGCGGCGCGCGAATACACCAAGCGCAAAATGCCGGCTTGACGACTTTGTCGCACCCGCGCAAGCGGGAATCAACGTGTCGGGCGCTGTAGATTCCTGCTTACGCGCATGAGATCTCTGGGCAAACGGGCAGACGGGCTGCGCCTCGAGCGCATGAAGGCTTCTGCGCGCTGGGTCGGACAGGGCTTTCAGAACATTCACCCGATATTGCCGGGATTGCGCGACCCCAGCGCCAAGATGCCCTCGTTATCGGACTTTCTGTGCGCAGGTGAGCGACGTGTTCCTCGCCGGCAGCTTCCCTCGGTCAGTCCGCGCACCGCCTGGTCCAAGGCACCGGACTCGGGGCTGCGGGTGACCTGGCTGGGTCACTCCACCGTGATGATCGAAATCGATGGATATCGCGTGCTCACGGATCCCGTGTGGGGGCCGCGCGCTTCGCCCTCGCGCCTCATCGGTCCGAAGCGTTTCCAGCCGGTGCCGATCGCAGTGCGGGCACTGCCGCCGATCGACCTGGTAATCGTGTCTCACGATCACTATGACCACCTCGATTATCCGACGATTCGCGAGCTGGCGAAACTCGGCGTGCCCTTCGTCACCTCGCTCGGTGTCGGCGCGCATCTGGAGGCCTGGGGAGTGCCGGCGGAACGCATTGTCGAGCTGGACTGGTGGGAGACTCACAGACCAAAGGGCACGGACTGGTCCGTGACCGCCGCGCCGTCCCAGCATTTCTCCGGTCGCAGCCTGCACGACCGCAACGCCACGCTCTGGTCATCGATGCTCATTCGATCTTCTCGCCACAGCGTATTCTTCAGCGGCGATACCGGTTTGACTACTGAATACGCCACCATCCGCGAGCGCATGGGTCCGTTTGATCTCGTTATGCTGGAAGTGGGCGGCTACCACCCGGCCTGGGGTGATATACACCTCGGTCCTGAGAATGCGTTTCAGGCGCTCGAGCTGTTAGGCGGTGGCACATTTCTGCCCATCCATTGGGGCACCTTTGCCCTCGCGACCCATGATTGGGACCAGCCGGTCGAATCGCTTCTTACCCTGAGTGCGAATAATGGCGTGCGGCTCCTGATGCCGCGACTGGGTGAGTCTGTCGAGCCGGCACGCGAACATGAGGTAACGCCGTGGTGGCGGGCGGTCGACCAAAGCCCGCCTCGGCAAGTCCCGTCAACGCCGCCCGCTATCACGCTGCCTGAGTCAATGCCTTGGCCATTTGATTAGGCGCGACCGCCGCCCGGTTCCCTAGGAGCGGCATCCTCAATGAGTCCGCGTGATTGCAGTGCATCCAATTCATCGTCTGTCACATGCAGTAGTGAGCGCAGGACGCTGCGCGTGTCCTGTCCTAGCGTTGGCGGAGCTCGGCGGTAGCTTACGGGTGATTCCGACAGACGCAGTGGGCTCGCAACCAGGGGAATTGGGCGCCCGTCTGCGCCCGCCATCTCTACTTGCAGACCGCGCGAGCGCGCCTGAGGCTCCCGAAACATCTCGGCAATCGTATTGATCGGGCCGCATGGCACGCCGACCGCCTGCAGCGCACGCAGCCAGAAGTGTGTGCTCTGCATTTGCGTGACCTCAGCAATCATCTGCACCAGCGCGCGGCGGTGCTCCACACGCGCACGGTTCGAGCTGAAACGCTCGTCCGTGGCCCACTCCGGATGGCCTGCCGCATCGCAAAGTCTCGCGAATTGTTCGTCGTTGCCCACTGCCAGCATCAAACGGCCGTCGGCAGTCGCGAAGTCCTGGTATGGCACGATGCTCGGATGTGCATTGCCCAGGCGTAGCGGCGACTCCCCGACGGTCAGGAAATTCATGGCCTGGTTCGCCAGGCAGGCCACCTGGACGTCCAACAGCGCCACATCAATGTATTGGCCCACACCGGAGCGTTCGCGGTGCTGGAGCGCCGCGAGAACGGCGATGGTGGCGTACAACCCGGTCATGACATCGCTCACGGCGACGCCCACCTTCTGCGGACCTTCCCCAGGCTCGCCGGCCGCTCTTCCCGTGACACTCATGAGTCCGCTCATGGCCTGAATCATTGCGTCATAACCGGAGCGTTGCGCCTCAGGACCGGTCTGACCAAAGCCAGTAATCGAGCAGTAGATCAGACGCGGATCATTCGCCCGCAGTGAGTCGTAGTCCAATGCGTATTGCTTCAGGCCGTCAACCTTGAAGTTCTCAACCAGAATGTCGCATTGAGCTGCCAGTCGTCGCACGATCTCTGCGCCGTCGGGTTGCGCCAGATCCACGGCGATCGATTTCTTATTGCGGTTGGCACACAGGTAGTAGGCGGACAGGCCGGTGCCCGACAGGTACGGAGGCCCCCAGGCGCGCGCTTCGTCTCCGCAGACCGGCCGCTCGACTTTGATGACTTCGGCGCCCAAATCCCCGAGGATCTGAGTCGCCCAAGGTCCGGCCAGGACTCGCGTCAGATCGAGCACCCGGACATGCGACAGCACGCCGGCTTTGATCACGATGCAGCTACCGCAACGCCCCCACTACGGTGCGTCATCTTCAGGCGGCCTCGCGCACAAGCACCGGCGCGGCAACGGGCGCCGCCAGTCCCAGCAAGCCCAGCATGGCCACCAGAAATACGCTTGCAAAAACCAGGTACAGCTGCATCGGATGCCAACCAAGATCGATGAGCTCGCCCGTTGCAATGGGCGACAAGATAGCGCCGAGACGGCCAATGCCGATCGCCGATCCCATGCCCGTGGCACGCGTGTCCGGCTGATATAGGATCGGCGTGAGCGCATAGAAGCCGGCCATGGCACTCGTTGCCACTCCACCGAGCATTACACCAAGAACCATCGCCAGATCCAGCTTCGTGAGCGAGAGCGCAAATAGCACCATCAGCACGCTGGCGACCAGCAGGGAAAGACAAGTCAGGCGGCGTATCTCGGTAGTTGCGGCAATGAAGGCGAACACAACGGTGCCGACAATGCCGCCAAGACTCAGCAGCACGCCGCTCGTAATACCTTGCGCGGCGGTGAGGCCGCTGACCGTCAAAAGTCGCGGCGTCCAGCTGAACACGAAGTAGTAGCCGGCCATCATGAAAAAGAACGCGGTCCAGATCAGGGTGGTCGAGCGCACGAGCGGGGTTGACAACAATCGCCACACAGCCGCGCCCTTGGGTGCCTGTTCGTACGGCGTCGCCGCCGGCAGGCTGACGAACGTCGCACGGCGCATGCGCTTGAGAAGCAGGTTGAGGCGAGATAGTGCTTCCGACGGCTGACGTGTGATTAGAAAATCCACCGACTCCGGAAGGCCCCAATACACCAGGGGCAACATGATTGCCGAGGCCAGGGCGCCGAATTGAAATGCCGACCGCCAGCCGTAGCGCGCAATCAAGAGGGCCGAGATGGCGCCGCCTGCGGTGCCGCCGATGGAGTAGCCGCAGGTATACAGGCAGCTGGCGGTGCTGCGCCAGCGCGCGGACGAGAATTCGGAAACCATTACCGTCGCACTCGCCAGAATGCCGCCGATACCGATGCCCGTAATCACGCGCAGCGCGCCGAGCTGCAGGACACTGTGGCAGAATCCGGACAACAGCATGCCGGCGCTTACGATGAACACGCAAAGGATGATGATGGCGCGTCTGCCGATTCGGTCGGCTCGCGGTGCCAGAAACAGCGACCCCGCTGCCATGCCCACCAGCCCGGCGCTCAGGAGCAATCCGAGCTCGCCGGCTGTGATCTTCCATTCGGCGCTGACGCCCGAGGCGGTGAATGACATGACCAGCACGTCGAACCCGTCCAGCATATTCAGACCAACACACACTGCCAATACCGCAAACTGAAGTGCGCTGATGGGCCCGTGACTGATCAGAGCGCGTATATCAGCGCTGGTCGGATTAAAAGCGCTTGGATTGCCTGCGTGCGGATAGTCCGTGTCTGTTCTGTCGAGATCCACCGATGCAGCACTCCTCATGCGAGAATCACCGGCACTTGCGTTGCCGGCGGCGTATTGCGACTTCTCATACAGCGAGCCACACCGTCCACCAGCACCATGCCCACGCCCGGGATGTCCCCTAGCCGCACGCTCTCGAGTAAATCACGTCCGGCCGTGTGTTGCGCGCGATCAAGAAACACCAGATCCGCGGCGCGGCCCACTGCAATCTCACCGCTGTCCAGACCACGCAGGCGTGCCGTGTTGCCGGTCGCGTAACAGAACACCTCCTCCGCCGGAATATCCGCCATGCTGGACAGCAGAGCTATCAGACGCAGTATTCCGAGTGGTTGCACGCCCGAACCAGCCGGACTGTCGGTTCCCAGAATCACGCGATCTGAGCACTTGAGCTCCCGAGCATGCCGAGCGGTCAGGATACCAATGCGTTCGTTGCCGTTGTGGACGAT
>JBEKUL010000134.1:0-7711 GCA_049515055.1 Steroidobacteraceae bacterium | reverse complement strand
CTGGCCCGCACTGGCGATACGCCAAGCCGCCCGGCGCGCCGGCCACGCCAGTGAGGTAAGTCCTGAGAAAACTCGAATTTAAAATCGACAGCGCTACCTATTATGTAATTCGGGACTCGACATTATGTTCAGCGTCGAAAACACCGGATAAGGTTGCACCGAAAGGTTACGATTTCATATCTTGAAATCGTGATGTGATTGGTCTCAATACTCCAAGCCGCATCGCGGCCAGAAACGTAGACGCTCGGAACCAGTACAGCAGGGGACGACGCGCGGGCTCGCCGCTCGTGCGATGTAATTGCGATGTGACAGGGATAGTTGCGTGTGACAAGAACAAATAGACACACTTTTCGGCGCACTTGGCAAACGCTCTGCGGTCTCATGCTGCTTGCCGTGTGGAATGTGATGGCAGCGGCCAGCTCGCTGCCAGCTGGTTTCATCGATACCACCTTGCCTCGTCCGGACGGGCTGGCATGGAACGGCGCACAGGGAATTGTCGTGTCCGCCGATGGCCGCGCGTTTATATGGGAACGCGCGGGACGCGTCTGGATCGCCGCTGGGCCGACGCCAAGCGGTATGCCTCTGATCGATGTGTCGGATGAAGTCAGCACCATCGGCTCGCTGGGTTTGACTGGCTTCGCGCTCGATCCTCAATTCCAGCGGAACGGCTACTTCTATTTGTTCTACGCTGTCGAACCGCAGCGCCTCGCGAATTGCGATACGCCCTCGATCGGCCCTGAAGTCTGCGGCGTCGGTTACCGCGCCGGCCAGCATGCGTCCAGTGGCGCGACGTTAGCCCGGCTGGTTCGTTACCAACTCATCCGGCCGGCCGGCGCGCAGGACTACAGCAGCGCGAACGTTGTTGATTACGCGAGCCGCCGAATCCTTCTGGGTGAGACCCCGGTCGTCGGCGGCTCGCCGACGGGTTGCGTGGTAACCGACTCCGCACAAGGTTCAGGCGCACTCGCGTTTGGTAGCGACGGCACGCTGTTCGCATCGTGCGGCGACGGCGCCAGTGCCACGGAGCAGGACGCGGGCAGCGACTCCAACACTCAATATCAGCAAGCCCTGGATATGGGGCTGATGACCGCAGCCGAAAACGTCGGTGCCTTTCGAGCGCAGCTCGTGGACTCGTTGTCCGGAAAGATTCTGCGGCTCGACGCCGCGACCGGCGATGGCGTCGCGGGCAATCCGTTCTACGACGCGACAGAGCCTCGGGCACCCCGCTCGCGCGTTTGGGAACTCGGTCTGCATGATCCTCAGCACTTCACGGTACGACCCGGATCGGGCAGCGCGCTCGCGGCGGACGCTCGACCGGGAACGCTCTACATCGGCGATCGTGGCTACAGCACCTGGGAATCGTTGGTAGTCGCAAGCGCCGAGCGCAGGAACTACGGCGGCCCGCTCTACGAAGGCGTCGGCAATGCGCTCACCGACTATTCTGCCTTGTCAGCACCGGTGGTTTCGGAGCTGTTGGTGCGGGATCGTCCGGCGATCGATTGGTTGCACGGCGGAGCGGACGCTCGTTGGGCGGGCTTTGGTGAAAACGGCGAGCCACTCGCGGTGACGCTCGGTACCCGTGCCCCGAATGGCGCACTGGTCTCCGGGCCGCTGTTCGACGGCAGCGATTCGATCGGTGGCGCCTGGTACCAGGGCAGCGGTTTTCCGGCGACCGATCGCAATGTCTACTTCCACGCTGACAGCGTCGGCCAGTGGATCAAGGCGTTTGAGTTCGATGCCCAAGACAATCCGGTGGCAGTGCGTGACTTTCTCTCGAGCGGTGGCCCGATTTGCGCGCTCGCCGCCGACCCGATCATCGGCGGGCTTTACTACATCAGTGGCGTGTCGGGATCCGAGATTCATCATGTGACTTACGTGCCATCGGCAGTGACGGCCGCCCCAGCCGCTACACCCGCGGTCATCGTCGCGCCCACGCCCGCATCGACCACATCAAGCACCGTCGGTCAGTCCACGGTGGCACAGTCTGCGCACAACTCAGTCACGGCATCCTCAACGACCACACCTAAAGCGCTCGCAGCCAATCTGAACCGGTCCATTCTCGCCGCGAGCCAGACTTCGGGTTTAAGTAACGGCGACATCGGTGCGGTCGGGGCCGCCGGCTCCTATTCGCTCAGCGGCGGGGTCTACACCGTCAATGGCTCGGGCGCGGACATCTGGGGCAGCACCGATGCGTTCCAGTTCGTCGAGGAAGGCCTCAGCGGGAATGGCTCCATCACCGCGCGCGTGGTCAGTCAGACCAACACCAGCCCCTGGGCCAAGGCCGGCGTGATGATCCGCGAGACCCTCGCGACCGGCGCCACCGACGCCTTCGTCGCCATCACTCCCAGTAACGGCGTGGTCTATCAGGTGCGCTCGAGCACCGGCGGCGGCAGCAGCGATATCACCTACGGTCCGATCGTCTCCACACCTTACTGGGTGCGCCTCGTGCGCGCCGGTAATGTCTTCACCGCCTATCTCTCCCCGAATGGCTCCACCTGGACCTCACTGGGCCAGACCACCATCACGATGGCCTCCTCGGCCTACGTGGGACTGGCCGTCTCCAGCCACGATGCCGGTGTGCTGAGCACGGCGCTGTTCGACAACGTCACGATCGTGAGCGCCTCGAGCACCACCCCGCCACCGAGCGTGCCCACTGGGCTTGCGGCCTCGAACATCACCGCCAGCGGCTTCACGCTCGGCTGGAGCGCCTCGAGCGATACCGGCGGCCCGGGTCTGGGCGGCTACTACGTCTATTCCAACGGCGGCAGCACACCGATCGCCACCGTCACGAGCGGCACCTCCTATCCCGTCACCGGCCTGAACGCCGCTACAACCTACTCCTTCCAGGTCGCCGCCTTCGACACCGCCACTCCGGCCAATGTCTCGGCCCCCTCCAGCGCTCTGAGTGTCACCACCCAGAGTGGTGGGAGCAGCACCGTGAGTGTCGAGCCGACGATCGCCGCGATCACCCTATGGCAGTCGCAGCAGTTCACGGCGACCGTCACCGCAGGCGGCGGTGCAACCTGGTACGTGGACACCGTGCAGGGAGGCAACAGCACGGTTGGCACCATTAGCGGCACTGGTCTGTACACCCCGGGCTCCGCCGCAGGCACGCACAGCGTCGTCGCGACCAGTGTGAGCGATCCGTCGATGTCGAGCAGCGCGATCGTCGCGGTCACGGGTCTGACGGGCGTGTTCACCTACCACAACGACCTGTATCGCGACGGCGCGAATACGCAGGAATATGCACTGACGCCAGCCAATGTGAACACTACGAGCTTCGGCAAGCTCTACTCCTGCACCGCCGACGGCGCCATCTACGCGCAACCGCTCTGGGTCGCTAACGTGACGGTGAATGGCGCGCAGCACAACGTGGTGTTTGTCGCGACCGCGCATGACAGCCTGTTCGCATTCGACGCCGACGCCGACCCCTGCGTGCAGCTCTGGACGGTCAGTCTGATCGATAGCAACCACGGGGGCACTAGCGGTGAGACTACGGTGCCCTCCGGCCCCACGGGTCATCTCGTCGGATCTGGCGACGGCGATATCTCACCGGAAGTGGGCGTCATAGGCACGCCGGTCATCGACCCGGACAGCGGCACCCTCTACGTCGTCTCCAAATCCGTGAATTCCGCCGGCAATGTCTTTTATCAGCGCCTGCACGCCATTGATGTGACGACCGGCAGCGAACTCCCCGGCTCTCCAGTGCTGATTGCCGGAACCTATCCCGGCAGCGGCGACGGCGGCAGCACCGATACTTTCAATCCGCGGCAGGAAAACCAGCGAAGCGGGCTGGCATTGGTCAATGGCGTCGTGTACATCGCCTGGGCCTCGCATGAGGATACCAGCCCTTGGTATGGCTGGATGATGGGCTACAGCTATGACGGCTCCTCATTCACACGCACGGCGGTGTTCAATGTGACGCCGAACAAACAAAACGGCGGCATCTGGATGGCGGGCGGCGCTCCGGCCGCTGATTCAAGCAACAATCTGTATTTCATCACCGGAAACGGATTCTTTGACGCCACGAGTGCCACGGCACCGAACAACGATTACGGTGATTCGATGCTGAAGCTGACGAGCGCTCTGAGCGTCGCGAGTTACTTCACGCCCACCGATCAGAACTCGGATTATATGGACGATCAGGATTTCGGCTCTGGCGGCGCGGCCGTGCTGGCCGATCTGCCGGCGGGCAGTCCCATACCGCGGCTGGTCATGGGCGGCGGCAAAGACAGCAACCTCTATGTGCTCAATCGCGATGCGCTCGGTGGCTCGGGGGACGCAGCGGCCGTGCAGAAAATCGATCTCGGGCACTCCATCTTCGCCACCGGCGCATTCTGGAACAATTACTTTTATCTGGTTGGGGGCGGCGGTCCAATGACCGCATATCAGCTCAACCCAGCCATCCCGCAGTTCACTCGTGTGGGCTCCTCCTCCAATTCTATCGGCTGGCCCGGCAGCACCCCGTCGATCTCAGCGGCAGGAACCAACAACGGTCTGGTCTGGGCTGTGAACAACAACAGCTATTGCACCAACCAGTCTGGAGCCTGCGGCCCGGCGGTGCTGCACGCCTACAACGCGACCAACGTCACCACCGAACTTTGGAACAGCTCGAAGGTGAGCACCGATGTGGCAGGCAATGCGATCAAGTTCACGCTCCCGACCATCGCGAACGGAAAGGTGTATTTGGGAACGCGCGGCAACAACACCGGCGGCGTCTACGGCTCCACTACCGTTTCCGGAGAGCTTGACGTGTACGGACTGACTTCGAACTGAGAGCGCTCGGGCCGCTGTGCATCAGCGATTTTACGCCGGGTTTGGTCGGCGCGTAATGCGTCTGCAGGGCACCGCCGACGAGCGCACGGCTCAAGAGGCAACGTAGCCTCGGCCGCGCAGCACGTGGCCCGGGCGCGCGCCTGTCATTTTTCCCTCGGCTATCACCGCCACGCCGTTCACCAGCACGTACTGCATGCCTTCTGAGAGTTGATTGGGCTGCTCAAATGTCGCCAGATCACGGATCGTGGCCGGATCGAAGATCACCACGTCGGCCCACATACCCTGCTTGAGCACGCCGCGATCGCTCAGTCGCAGGCGCTGCGCCGGCAGCGCTGAGAACTTGCGGATCGCATCTTCCAGTGTCAGCAGATGATCCTCGCGCACGAATTTGCGCAGAATGCGCGGGAAAGTGCCGTAGGCGCGCGGGTGCGGATGCGCCTGGCCGAGCAGACCCTCAGGCGCGGTGCCCTGGGAATCGTTGTCGATAGAGACCCAGGGCTGCTTCAGCGCCAGCGCCACGTCCGGTTCACTCATGCCGAACACCGCGACTGATGTTTGTGCGTTGTCTTTGATCAGCAGATCGCACAGCGCGTCGATCGGGTCCTCGTGCCATTCCTCGGCCACCGCGGACAGCCGCTTGCCCTGCAGCGCCAGCAGGCTCGGCTCATGCACCACGGCAATCTGAATCGCCTCCGGACCTGGAATCTCCTGCCACTCGTTGTCCCAATTGCTCTCCGGGGTGAGTAAGTCATTGCGGATGCGCGCGCGTGTGGCCGGATCTTTCAGCCGCTCGATCAGGGCCGCGTTGCCGCCATCGTGTGCCCAAGGCGGTACAAAAGCCGAAAAACCGTTGAACCAGGCTGGGTAGGCGTAGGTGTTGGCGCTGATGTCAATCCCACTGGCACGCGCTGCTTCGATCTGAGCGATGAGCTGCGGCATCTTGCCCCAATTGGCTTTGCCGGCGACCTTCAGATGCCAGATCTCAACCGGTATGTGCGCTTCGCGGCCAATGCGCACCGCCTCGTCGATGGCTGCGGTCTCACCATCGCCCTCGCTGCGAATATGCGTGGCGTAGATACCACCGTAGCGCGCAACCTCGCTTGCCAGCGCGATCAACTCCTCCGTCTTCGCATAGGGCGCCGGCGCGTACTGCAGCGCACTCGACAGCCCGACGGCCCCGTCCTGCATCGCCTGGCGCACCAGCGCGCGCATCGCCGCGAGCTGCTCTGGGCTCGGCTGTACGTCAGCATCTCCGAGCACCATGCGCCGCGCCGTGGTCGCCCCTACATAGCTCGCGAGGTTGATGCCGATGCCTTCGCGCTCGAGCCTCGCGAAGTATTGCCGCAGAGTGCGCCAGTCGGGCGTAATCCTGAAATGCGCGTAGTCGCCCTCGTTCGCAATGATCTTGTCGTTTAGCGGCGCCACCGAATTGCCCTCTCCGGTGATCTCCGTCGTGATGCCCTGGTAGATCTTCGACGGCAGCCTCGGGTCCACCAGGATCGTCAGCTCGGATTGCCCCAGCATATCGATGAAACCCGGCGCCACGACGCGCCCGCCGGCATCGATCGTCTGCCGGCGCGCCGAGGCCGAGAGATTGCCGATCGCCGCAATGCGTCCCGCGCGTATACCCAGATCCGCCGTGTACCAGGGCGAGCCGGTGCCATCGATGATGTGACCGTTTACGATCACGGTATCGAAGCCCTCGCCGACTGCGGCCGTGGCCGCTGCCTGAGAGCGCACCGTTATGCTCCACAATACGAACAGGCAGGCGAGCGCAATTCGCATCTGACTCTCCTTAGTCGACGCCCTGGGTCTGGTGATCAGCTACGAGTTGAAGAACTCGAGCAAGTCGGCGTTGATGGTGGCTGCCTGGGTGGTGCACATTCCGTGCGGGAAGTCCCGATAGGTCTTGAGCGTCGAGTTCTTTACCAGCTTCGCTGTCAGAGGACCCGCATCCGCATAGGGCACGATCTGATCATCATCCCCGTGCATGACCAGCATCGGGACGGCGATCTTCTTCAGGTCCGGCGTGAAGTCGGTCTGAGAGAAGGCAACGATGCCGTCGTAATGGGCCTTGGCGCCCCCCATCATCCCCTGCCGCCACCAGTTGCGAATTACGCCCTCGATCACCTTCGCGCCGGGACGATTGAAGCCGTAGAAGGGCCCGGCGGCCAGATCAAGATAAAACTGCGCGCGGTTGCCGGCCACCTGCGCCTGAAAGCCGTCGAAGACCTCTTTGGCAATGCCACCTGGATTAGCCGGCGTCTTCACCATGATCGGAGGCACCGCACTGATCAGCACGGCCTTGGCGACGCGGCTGTCGCCGTGGCGTGCGATGTAGCGGGCTACCTCCCCGCCGCCGGTGGAATGTCCCACGTGAATGGCCTTCTGCAATCCAAGGTGTTCGGTAAGAGCCGCTAAGTCATCGGCATAGTGATCCATATCGTGGCCGTCACTCGTCTGACTCGAGCGACCGTGACCGCGTCGATCGTGCGCGATGACGCGATAGCCGTGATTCAGAAAGAACATCAGCTGGGGATCCCAATCGTCCGAGGACAGAGGCCAGCCGTGAGAGAAGACAATCGGCTGGCCCGTACCCCAGTCCTTGTAGAAGATTGTGACTCCGTCGCGTGTCCTGATCGTGTCTTGCTTCTTATCCATGGATGCAGCTCCTGTGGCTCAAGCAGCCGGCACGCGCACGCCGCGCAGGGCTGCGAGCAGAGCTTCCAGCTGGCTATCACTGACATCGAGATGAAACACAAATCGGATGCTTTGCTGCCCCAGGCTCAGCGCACGTACGTTTTCGTGTTGCAGCTGTTGCAGGAATGAGTCCGTACTGAGGCGATCGTCCAGCGTGAATATTACGATATTCGTCTCGACCGGCAGCACACTGGTGACGTACGCAAGCCCGTGCAGTTCGCGTTCAAGAATCTTT
>JBEKUL010000133.1:0-7775 GCA_049515055.1 Steroidobacteraceae bacterium | reverse complement strand
CTTGCGCACATTGAGTGGGAGCAGTCGAGCGCAGTTGGGATTTCTGCGATTTTCCGCCGTGCCGTCGCCGCGCTATATGCGCTGGCGTCACAACGTCGATGCGGACTGGAAGCTTCCCGTTTATTACGCCGATCGGCCACGTCGCATTGCGTTGAGTCTGATGGGTCGGAACGTCTCGAAGATCGAACCCGACGATGCGGCAGATGCCCTGGATATCACGGTGTCGACGGGCTCCGCCGTCAAGAAAGGTGCGGCGTGAGCGCTGAGAGCGCGCTCGTTCGCACGGCGGGCTCGGAATTCGAGCTGATGTGTCTCGCCTCACGCCTCGATATTGGCGAGCAGGAGATCGCGCAGATCAGGGCTCTCGTCAGTGGGAGAGTCGACTGGGTAGCATGGCTCGCTGCCGTAGAGCGCAATTATGTGGCACCAGTCATGTACCGCAATCTTCGCTCAATTGAGGGCCTCGGCATTCCCCCCAAGGTGCTCGACACGCTGCGCGTGCGCTCAAAAATTACCGCCTTGAAGAGCGAGCTTTTCACCACCGAACTGCTGCGCCTGTATCGCATCTTCGAATCACGGTCAATTCACACCATCAACTACAAGGGTGCCGTGACGGCCGAAGAGTTCTATGGATCGATTGCGCTGCGCAATTTTAACGACCTGGATTTTCTGGTGCGTCGGAATGATTTGAAGTCGCTGATCGATGTCCTGGAAGCGGAGGGTTATCGGAATTCAGAGGTCTTGACGCCCGCTGAATTCGAGCGCTTCGTCGCGGATTTTAAGGAATTTCTGTTCACGCGTGGCGATATTTCTCTTGAGCCCCACTGGTCGCTCACCGCCCGACGTTATTCCTTTGAAACGGATTACGAGGGGTTCTGGCGTCGCTCACGGATGCTGATGCTGCAGGGAGTAGCGCTGCGCGTGATGTGTGCGGAAGATTCTCTACTGGTAATGTGTCTGGTAGGCGCCAAGGGCAAATGGAAGCGCCTGCAGATGATCAGCGACGTAGCGGCGTGTCTGCGCAAGTATCCGAACCTCGAATGGACGCGCATCGCCGCCATGGCGGCGGAGACTGGTTCGGTCAGAATCCTGCACCTCGGGCTTCTGCTCGCTACGGAGCTCGGCGGCGCCCCGCTGCCGGAGAGCGTTGCCGGCGTCGTGCGTCAGGCAGCGTCGATAGGCAAGCTCGCTCGCGCCGTGGTGGCAGCGCTTGCGGTCAAGCCCACGGCACCACGATTTCTGCCCGATTCCGCGTCCATTTTTTCACCGCTGTTATTTTCACAACGTGAGCGCTACCGGGATCGCTGGCGCTATCTGTGGTACACGATCACGACGCCAGCGCCGATACACACGCGACGCCTACCGCTGCCTGAAGTCGGCTATCCGCTCTACCGGATCTTCGTGCCGCTGCACGATTTCGTAATCTACCCGACCTGGCAGCTCTTGAAATCGGTCATTCACCGCGAACGCGGCTGAACACCCGAGCGCTAGCATCCCCAGTTCTCAGCGACGCGTTGCCTCAGCCAGCGCCTGCGCCACCTGCTCGAGTTGCGCCTCGCCGAGATCGGCGCTCATCGGCAGACTGATCACGCGTCGCGCCAGATCCTCGCTGACCGGGCAGAAAGTCGCGTCGCAGAGTCCCTGATAGGCGGGTTGATGATGCAGCGGACGCGGGTAGTGCACGGCGGTCGGAATGCCCACGCGCTTCATGCGCTCCTGCACCCCGTCCCGATCTTCAACCAGCACGGTGTACTGCGCAAAGACGCTGGTACGGTCGGGCCGCACAGTGAGCAATCCAGCGCGGGCCCCTAGCTCGCGAATACGTTCGCCGTAGCGTGCCCCCAGCGCGCTACGGCGTTCAATTTCCCACTCGAAGCGAGCGAGCTTGGCCAGTAGGATCGCGCACTGCAGGGTATCCATGCGCCCACCGACGCCGATGCGCGAGTGGTAATAACGCGCGCTTTGCCCGTGCACGCGAATCTCGGCGCAGGCCTGCGCCAACGCGGCGTCATTGGTGAAGATCGCGCCGCCATCCCCGTAGCATCCCAGCGGTTTACTCGGGAAGAAGCTGGTGCAGCCAACGGTCGAGAGATTGCAGCTGCGCCGGCCGCGATAGCTGGCGCCGAAACTTTGCGCTGCGTCTTCTATGACGGTGATGTTGCCAGCGCGTCCGGCAATCGCGTTGATCGTCTCCATATCGCACGGCTGGCCATACAAGCTCACCGGGATGATCGCACGAGTGCGCGCGGTAATTGCCGATTCCAGCCGCATCGGATCGATGTTGCAGGTCTCCGGTTCAACGTCGATGAACACCGGCTTCGCACCGACCAGCACGATCACCTCCACCGTTGCCACGAAGGAGAAGGGTGTGGTGATCACTTCATCTCCGGGTCCAATATCGAGCGCCATCAAGGCGATCAATAGCGCCTCCGTCCCGCTGGCCACCGTAACGCAGTACGGGGCGCCGGTAAGCAGCGCGAGACTCGCCTCCAGTTCGGCGACCTCCGGGCCCATGATGAACTGTCCATGTTGCAGCACGCGGCCAATGCGCGCATCGATGTCGCTGCGCAGAGCGTGGTATTGCGAACGCAGATCGACGAAGTCCATGCAGTTAAAGTGCTAAGCGCTCAGTTGGTAGTTGTAATAGTGCACAAACCAGTCGACAAAGTTAGCCACGCCTGTTTCGATCGGAGTGTCGGGCTTGTAGCCGACGTCGGCAATGAGTTCATCGACGTCGGCAAAAGTGTCCGGCACATCGCCGGGCTGTAGCGGCTTCATGATTCGCTCTGCTTTACGGCCCAGGCAATCCTCCAACACCTCGATATAGCGCAGCAATTGGATCGGATGGTTGCTGCCGATATTGTACAGTCGATAAGGCGCACTGCTGGATGCCGGATCCGGATTGTTGCTGTCCCAGCCCGGATCGGGCTCCGGCACTCGATCGGTCACCCGCACAACCCCCTCCGCAATGTCCTCAACATAGGTGAAATCACGCGTGTGATGCCCATGGTTGAACACTTCAATAGGTCGGCCTTCGATGATTGCCCGAGCGAACAGGAACAGCGCCATATCGGGCCGGCCCCACGGGCCATAGACGGTAAAGAACCGCAGCCCCGTTGTCGGCAACTTGAACAGCGCCGAATAATTGTGTGCCATGAGCTCGGTCGCCCGCTTACTTGCCGCATACAGTGACAGCGGATGCGAGGCGGCTTCATGCACTGAGAACGGCATTTTGGTGCTCGCACCATACACCGAGCTGGTCGAGGCATACACCAGGTGGCCGACTCGGTTATGACGACAGCCCTCCAGCACATTGAGCGTTCCGACCACATTGCTATCGATATAACTGTGGGGGTCCTGCAACGAGTAGCGCACGCCCGCCTGCGCACCCAGATGCACCACTCGGTCGAATCGCTCGCGTGCGAACAACGCCGCGATCTGCACTCGATCGGTAAGATCGAGGCGCGCGAAACGGTACTGAGGGTGCCGCTGAAGCCGCTCGAGACGCGCCATCTTCAGATTCACATCGTAATAGTCGTTGAGGTTGTCGAGCCCGACGACTTCATCGCCGCGATCGAGAAAGCGCGCGGCGACGAACGAACCAATGAATCCGGCCGCGCCGGTGACGAGGATCTTCATGCGCAGCTCCTGTAGACCAGTGCCGCTGCGATCCTACAGCCGACCACCGAGATCCTGTGGCGTAAACGGATACTTATCGTCCAACAGCCTGTGATTGCGCCGGCAGAGCGCTCTGCCCTGGCGCGAGAGTGTACCGCAAGCAGGGAATAACCGGCGGGCGCCCATTTCGGCGAGCCAGCTTGGCGGGCCGGGCAATTTCAGATCAGATAGTTGTGCTGACGATGGAAGAGAGGCTGCTCTCGACACCTGCGGAATTGACTGATGTGACTGCAAAATACCATGTGCCGGAGCTTAATTCGCTGATTACATAGCTCAATAGACCAACGGTGTTGAGGCTGATCTTCTCCGACAGCGCTGTAGAACTTGTACCGTAGTAGATGTTATAGCCAGCCAGATTGGTCAAGGCAGTGCCATTGGTATTTTCAATTGGAGCGGACCAGGAAATCGTGACCGAGCTCGTGCTGGATGTGCCGCCGGACGAGCTGCTGGACGAGCCGCCGGAGCTGCTGGATCCGCTGGAACTGCCGGACGAGCCACCGGAGCTGCCGGACGAACCACCGGAACTGCTTGAGCCCGTGGACGCCGTTGTGGCACCGACTACGACAGCGGCCGTGGCCGGTGAGCCGAAGTTTGCCTGGCCCGCAATGCTGGTCAGGGCGAAGTCGAAATACGTGCCGCCCGCTTGGCTCGTGATGGGAACGATTACTGTTTTGGCACTGGAGTCCCCGTCCTCCCAGGTTACTGTGCCGCTGGTCGCAACATAATCTGTACCAGAAGTTGCGGTGCCATCCACGGTGGTATAGCCGACCGTCGCTGCCCCGGCTGAAGAGCCAGAGCGCAAGATGGTTACAATGGCGCCCGAAGACGGCGCAACGGTATAACTGGAGGACGAGAGTGCGACGACTGCAGCGGGCGAGACGGAATCTGCCGAGGAATTGCTGCCTGAAGATGAGGCAGTAACACTCGCCGGATCACTTGAGCTTGAACTGCTCGAGTCCTCGCCGCACCCGGCGAGCACCATGGTTATCGTACATATACCGAGGATTCGCCCCGCATTCGCCCCAAATCCCATCGGCGCTCGCCTCTCATGTCCGCTTGATCCCAGAATTGGGCTCCGGCGACCATGCAGGCGGCAAACTGCGGGATGGCGGTTACGTAGCGACTATCGCGGTCGCTGCGCGCCCGGCAACCCCGCTGTCTCACACACCCACTAGGATCTGAGACCGGAGGCTTTGCGTCCCCGCCTCGCGGCGGGTTTGCCCTTATCAATGCGTAGCTAGTAAACAATGGGGTTCTCTTGCGGACAATCTGTCGGCGGCCGCCTACGTCTCCAAGTCGCGACGCTGGACTTAAGCGCGGCGTGATGCCGCTGCGAGGTTTTCTACGCACGAGATGGTGCGCGTAGCGATTGTCAATTCGGATATTTTAGGAATGCGACACGATTCGCATAAGTCGCCGCATCGTGCCGCGGTGGCAGGAAATCAATTCGACACAGACTGCATCCAGCGCTGCGCCCGCTCAATACGCGCGAGCGTTCGATCATGGCCCAGTAAGGCAAGCGTGATGTCGATCGGTGGCGAGACCGCGCCGCCCGTTACGGCGACGCGCAGCGGCTGCGCAACTTTGCCCAATCCGAGACCGTAGCGCTGCGCCACGGCGCCTATCGCCCCATGAATATTACCCGCGCTCCAGTCACCCAACGCGCCGAGACGCTCCTGCAACGCGCGCAGCACCGGCACAGCATCCGCTGTGAGATTTTTTCTCGCAGCCTTGTCGTCATACATCTCGAATTCGCAAAAGAAAAACAGGCTGTTGCACGCCATTTCCTTGAGCGTTCTGGCGCGCTCGCGCTGCGCATTAGCGATTCCCTCGAGCAGACGCGTATCTTCGGTCAGCACGCCCAGGCTCGCGAGCTGCACACGCAAACCCGCCGCCAAAGCACCCACCGGCGCGCGCATCATGTGCTGTTGATTGAGCCACAATAGCTTCTCCGGGTTGAAGGCCGCGGCCGCCTTATTGACATCCTTGATATCGAAAGCTGCGATCATCTCCTCGCGTGTAAATATCTCCTGATCACCGTGCGACCAGCCAAGGCGCACCAGATAATTGAGCAGCGCGTCCGCCAGATAGCCATCCTGCTGATACTGCAACACGCTGACAGCGCCGTGGCGCTTGGACAGTTTGGCCCCATCGGGACCCAGGATCAGCGGCACATGGGCATAGCGCGGCGGCGCGGCTCCGAGCGCCTCCAGCCTCGTCATTTGCCGCGGTGTGTTGTTCAGATGGTCGTCACCACGAATCACGTGCGTGACGCCCATGTCCATGTCGTCGACTACGACACAGAAGTTGTAAGTTGCACTGCCGTCGGATCGCTCGATGATCAAATCGTCGAGTTCAGCATTCTGGAATACGACGCGGCCGTGGATTTGATCCTCGACAATGACTTCTCCATCGAGCGGATTCTTGAACCGCACCACCGGTTCGACTCCTGCGCGCGGCTCGAGCCGCTCGCGGCAACGTCCGTCATAGCGCGGCTTTTCCTTGCGCGCGAGCTGCTGCTCGCGCATGGATTCGAGCTCCTCCTTGGTGCAATAGCAGCGGTAAGCGGCGCCCCGCTCGAGCAGCTGCGCGATGACCGCGCGGTAGCGATCGTATCGCTGACTTTGAAAATACGGGCCCTCGTCGGCCGCAAGATCCAGCCAACTCATGCCGTCGAGAATCACGCGTACGGCTTCGTCGGTGAAACGCTCGCGATCGGTATCCTCGACGCGCAGGATGAACTTGCCGCCGTGATGCCGCGCATACAACCAGGAGAACAGGGCCGTGCGCACGCCGCCGATGTGCAGCATGCCGGTGGGGCTCGGGGCAAAGCGGGTGACGACGCTCATGTCAGCGACTTACGTAGCAGGGGCGCGCATGTTAGCGACGCTCGGATTGATTCGCCACGGGCGGCCGCTTAGACTGCTCACCCCTTGGCGATAAGGGCGGTTAGCTCAGCGGTAGAGCATTGCCTTCACACGGCAGGGGTCACTGGTTCGATCCCAGTACCGCCCACCAGAAACAAGTACTTACGGCGGCTTATGCGCGGCACCGCGTCGATCCGGTAGTGCGCGGATCGCCTGCGTGGGGATGGCAACCCCCTTCAGTGCACAAGCTCCGCCTTGAGATAGAAGTTAGTTCGTAGGGGTGTAGGGAACCGGTCAGGATTCAATAGGGCGAGCAGAGGAGAGGCTGCGAGGCCAAAATACGTACGCATCTTCGACATGAAATACTCGTTGACGACCGGGACGTTCACGAACGTAGTCTTGAAACCGTTGCGGGCAAAGCGACGTCGCAGCTCCCAGTAGTTATGGAGCGCGCAATGCTCCTTCAGCAACTCGCGGTAGCCCGTGACCGGTCCCATTCGATACTTGTGCCAATAGCGAATAATTTCGAACGGCACGTTCGTCCACTTGTTCGGCGTCTGTAGCAGGTAGACGCCGCCCGGTCTCAGGACGCGCTTGACTTCGCGAAGGTGGCAGTCGCTGTCGCGGATGTGCTCGAAGACGTCAAAGCTCAGCACGATGTCGAAGGATTCGGCGGGAAACGCAAGCAAATCGCCGGATCCAACCCGTGCATCCACGTCTGGAAAGGACGCGCGACACGCCTCGATCGCGCTTGGATCCAAGTCGATTCCGGTGACGTTGTGGCCCAGCTTCTGCAGGCTGTTGAGCAGCATGCCCTTGCCACAACCGATCTCGAGGATGGCTGATCCGCTTTTAAACACCACCGCGACCCGTCTCAGGAATTCCTGATTCGAGTCGTAGTTCCCCCAGACCGCGGCTTGCCATTCCCTGTCAGCGAGATTCTGTTCTGGCATCGTGGTCGCTCCGAGATCTCCATCCGAACAAAGATTGAAGGTATTTTGCTCCTTTTCGCTCGCAGGCGCTGCTATACGACGGCGAATTCGCTCGGTAGGATCGCACGCACTTGCGCGACGACATAAGCACGCTTAGCACCGCAAATAAAATCCGCGAGTGCCGCCATTAAGTTGAAAACCCCACAGTTCAGACTGGGACTGCGATAGCTTTTGACTGGCCGATCGAGTACCTGCTCTCATGGAGACAAAAAATGAAGGACGTCCGTGCGGTCTCGAT
>JBEKUL010000132.1:0-7784 GCA_049515055.1 Steroidobacteraceae bacterium | reverse complement strand
ACCATAGGTCTGAAAATGAGTGTGCAACAGGGGTTTGTATGAAAGAAGCAGGTGTTACGAGGCGCGGCTTACTTGGAGGACTGGGTGCTGGTCTTGCAGCAAGCGCACTTGTCGATGCGCAGCAGGATCCTTTCCATGATCATTCCCGCGTGCCCGGCATGGACGAGCTCAAAACCGTCGTCGAATTCGAAGCGGTTGCGTTCGCCAAGCTGCCTCGTGAGACCTGGACTTACACTGCCTACGGCGTGGAGGGCGAATTCACCTTGCGCCGCAATCGAGAGGCCTTTAATTGGGTCGAGCTCGTGCCCGGCGCAGCTGTAGATGTGACTTCGGTCAAAACTGCTACCACAGTTCTTGGCACGCCTATGAACTTCCCCATGATGGTGTCGCCGAGCGCCGCTCACGGAGCGCTGTATCGCGATGGCGAAATCGCCACTCACCGAGGTGCTTCCGACGCTTCCGCTACGCCCATGATCATCAGCGCCAATGCATCTTTTCCCGTGGATAAGATTGCAGCCGGCGGCACCAGCCCTGTTTGGTGGCAGCTCTATCCGCAGGAAGATTTGGACCACACCAAGGACCTGCTGGATCGGGCCATGGCAGCCGGCGCCAAAGCGATTGTCATGACGGTGGACCAGCAGGCGAGCTATTACGAACACTCCCTGCATGACCGTCACCTGAACGCTGGACCTCTGGGGGGCGGCGGAGCTGGGGCCGCGGGGCGCGGCGCTCAGGTAGCTGCGACGTCGGCTAACCCTTATCGACTGCCGCAGGCGCGTCTTTGGTATACCTGGCAATACGCCGAACAGGTACGCAAAATGGTCAAGGTGCCGCTTGCCGTGAAGGGCGTGTTAACTGCGGAGGATGCGAAGGAGTTCGTGAGTCACGGCTACGACGCCATTTACGTATCCAACCACGGCGGCAGGTCCTTGGATTACGATCCCTCCACATTAGAAGTACTGGCCGAAATCGTCGATGCCGTCCCCGCACGTGTGCCGGTGCTGTTCGACAGTGGCATCCGCAGCGGCTCTGACATCCTCAAGGCCCTCGCGCTGGGTGCCAAAGCCGTCTGTCTTGGCCGCACGATCCGCTGGGGTCTTGCTGCCTACGGGCCAGCGGGCGTACAGCGTGTGCTGGAAATTCTTCAGGGAGAACTCGTGATGGCAATGGCGCAGACAGGCGTGGCCGATCTTGCGTCGATTGATCGCAGCCTGATAAGGACTCATTTCCGATGAAAACGGACGATTTGACAAGACGCCAGGTTTTGGCAGGTTTCGGGTCGCTGGCTGCCGCCTCGCCGCTGTTGTCGGCTGAAGCACCCGTACTCATCGGCGAGCCCCCCGGTCGTATTGCGCCCCGCGTTGACCTGGTCAACGTTCTCGAATTCGAAGAAATGGCGAGGCGTCAACTCGCTCCGCCTATTTTCGCTGCGATTGCCGGCGGCGATCGTTCTTTCTTCGAGCGGATCACCTTTCGTCCCCGCTTGATGGTACCCACCACGCATCTGGATATGAGCCTGCAGCTGTTTGGTGAAAAGATGTTCGCGCCGATCATGGCAGGGCCGCTCGCGAAACTGCAGACCTACCACCCGGACGGCGAGGCTGGTATGGCGCGCGCGTCGTCGGCCGCCAAGGCATGGATGGTGGTGAGCAGCGACTCGAGCATGCCGCTGGAGGCAATTGCAGCGCAATCCTCGACGGTTCTCTGGTACCAGGTGTTTCCCGAGGGCGATGCTTCGGAGCTCAACGCCAAGATTGCTCAAGCCGTCAAGGCAGGCTGCAAGGCGATCTGCATCACTGCGGGCTTTCCGTTTCCCAAGGCGGACGCTGGCGCTGGCCCGGCTAGCGTGGCGGCCGTGGCGCACTCAGCCCTCAACTGGGATCTCATCGACAAGATGCGTAAGGCAATTAATGTCCCCGTACTCATCAAGGGGATCATGACGCCCAAGGATGCCAAGACGGCGGTGAAGCGCGGTGTGCAGGGCATCGTGGTGTCGAATTACGGCGGATTGTTGGCGCCCGGTATGGCCTCTTCGATCGAAATGCTGCCCTCCATTACCGAGGCGGTGGCAGGCAAGATTCCCGTCCTGATTGACGGGAGCTTCCGGCGAGGTTCCGATATTTTTAAAGCTCTGGCATACGGGGCGACGGCCGTCATGATCGGCAGGCCGCTGGCGTGGGGCTTGGCAGCTTACGGGGCTGAAGGCGCGCAACAGGTTCTGGAAATGCTTCAAACCGAAGTGGCACGCGACATGGCTCAGTGCTGCAAGCTAACACTGAAGGATATCGACCGCACTGTGGTCAAGTTGCACGAGGTCTGAGACACCCCCGACGTGGAAAGAGCCGCATGCGCATCAAGAACATGATCTGAGGCGCAAATTCGCTTTGACCGCACCTTTGCTTAAATAATTTCTGCCGCCTTACACCGGCATTTTTCGCTTGGTGAACTCTCGGCCCGCGATAGCGGATGCCTCGTCAGATTCAATCACCATCGCACCATCCTGGATCTGTTTGATGGCGTAACTGGAACTGTTGGGATCGTTGTTTGCGCCATTGAGGAAGCGCACATTGTTCTTCTTGCAAAGGTCGAGCACCCGCTGGCGCACAGCTACCATTTCCGGCCGATCCTGCAGATTGCGCACTGCCGGGCCGTCCTCCGGATAGGCTTCCAAACCATAAAGCCAGTAACTGTGATCCCCGGGACCCCATTCCGCCATCGCGATGCCGGGCAGCGCCAGCGTTCCCGCCACCGTTTTGTCGGCGTAGGTGTCTTCAATCTTCACGCCGAAGATCACTTCGCCTTTGGGATTGAGCGGCCACAAATCGGCGACGTGCAGGTATTTGTTCAGCGTCACTCCCCATATATGGGCGGCATAACCCGGCGCCGAGCCGCGTAGACCCTGCATCGGCAATTTGGCAATGCCAGGCCGGTCGAACGGATAGCGGCACGCCATCTGGGTGGCGACTTGTACCGCAGCAGTGTCGCGGGCATGGCACATATGGATGCCATGGACGCCGCAATCCAGGAGCTGCTCGATCACCCAGCTGTTGGCCCGCATATAGGCTTCGTCCAAGGCGATGATGCAAGTCTCCACGAACACCGCCGGCGTGCGATGGCCACTGCGAGTGGGACCGCCATCCACCAACCCACGCATGAATTCCCGCAGTTGCATGAAGTCGAGAGCGTTATGTTCAACCTCGACATTGATCGCATCCATCCAGGTGCGCGCCATTTTGAGCCCCTGCGCGTAAGGATCGACGCCGGGGCCCATGCCCGCACCGTTGTAATAAATAGGTTGGCCGTCTTCCCACAACTCTATTGCCTTGTTAATGCGGCGGGGTTTGTAATTCGGGTCCATAGTGGACGGCTGAGTATTGGCATGGAGGCCCGGGCTGCGCTCCTGCGCGTTCGCCGGCGCGAGCGATGAGGCGGCAGCAAGCCCGGCGCCGATGCCGAGACTGGTGGCCAGAAAGTCCCGTTTCTTGATGTCCATGATCGCTGCCCCTCTTTGTATTGATGGCTAAGCCTGCACCCGGCGTTCGCGTCTGACAAGCGGTCGGGGCTTCGGCGCAAAAACAACGACGGGCAATTCCCGGCCCAGGCCCCCCCGCGATCTCGCACAGCCGACCTGTTCAGACTGGGGATCCGGGTGCCTTGAAGGCAAAGGCGAAGAACACAGCGACACCGAGCAAGGCGAATGCCACGAAATAATTCCAGGCGAGCTTCTCTTTGAGAAAGTAAATCGCAAACACGATGAAGACTGAGATCGTGATGACCTCCTGAATGATCTTGAGCTGAAAGCCGGAGAACTGAACATACCCGAGACGATTGGCGGGTACCGCCAGGCAATACTCGAGCAGCGCGATTCCCCAGGAGACGAGGATCGCTTTCCACAGGGGCCAGTCGTGGCCGTACTTCAAATGCCCGTACCAGGCAAAGGTCATAAAGATGTTCGACAGCGTCAAAAGAAAAATCGTGCTCATAGGCGTTCCTTGAGGAAGCTACTTTCACGTGTCTCTGGCATGAGGAAGTAGAGAATGAATAAGAAATTCAACCCGTCGAGGCCGCGCGGGGTACCGGCGCGAGCCCGCTGAGTGTCTCTTGCGTCCGAATTTCTGACCATAGAAACATGTCAGCCGGAAATTGCAGCCGCCACAAGTGGATTTTCGACGAATTAGACACGCACCGACGCCTGATGCGGACAGAGCGGTACGCCGCTTAGTCGGCGTCATCCACTCCGTGCGCTCATGTGCCGCAGCCAGCGGTTCCGGTCCCTGTGGTGCAAACCATGCAGCAAGTCGGCGCAGACTGGGTTTGTCGCTGTGGACACCCATCTTGCGTTGTGGCTTCGAGCGCGCTACTTTTTGACACAACGCAGCTGCGATTATTCGCCGTTGAGCAATCTTAAGTAGCCGCGTCGCCGTGAGGACCCTCGGCTTTTCCCAATAACCGGCGGGGAACGAGTCGGTCTCGAGCGACTGGGCTTCAAACCTGGGAGTTTTGCGCATGAGAATACGCTATTGGCTCGCTGCGTTCATTAGCTGCGCAGCTCTGCTGAGCCAGCCCTGGACACAGGCAGCGGATACGGCACCGGCCCAGGCCACGCCGCATTACAAGCTCGCCAAAAGCATCAGCCTGGGTGCGCCGGACCGCTGGGACTACGTGGTGTTTGACCCCGCCACGCACCATGTTTTCGTCGCGCACGGGGATCGGCTCGAGGTGGTGGATGGTACGGATGGTTCCATCGTGGGCCAGGTCGAGGGATTTGCCGGTGGAACCCATGGCATAGCCATTGTCGGTGAGCTGGGGGTCGGCTACACCGACGATGGCCGCGCGGGCGAGGCCGGCGCCTTTGATCTGAAGACCTTCAAGCCCATCAAACGCATTGCTACCGCGCCGGATGCGGATGGAATGGTCTTCGATCCCGCCAGCCAACACGTGTTCGTAATCAATGGCGACAGCGGCAGCGTTACAGTCATCGATCCCAAACAGCAGGCAGCGATCGTGACGGTCCAGGCTGGCGAGGCACTGGAATATGGCGTAGTCGACGCCAGGGGCAAGCTCTATGTGAACGGCTCCGAGAAGAAGGAGCTACTGCGCATAGATACTCAGACGAATCAAATCGACGCGCGCTGGCCCATTCCCGACTGCACCAGCCCGCACGGTCTGGCCATCGATACGGCGAGTCGTCGGTTGTTCACCAGCTGCGTGAATGAGCGCCTGATAGTGGTGAATGCAGACAGCGGTGCCGTGGTGGCAACGCTTCCTATCGGCAGCGGCACGGACGCGGTAGCGTTTGATCCGAAGCGTAAACTCATATTCAGTTCCAATGGCCGCGACGGCACGCTCTCGGTGCTACTCGAGCAGGATCCGCACAGTTTCAAGGCTCTCGACACAGTGACGACCACGCCCTCGGCACGCACGATGTCGATCGATCCGGCCACCGGCCGCCTTTATATTGCCGCGGCGGAATATGCACCGCTGCCGCCCGGTAGTGCGCCGCGGACTCGGCCCACCGTCGTTCCCGGCACGCTCAAATTACTGTTTTTTGATCCGCTCTAAGGCAGAACCATGAATGCGGCCAGCGACAGCCATGCAGGCAAGGTGCCGGCGGTCACGCTAACGTTCTGGGTCATTAAGATTGCGGCCACTACGCTCGGCGAAACCGGTGGCGACGCGGTCACGATGTCCATGAACCTGGGCTACTTGATTGGAACCCTGATATTCACCGTACTGTTCTTGATCGCGGTGGCCGCGCAGATCCGTGCCAGGAAGTTTCATCCGTTTCTCTATTGGGCCGTGATCATCGCCACAACCACCACCGGCACCACCTTGGCTGACTTTGCCGATCGCTCGTTGGGGATCGGCTATGCGGGCGGCTCAACGCTGCTGCTGGCGCTCCTGTTGGTCACCTTTGGCTTGTGGTATTGGACGCAGGGTTCGATCGCCATTGGTTCAATCGCCTCATCCAAAGCGGAGATTTTCTATTGGGTCACGATTCTCTTTTCCCAAACCCTCGGCACGGCACTGGGTGATTGGGCTGCCGACACCGGTGGCCTGGGCTTCGGCGGTGGTGTGCTCGTATTCGGCGCCGGCCTGGCGCTGGTGGCTGCCGCATATTGGTGGACCACGCTCTCGCATACCGCTCTTTTCTGGATTGCTTTTATTCTTACTCGACCGCTCGGTGCGACGATGGGAGACTTGTTGGACAAACCACACGACGAGGGCGGCTTCGCGCTGAGCCGCTATGCCGCATCCGCGGTGCTCGTAGTGTTCATCGTTGCCTGTATCTCCCTGTTGCCACAGCGGCCGATTACGCGCGCCTCGGCGTCGTGAATCGCCATCTGAGTTATGGTGCGCCCGGAGAGATTCGTTCAGAATAAATGCGCGATAGGCATGAATAACAGATTGTTTTTCATGAATCGAGCGAGCTAGTTCTGGACTGAACGCCAACCAGTTCTTGTCGATCGAGGAAGCCAGGAGCAAGATCGAACCATGGCGGGTCAATTACAACCAGAATCGAAGCCATGCCGATCAAGGTCGCACCAGCAATTTGGAGAACAAGACAATGGACATTAAGAAGAGACAATTCCTGGCCGCCGGTATGGGGTTGGCAGTCGGCGCAGGATTGACGAATCGCGCAGCGCTGGCCCAGGAAGCGGCCGGTCAGCGACCGAGTGCCTATGGCGAAGCCAGTAAGTCCGGTGGTCAGGTGAAGTCTTTTGCAGGCTCCGGGAAGCAGACTTCGATGGTCGATATGAACTACAAACCCCGACGCCTCAACAAGGCGATCGAGCTGTGGGAGGCTGATCAGCCTGTCTTTTACGCAACCTATGCACCGTCGGGTGTTGCTGATGGCTATGAGATGGGCAAGGCGATGGCCAAGACGTGGTGTGATGCGATCAACTACGAAATGGAACAGGCATCGTTTGATATTTCCAATCTGCGCAATTTCATGCAGGGGCTGGTGGATGGCGGACCGACACGCAGCGGTCACCGCCTGCCGATGGTGTTCGTGTCCCCGCCCGTGACCGGGTTGGACGCCACCTACATGCGGGCGAACTCCTGGGTGATCGACCAGATCCTCGCTGCCGGCGTGCAGAGTATCGATCTCTGTCATTCCCGGGATCCGGAAGCCGTCGAGGTCGCCGTGCAGGCAATGCGCTATCCGTTCGATTACCCGGGTGTGCCAAAGCAGCGTCTGGAAGGCCTGCGTGGCAACGGCAGTGAAAGCTTCGCCTCTCACATCTGGGGCATTACCGGTAACCAGTATCTGCACAGAGCGGACGTATGGCCGCTCAATCCCAAGGGTGAGCTGTGCCTGGGCCTCAAGATCGAAGACAAGTACGCCCATGCGAACGCGATGAAGACCCTCGGAATCCCCGGCGTATGCTTCGCCGAATGGGGAGCTGGTGACTCCACCGTTTCAATACTCGGGCTTGCCGGATATCCGGAGGACGTTCCGAGCCGTGGCGACGGCACCGCTGCGACCCCAGGAGCGGAAGCCCGTAACGATCCTCGTCTCGAGAAAGCGCGCCTGGCGGTGCTGGCTGCGTGCAAGGCGCACGGGATTCGGCCCCTGAATATGGGCAACAGCCGGGATCCGATTGAAAACTACAAGCAGGGTACCCGAGTGATGGGCGGCGGTGACGAAGCCGCGGCGCTCGCATGCCGCGAGTTCACGAAACGCACGATGCCGATCTAGCTGACGATCGATAGCACTCGAATCTGGCTCATCGGAATCTCTTGTGGGGCCTTTACAAATGCTACGCCGCCCTGAAGCG
>JBEKUL010000131.1:0-7968 GCA_049515055.1 Steroidobacteraceae bacterium | reverse complement strand
GTACTTTCGGCAGCGGCTGGCAGCGCTGGCGCCTCGCGGCCATTCTGGCCGTGACCTTGTTGGGAGTGCACGTGGGCGGTCTGGCGCTCGAATTATTTCAGCAGCAGCGCAGTGAGCGCGCGCTGGATGCAGCCATCGGCACGCTCGTGCACAACGCCTTACCCGACGAATCCAATCAGGGCGCCGTGCGCTCGCGTATCGAAAAGCGGCTGCTCGCGGCGCAGGGCGATGCCGCCGGCTCGGGCTTCATGTCCGCGCTGGCAGCGCTCGCCCAGGCCCTCGGCAACGCCAGCGGCACCTCGTTGCAGGCACTGAGCTTTCGCGACGGGGGTATGGAGCTCAAGCTCAAAGCGCGTGACGCGGCTAGCCTGGAGCGCGTCGATGAGAGCTTGCGCAATAACGGCTGGCAGGCCGAGCTCACATCAGGCAGCGCATCGGGGACGGGCTATGAAGGCCGCATCCAGATGCACGGTGGCGCTGCCGGCGCCCAGGTGCGGCGCTAGATGCGATGCGTGCACCCATGATCGAGTCATTGCTGCAACGCTACTCAGCGCTGAGCTCGCGTGAGCGGCGTCTCGCGCTGGTGGGCGGCATCGGTGCTGTGCTGCTGCTCGTGCTGGCCGTGGTATTGCCCTTGCGACGCAGTCTCAACGCCGTTGAGCAGCGCGTGGAGCAAAAGCGCGACGATCTGCTCTGGCTGCGTTCCGTGGCGCCACAGCTTGCGGGCCTGCACTCGGGCGCGCCGCCGCCACTGCACGAATCGCTGGTCGTGCTGATCGATCGCACTGCGCGCCAGTCGGGGCTCGAACATGCGCTGGCAGGCAGTCAGCCGAGCGGCAATGGCGGACTGAGCGTACACCTGGAACAGGCCTCCTTTGATGCCCTGGTCACATGGCTGGCGCAATTGCGCGATAGCTACGGTGTGCGGGTCGAGTCGGCCGTGGTGGATCTAGGCAACAACGTCGGCAGCGTCAATGCGAGTCTCGTGCTGGCGCACTGATGTCGCTGAGGACCGCGATCGGCCTGGCCGCTGCGATATTCGCGCTTACCGTGCTGGCGCGTCTGCCGGCGAGCCTGGTATCGATGCTGCTGGCGCCCACGCTGCTGTGCGAGTCCCCGAGCGGCACAATCTGGAGTGGTTCGTGCGGCGTATTGCGCAGTGGCGCGCTCACCCTGTCTGAGGTGCATTGGAGCACGCACCCTGCGGGACTACTGCGTGCGCGGCTGATCGTGGATCTTGTGAGTCAGGATCCGCGCGCAGTGGGTCAAACTCGACTCGCAGCGCATCTCAACGGCGAGCTGGAAATCGAGGGCCTTGAGGCGCGATTGCCTTTACAAAACGGACTGAGCCTGTTCCCGCCCGACTGGAGCGGTTCACTTGAGCTCTCAATCGGGCGTGCCTCTGTGCGCAACGGGCGGCTGAACGCACTGCAAGGCCGTGCCAGGCTGCTGCAGCTTCGAAGCGCGCAGCCGCCAGCCGAATTCGGCAGCATCGAGCTCGACGTGCCAGCGCCAGCGGGCGATGCATCGGGCAGCGCGCAGCCCATCGTGGGCGCATTGCGTGATATCGACGGCCCGTTGTCCCTGCAGGGCCAGGCAAAGCTCTCGAGGGATGGCGCATACGAGATCTCGGGCACCGTGGCGCCGCGCGGCGGCGCCAACGCCAATCTACAGCAGGCGCTGCAGTTGCTCGGACCCCCCGACGCGCAGGGTCGCTACCCGTTCACACTGGCCGGTACGATCTGATCGCACCCGGACTGCACCGCGCGTGCTCAAACGCTCGCCTCGCGCAACGCGCCGAGCAATGGGAAGTAGAGCGCCGCGCGTACCGGCTCGGCGCCCAGCCGCGCAGCCAGCGCCACGTAGCGTTCGAGCTGCGGGCGGTAGCGCTGCGCCTCGTTCTCGAGGAACTGCTCGAGGGCGCCGCCCTCATGCGTGCTGGTCTTGATGTCCACAACCCAACGCTGACCCTGAGCATCAATCAGCATGCGATCCAGGATGACGCTGACCACGCGTCCCTCGTGCAATCCCGTAAGCCGCCACTCGCTGTGCGCTTCGGCGTGCTTGTTCGATAGCAGCCAGCGTCCCGCCGGGTCGCTCAGGGTTCGCACCAACGCCTCGCGTATGCGATTTTGCGCAGCGCTGCGCTCCGCACTGGGTACGCCAAGTTCGGCAAGCCAGCTGCTGTAATCGTTCGACCCCTGCTCGAAAGCGCGCGCCTCGGGCAGCGTCGGGGCTGCCGCCAGGCGTTGCATTTCGGCATGCACGATGGTCCCGACCGCACGCGCCGTGAGCCCGACCCAGCTGTACTCGGGCGTCTCAGCAGTCACCCGGACGGACAACGGCAGGCGCTGCGCCGCGGGCGGGGCAGGCGTCGTCGGCAACGACCATGTCGCCGGCAGCCGCCGCAGCGGCGGCGCGGTCAGCTGCGACGGTGCCTCGAGCGCGATCCTGGCCGCGGCAGTATCGGGCGTCGGGCTCGGCAGCGCACAGAATTGGCTGCCCAGCGAGGGCCAGAGTATTTCCAGCAGCGATCCCGGAGTGGGTGAGGCAGCGTGCCCGGCGGCCGGCGCTGCGAATCCCGCCAGCAGATGCAGTGCGCTGCGCGCGCGCGTGGCCGCCACATACAGCAGACGCACGCGTTCGAGACGGTGTCGCTCGCGCCGTAGCGCTTTGATGTAGGCCGCCAGAGACCCAACAGGCTCTTTCTCGGATGAGCGGATCGGCGCCAGCAGCAGATCGGTACCCTCGAGCGCTCGCGGCAACTCGATCCAATGCAACAGCGGATCCGAATCGCTCGCGGTCTTGCGGCCCAGGCTCGGCAGGATCACAACGTCCCACTCCAGGCCTTTGGCGGCGTGGATAGTCATGATCTCGATGGCGCCGGGCTGGGGCGGGGACGCGGAATACAGTTGCTCAGTGATACGCGTCATGGCATCGCCGATGAGGCTCTCGGCATCATCGTGCAGCGCCAGCGCATCGATAAAACGGTGAGCGTCGAGCCGATCGATCGCACTGGGGTATACAGCCGGGCCGCCCAGACGCAGCCAGGTGCGCTCGACGCGCTGCCAAAGCGCACGGCCGCGTTCGGGTCCGGAAAGCGCCGGCTCGAGCGCGCTGCAGACGCGCGCGATCCGTGCGCGAGCCTCAGCGTGCGCCGGCTCCGGCGTGCCCACGGCGCCGCCGGCAAGCAGGCTGAGCGTCGCAAACACAGCGCCGTCATCCTGCCCGGCCCCCAGCCACTGCTCGAGCTCAGCGAGCGTCAGTCCGCACCACGGAGCGCGCAACAGGGCGAGCCACGCGCTGCGATCGGCACCGTGCTGCAAGGCGCGGGCGAGCGCGCCCAGATCGCGGATGACCGGCCGATCTCGCAGCGGCTCCAGATCCACCCCGCGAAGCGCATAGCCCGCGGCGCGCAGCTGCGCCACGATCGGGGCGGCGTGGCGGCGACTGGCGAGCAGCACGGCAATCGATGCCTCGGGGCAACGCGCACGCGCATCACGCACAATCTGCAGCACACGCGCCGCCTCGGCCTGCGGGTCGCCGGCATCGAGCCGATGCAGCGTTGCCGCCTCCTGCGTCGCAATCGGGCCTGGCGCCGGCACGGATGGCAAGTAGCGCACGGCCGCGAGCCGCGCGTCGTCCTCATCCGGAAACAGCTGTCCGATACGCGCATTGATCCAGGCAATCAGCGGCGCGCGCGAACGAAAATTCTGTCTGAGCTGCACGGACTCGAGCTGGATGTCTCCGACACCATGATCACGTGCGCGCAGGAACAGGCTGACCTCGGCCTCGCGGAACTGATAGATCGACTGCATCGGATCACCGACGAGGAACAGGCTTCGCCCGTCACCGCGCTCCCAGCCGACGGTCAATGCGCGCACCAGCTCGAACTGCTCGAAGGAGACGTCCTGAAACTCATCGATCAAGAGGTGGCGCAGCGCACCGCTGGCCTGCAGAGCCAATTCGCTGGGCTCGCCCTGCTCGCTCAGGGCCTGGCGTGCCGCTGCCGCCATGTATACGTAATCGACCTGTCCAGTCTCCGCGAATACCACCTGCAGCTCGGCCGCCGCATCAGTGAGCAATAGCGTCAGGGCCTCGAGCGTAGCGCGATCCTCAGTGCTCAATTGGGCGTCAGGCAATGCGCGCACGGCCAACAGCGCCGCCTGAGCACCCGGATGGACCCGCAGCGTCGCGACCCAGTGCGCCGCGCGCTCTTTCAGAGCAGGCTCGCACGCCTCAAAGCCATCGCGATGCGTGAAGCGCCGACGCCAGGTGCCGCTGGCCGTCAGCAGCAGATCGCAAAGCACTCGCCAGCAGGGCAGGCTCGCCGGATCGCTCGAGAGCCCCATGCGCTGGCCTGAGCGTGCCAGCAGGGGCTCGACCTCCTGCAGCAGCGCGGCGGGCAGCGCGGTGAGCGCGCGTGCCAGCTGCGTGCGCAGCAGCGAGGCCAGACTCTGCGTCACGCGCTCGGCCAGCGCAACGCGCGCATCGAGCAGTCGCGGCAGCCAGTGCGAGCGCTGCTCTAACATTTCGGCGAGCAGTGATTCCAGACGGCTCCAGTTGTTGTCCAGGTGCTCGAACAAGCGCTCCGCCGCGACAAGGTGGTGCCGCTCCTGCGTGACGCCTTGCAGCGCGCGGCGCGCGGCGCGCCGATACAGCGCTGCAGGGGCCGGATTGATCTGCAGCGCAGGGCTGGAGCCTGCCGCAACCGGCAGTGCCGCGGCCAGGGAATGATTAAGGGCATCGATCGTCTGGATGCGCAGGCGCGCCGGATTGTGCAGCAGCTGCCAGCCGCACCGGCGATCGCGCTGCACGGCCGCGTGCATCAATTGCGCATCGATGCCCGCGATGGCCTCGCCAGTGCTGGCTGCTCGCAGTGCCGCGTGTATGCGCTGGCGCATCTCGGCGGCCGCTTTGCGGGTGAAGGTGATCGCGAGGATCTGCTCGGGTGCATCGACTGTCGCGAGCAGCGCCAGAAAACGCGCAGTCAGCACAGTCGTCTTGCCCGACCCCGCCGGCGCCTGCAACAGCAGGGAGCGCTCGACCTCGAGCGTCTCGGCGCGCGAGCGCCGATCCATATCGAACAGCTCCTGCGAGTCCAAAGGCGCGCTCACAGCGGCAGCTCAATGCGACACAGGCCGTGCAGGTGGCACCTATCGCAGGCTCCGCGCTGCGGCTGCACCGCCGCATAGCCGGATAGATACTCCTGCATCAGCCCGTGAAGCTGCGCGCGCCATTGATCGCGCAACAGCGACCAGGCGAGCGCGCTGTCGGCGGCCAGCCGCAACTGCGGCAGCCGCCCGGGACGATCCGTGATACCGCGTAGTTTGAGCCCATCACGGCCGAAGTACAGAGCCAGCACGCCGGCCGTCTGCTCCCCCGCCGCGCTCGCATAAGCCAGCAGCTGTGGCTGAGTCGATCGCGGCGCGTAGGCATCGAACGCACGGACCGCGCCGCTCTTGTAGTCGATCACGAGCAGGCTGCCGTCATCGAGCCTGTCGACCCGGTCGGGGCGCAGTTGCAGGCTCGCGCCAGCGATCGCCCAGGACTGCGAGGTCTCCAGTTGCACGACCTGAAATGACTCGCGCGTGCGCTCCCATGCGATCAGCTCACGCAGCAGCCAGGCCGTGCGCGCGCCTTCGCGGCTCAACAGGGCTGGCTCCAGAGATCCCGCGAGGCGCGCCTGAACATCGGCGAGGGCGCGCTCGATGCTCGAGTGGATCAGGGCGAGCGTCTCCTCGGTGGCACGTCGCTGCAGCGTGTCGGAATCGCGCGTCGCCTCCCAGAACAGCTCCAGCGCGTGATGCAAAATCTGCCCGCGCAAGCGCGATTCGATGCCCGGAGCGGGCTCGGGCAGCGCGTTTGCCCGCAGACGCAATTGCGCAAAACTGCGAAATGGGCACAGCGACTGCAGCTCGAGCAAATATGTTCCGCCATGCAGCGCCTGCTGCGCAGGCCAGGCCGGTCCACACAGATCGCTCCAGGCCTCGAGCCCCGGCGACTGCGCCGCGATCCAGGGCTCGAGCGCGAAAGCGTGCGCCTCGGGCAGAGCCAGGGAATCCCCGGGCGGCGCCGACTCACCGGGTATCGGCAGCAACGGGCTCGGGGCCAGTGGCAGCTCCCCGTCGCTGCGTGCGCAGCTCAGCGTCAGAGCCGGCGTCGCCTGCCGCCAGAGCTCCAAAGCCTCGTGCGCCAGTTGCAGTTGGCCCTGCGGGCTCGCCATCGGCATGCCGGCGGCTTCCTGTAAACCGATCGGGATCAGCGGATCCGGGCATGCGGCGCGCGGCCACGCTTCGGCTGACAGACCCGCCACCCAGATGCCGTCGTACTGCACGATCGGATCATCCAGCGTCGCGCTCACCGTCACGGGTACATCGTCGCTCGCGGGCTCGAAGGCAATGCGTGCCGCGAGCTCAAGCAGCCAATCGCCGGCTTGTTGGCGCGACAGGCGCTGTGGCGTGAGGCTCATGCTCGAGAATTCGCCCAGCAGCTGATCAAAGCGCATGCGCACCTGTTGCTCGGCGCTATTGAGCGCCTCGCCGGGCCAGCCCACACGCGCCAGCAGACTCGCGAAGCTCTGCGCCCATTGCGAAGGCGGCGCGAGCGCGCCCTGAGCCTCGCTCTCAGGGGCCGCGAGCGCCTCGTTCAATGCGCGCCAGGCCAGTGCCGCGCCCTCACCCAGCCCATGCGCGAGCCGGCCAAGCGGCAAGCTATCCAGAATCGGCAACTGGCCGGCGCCGATGTTGTGCTCGCGCAGCCACACATCGACGCGCAGCCTCGCCGCTCGCCCCGCTGCGCTCAAAAAAGCCGATCGCAGCACCGTGCTCAGGGCATTGAAATCTCCCCGTCCGCAGGCCAGGGCGATGAGTTTGAGCGCGCAGTTGATCAGCGCATATTCGGACAGTGGCTGGCCGCCCTCGATCGCGAAGCTGCTCTCGGCGGGCGCAAGGGCGGGCTCCAGGATCAGGCGGTAGTCCAGACGCTGCGAGAGCGCGCGCTCCCACCAATGCCGCTGCTTGCGCAGCTCCACCACCAGCAGCAGCAGTCGGGAAGTCGGGTCGTGTGCGATCCGGGCTGCGCACCACTGGGCGGCCGCCTCGGCCTCGTGTTCAGGACTATCGAAAAGCAGCACCCGCTCGGCATGGGCCGCGGCACGCTCGATAGTCTGTGCTCGTCCCGAATGCGCCCCGATCTGCACGCCGATGCGCTCCAGCCAGCCGCGGCGTGCTGCCCCGATGCCCTGAAAACCCAGCATCAGCGTCGGCGCCTCGGCTCGCAGGTAAGGCTCGCAGTCGCGCCAGGAAGCGCTTTGCAACGCCCCGAGTTCGCCGCAGCGGCGCCGTATATGCGCCCGGGCCTGCAGCAACACGGCCGTCTCCGGCGTCGAGTCGGCACGTGGCTCGAGTCCGTAGTCCTCGAGCAACTCGACGCCTCGACGCACGCTGTCGATGAGCGCATCGGGGCTCAGCACAGGAAGGCCGGCGCAGGCCTCGCGCACGGCATCGCGCCACAGGAGCCATGCCTCGGTGCTCGACAGCCGTCGTGGGACCGACTGGCCCCGCGCGCGTGCCGCGTCGAGGCCGCGCTCGAGCCACGCCGCCCAGGGCAGAATATCCGGACTGCTCCAGACACCTCGTGCGAGTCGAAGTTGGGCCGCGGAGTGTGCGATGCGCAGCGCCGCCGCGCGCTGCCGCGTGGGCACAATCAGTGTGCCGCCGTGCTCCAGATGACTGAGCGCCTCACTAGGAATATGAAGCAAATCAGAAAATTACCATGTTTTATTCAGATATCACTTGAATCTGTTCTGCGCATCGAGTACCCGCGCCGAATCGCCTTTCGGCGCAGCGGCCGCGTACGTATCGAGCAGCTCTTCCATGCGTTCAAACACCGTTTGCAGCGTCGTGGAGTCAGGCAACGTCGTGATGCGGAAATGATTGCGATAGGGCACATTGAAGCTCACGCCCG
>JBEKUL010000130.1:0-8021 GCA_049515055.1 Steroidobacteraceae bacterium | reverse complement strand
ATCAATCAGCTTCGCGCCGCGGGTCTGTCGCGCAGCGATGCGATTCTGGAGGCCGGGCCGGTAAGGCTGCGTCCGATCATCATGACCACGTCAGCGGCGGTGCTGTCCATGTTGCCCATCGCGATCGGATTCGGCGCGGGCGCCGAGCTCAGATCACCCATGGCCGTGGCGATCATCGGGGGGCTCGTGACCTCGACGCTGCTCAGTCTTGTTGTCGTGCCGGTGATCTATCAGCTGCTCGACTCACTGAGCCCGCGCTTTGGCGGCGGATCGGGCTGAGGACGGGCTTAGCCACGATGTGCAGGCGTTTCGCCGCCGGCACGCACCAGATATCCAGCGGCGTCCTGCGCCCGCGCAGCTCGTATTGCGCCAACTTCAGAAACGGCACCGATCCCGAATCGGATCGTTTGGCCACGCCTTTGGTATCGAGCGCCGCGGCCACATTGTCGGTGAAGAGAACCTCGCCGCTGCGCGCGCGGCTGCACAGACGCGCGGCAACATTCACGGTGTCGCCCACGAGCGTCGTGGCCTGACGGCCCGGAGGTCCGAATACGCCCAGGGCGACCTCACCCAGGTGCATGCCGATGCCGATGCCGGTCTTGATCGACAGTTCGCTGTGCCAGCGAGTCGCAATTGGCGCGAAGCGCTTGAGTATGGCGAGTCCGGCGGCCAGCGCCTCGCGCGCACCGCTTTCGTTTGCAGCGTTCATGCCGAATCCGGCCATCATGCCATCGCCGGCAATGTGATAGATCTGTCCGCCGTGCGATTCCGTGGCGCCCGTGAGTACGCTGTAGAACTCGATCAACAGTGCCACCACTTGCGGCGGGGATAATTGTTCAGCCAGTCCGGTGTAGCCGCGCAGGTCAACGAACAATACGGTCGCGCGCGTGGTCTGCGCGACCGACGGCGTCGTTTCCAGAATAGTGATATCCATCGTTGCTCCCCGGCCGAAGCGCCGATGTTACCCCAGCATCGATGACAGCGTTAAATTGCCGGGCGGAACAGCGTGATTTCGTCACCCCAGTCGCACCACTCGTCCAGAGTATTAGATTGAGTCTAGAGTGCCCCGTTGGGCTCAGGCGCGAGCGCCTCGAGCGCCCGTCGCAACAGGCTCGCTTCGCGCGGGAATATTCGGCTGCACGCCTCGCAGGTTTCCGCCAACAGTTGCGCGCTCTGCGCCGAATGCTGTTCGGTTTCGAAACGGCTGAGCAACGCTGCGGCCAGCTGGGCGGCTCGCCGCTCGCTCTGCGCGCGCAACCGGTAGGCTGCGGCCCGCACGGGCGGCAACGGCTTGACCAGGGGATTGACCTGAATGCGGCTGATCATGCGCGCCAGCTCAAGTAGCGTGCGCTCGTGCGCGGCACGCGCGCGCGCCGCCTCCAGCGCTACGATGGCCTGCTGCGTCTTTTGCGTAATGAACGGCTGGTTTGCATGCATTCACCGCCGAATGTAGTCCTGCGCCTACGACGGGTATGTGAGCCGACGCACGGCTTGAACACGATTGAGTGCGCTGTCGGTGATCCCCGACAGGCGCCCGCGCTCACGGATAGGGGGTCCCATCTTTATGCGTCTTGCCGTGCGCAGCGCTCCAGCGCAGATCGATATCCGGATACTCGACATCATCGGCATCGGGACGGCGCGAACCAATCTCGAGTATCAACGCATCGGCGTCGCCGCGGTTTTGCAGGTGATGGCCGTTGGCAACGCCAGCCGCAAAGCCCGCGCAATCCCCGGCACGCAGGATGTCCTCTGCGCCGTCCGTAACCAGTACGACCTCGCCGCTCAATACGTAGACGAACTCGTCCTCCGATGTGTGCCAGTGGCGCTGGCTCGACCAGACACCGGGCGCGAGCCGCAGCAGATTGACACCAAATTGCGTCAGTCCTGCCGCCTCGCCGAGTGCGTTGCGCAACCGCTTGAGACAGGGTTGATCAAAAGGCGGCGGGTAGCCCGAGCCGGTGCGCTGCCGGGTTGCCGCCAGATCGATCTTTTTACTGATTTGCTTCATCGATTCCTTCACGGATGCTCCCTCAAGCTCAGAAGCTGCAGGCATTTTCGCACGACATCACAAGCCCGTGCGTGAGTACGCAGCGTACGAGTCCGACTGGCATGATCCGTCCGATTCAGAGCGATCCAGGCTCGGCGCTATACTTCGTAGCGACCATCAGCGGGGGAACCCTAGAAATATGAGAGTGCTAACGGCAACCGTGCTCATCGCCGCGCTGCCTTGCGCGCTTCCGGCTCACGCTCAGAGTTTGGCGTCAAAAACTCTCGCAACGCGCCCCCCGCCGCCGTACTGGGCCTACGCCATCGATCCGCCGCAGGATTTGACCGCTGCGCGCGCGCGCTCTACGGATAATACGCCCGCCCACGTACCGGGCAGCGCGAAAACATTGGCGGTGTCCCAGACGCAGGATCGCTTCAATGTGCCGGACTGGCACCCTGATGATCATCCCACGATGCCCGAAATTGTTGCACGCGGCAGGCCGCCGGATGTGTTTGCCTGCGGCTATTGTCACTTGCCGAATGGACTCGGACGTCCCGAGAACTCCAGTCTGGCAGGCCTACCCAGCGGTTACATCGTCGAGCAATTGGCGGACTTCAAGAGCGGTGCGCGCAAGACTTCCGAGCCGCTGCAGCAGCCCATTGGCACGATGAACACCGCGGAGACCAAGGCGAGCGAGGCCGAGGTGCAGATCGCCGCGCAATACTTTGCCAGCCTCAAAGCCAGGCCCTGGATTCGCGTCGTGGAAACCAGCACTGTGCCCAAGACGCGCATCTCCGGCTGGATGCTGGTGCCGTTGAGCAGCGGCGAGCGCGAGCCGATCGGTCATCGCATCATCGAGATACCCGAGAATACTGAGCAGACCGAGCTGCGCAACGACGCATCCGGCTTCATCGCCTACGTGCCTCCAGGCAGTATCAAAAAGGGAAAGGCTCTGGTGACATCCGGTGGAGCGGGAGTCACCATCCAGTGCTCGATCTGTCATGGGCCGCAGCTCACGGGCCTGGGCAATGTGCCGTCACTGGCAGGGCGTTCGCCAAGCTACATCGTGCGCCAGCTCTATGACATCCAGGGCGGAGTGCGCAGCGGACTGGCCGTGCAGCTCATGAATGCCGTCGTGGCTCAATTGAGCCTCGACGATATGATCGCGATTTCCGCCTATACGGCCTCACTCAAGCCTTAGGCAGCGCAGCGCCAGTCATCGTGCCTGAGTCATCGCGCCTTATAAAAGAGATACTCCGCACTGTAATTGACGCGCACTTCGCTGCCGGCCTGCGAGGCAGTGCAGCCGGCTGCCGGTGCCTTGCCGCCGAGCGTTTGCAGACGCTGAATACTGAGCGTGCGGCGCAAGAGGCCAGATCCGGAAGTGGACTTCGCACGTAGCAGCAGCCATGCAATGGCGTCGGGATCCGGGCCGTTGTCCCGGGCCACGACTTCACCGACCACGGCGCTGCCATCGGTGGCCTGCCAGGTCGGGCCCGCAAAGTGCCGCATGATCATCTTGCCCGCGCGGTCCGATAGCTGCGCATCGGGTGCTTTCAGTACCCATGCGAAATGTGCCGCATCCTCGGCACTGCTCTGACACCCATAGATCTGCACGCCGACGCCCCGCGCCCGCGATCCAGACGAGCGCAAAGTGATGCTTCATGGCTCATTCCCGATATGGATTTGCCTGAGGTCCAGCTCCATGTAGATGGCTCCCGGTAAGGGGTTCGGATAGTACGCGGCGGTCTCGCGAAAGCCGAGCGAGCGATAGAGAGCGCGGGCGGCACTCATGTCGGCCAGCGTATCCAGTAGCATCCGGCTATACGCGAGCGAGCGCGCCTTATGAATCAGCCCGACCGCAAGCTGTCGCCCAATTTGTGCTCCGCGAGCAGCCGGCCTGACATAGAGCCGCTTCATTTCGCACACGCTCTGCGAGACCCGTCGTACGCCGCCGCAACCCAGTGGCGCGTCGCCAGAGCGCGCCAGCAACAGGCAGCCCGAAGGTGGGCCGTACATACGCGCAAGATCATTGAGCTCGGAGGTAAAATTCTGAAAGCAAAGATCGATTCCCAGATCCGCCGCGTACTCTTCGAACAGTAAGCGCGCGAGCGCAAAGTCATTGGCATTTTCTGCTTGCAGCAGACTGGATCTCGCATTCATCCGCTTTCAGGCATTATTCACAGCGCTATGACGCTCGCTGCAGTTCGCAGATTAATGCTTTTTTGCCGTGCCGTGCGTGCTTATCGGCGCGTGGCGCCGCTGTTGCTGGCCGCGATCGCCCCGGCCACGCTGCTGGCCAGCGAGCGTGAGATCCTGCCCGCGACGGTGACTCCCGAGCACTATCGTATCGAGCTCACCCCGGATGCCGGCTCGCTCACGTATCACGCCTCGGTATCGATCGATCTCCTCGTACATCGGGCCACGCACCAGATCGTACTCAACAGCGCCGATATCGTCATCGACAGCGCGGCGCTCGCCGGCCAGATTGCAGCGCCAGCGATTGGCTATGACCCGAAGCTGCAGACCGTGACTTTCACGTGGGACCGTGGGCTCGCTGCCGGTGCCCATACGCTGCGGCTGGCCTACCACGGCAGGATTTACCAGCAGGCCTCGGGCGTGTTCGCGCTCGATTACGATACGCCGCACGGCAAGGCGCGCGCATTATTCACCCAGTTCGAGAATGCCGACGCTCGCCGTTTCGTCCCGTGCTGGGACGAGCCGGGCCGCAAGGCTACCTTCGAGCTCACCGCCACGGTACCGGCCGATCAGATGGCGCTCTCGAATATGCCGATCGCCTCCACGGATGCTCTGCCCGGTGATCTGAAGCGCGTGCATTTCGCCACGACGCCGAAGATGTCGAGCTACCTGCTGTTCTTCGGGCTCGGGGATTTCGAGCGCGTGCACCGCGACGTCGATGGCGTGGATGTGGGCGTGGTGGTCAAGCGCGGCGACACGGCCAGTGCCGCTTATGCCCTCGAGGCGGCGGCGCGCATCCTGCCCTACTACAACGACTACTTCGGCACGCCCTATGCGCTGCCGAAGCTGGACCTGATTGCTGGCCCCGGCGACAGCCAGTTCTTCAGCGCCATGGAGAACTGGGGCGCCATCTTTTATTTCGAGCGCTCCGTGCTGATCGATGCGCGCATCGCGACCGAAAGCGACCGGCAGTACGCTTATACGGTGATCGCGCACGAGATGGCACACCAATGGTTCGGTGACCTCGTGACCATGGCCTGGTGGGACGACCTATGGCTCAACGAGGGATTCGCTTCGTGGATGGAAGTCAAGGTCACGGAGCATTTTCACCCGGAGTGGAACATGTGGCTGCAGCAGCTCGGTGACCAGCAATACGCGATGCAGGAGGATGCGCGCGACGGCACGCACGCGATCATCACGCCAATCAACGATATCTTGCAGGCCAGCGGCGACTTCGACAGCATTACGTATTTAAAGGGCGCTGCGGTGATTCGTACGCTCGAGTCCTACCTCGGTGAGGATGCATTTCGAACCGGTGTGCGCCGATATATGCGCCGCTATGCCTACGCCAATTCGGTCACCGATGATTTATGGCGGGAGATGGATCGAGGCTCGGCGCGGCCGATCACGCAGATTGCGCATGATCTGACGCTGCAGGCCGGCGTGCCCATGGTCAGCGAAGCATCTCTCGAATGTCGGGGCGACAGCAGTACCGTGAGCCTGAGCCAGGGACATTATGCGATCGATGCGGATTCGACCCAGGCCCGCGTCTGGCACGTACCCGTGACCGTCGCGATCCTGGGCGGCTCTTCGGCTTCAACGATCGTGTCTGGCGCAGCTCCAGTGCCCCTGGAGCTGCGCGGCTGCGGCACGCTGATCCTGAATTCGGGCCAGACGGCCTACTTTCGTAGCCGCTATTCCCCTGCAGGGCTGGCCAGCATCGCAGCTCACTACAACGAGCTATCGCCTGACGATCAGCTGGGTGTCCTCAACGACGCCAGCAGCCTTGCCTATGTGGGTCTGGAGCCCATGGCCTCGTTGCTCGACGTGATTCAGAACTTTCCGGCCGGCGCCGATCCAGTGGTGTCCGCGGCGCTGGTTGGACTATTGCGAGATCTGGACAGGCTCTACGACGGCCTGCCGGCGCAAACGGCGTTCCGGGCCTACGCCGGCGCCGTACTCAATCGCATCTTCGCTCGTATCGGCTGGGACAAGAAGCCTGGCGAGCCTGACAACAGCGCATTATTGCGCTCTGGTCTGATCGAGGCATTGGGCAGGTTTGGGGATGCGTCCGTGCTCGCCGAAGCGCGGCGCCGGTTCGATCAATACCTCATCGACGTCTCGAGCCTCGATCCCGCCACTCGCCTCACGGTGCTGCACGTCATCGCGGTGCGCGCGGACGAGAGGACCTGGGAGCAGCTGCACGCTATGGCAAAGTCCGCACGCACCGAGATCGAGCGCCAGCAGCTCTATGATCTGCTGGCTACCCCTGAAAATGCAGCCCTGACGCAGCGCTCGCTCGAGCTCGCACTCTCGGGCGAGCCGCCGCCGACCGTGGCGCCTGACATCATCAGTACGGCATCGGAGCGTCATCCGCGCGAGGCGCTCGATTTTGCGATCGCTCATTGGGACCGGATCTCGCCGTTGATCGAACCCACCACGCAGACGCGTTTCGTCCCGAGCCTGCTGCATGGCGCCTTCGATCCGAGCCTCATCGACAAACTGGACGCCTTCGCGCAGGAACATATCCCGCCCGACGCTCGGCAGGATTTGCGCAAGGCGGAGGCCAACGTGCGCTACCTCGCCCAGGTGCGCCGGGACCGGCTGCCGCAGATCAATCAGTGGCTGCAGCAACCGCGCGGCTAAGAGCGTGGATAGCGTGGACTATCAAAGCATGCTCGATGTGGCCCTGCACGAGGCACGGCTGGGCGCGGCCGAGGGCGGTGTACCGATTGGAGCTGCGCTCTTTCACCGCGATGGCACGCTGCTCGGTCGCGGGCGAAATCGCCGCGTGCAGGAGAGCGATCCGTCGGCACATGCCGAGACCGATGCCTTTCGCAAGGCCGGTCGTCAGCGCCGCTATCGGGACGCCGTCATGGTTACAACCCTGGCGCCCTGCTGGTACTGCAGCGGCCTGATCATCCAGTTTCGCATCGCCAGGATCGTGATTGGCGAGTCGCGCACCTTTCAGGGCGGCCTGGACTGGTTGCGCGAGCGCGGTGTCGAGATCATCGATATGGATTCTTCCGATTGCGTAGCGTTGCTGGCAGCATTCGTGCACAGGCAGCCGGATCTATGGCTCGAAGACATCGGTGAAGGCTGAAGAAGACGCTACGGTGGCTTGACCGAGTCGCCCGCACCGAGCGCGCGCTGCATCAGCACGGTGTCGACCCAGCGGCCGAACTTGAAGCCCACGGACTTGAACGTGCCCACGCTCTCAAATCCGAGCCGCCGGTGCAGCGCAATGGAGGCCGCATTGGCGCTATCGCCAATCACGGCCAGCATCTGCCGCCAGGGACCTTGCTCACATCTGTCAATAAGCTTCGCGAGCAGCAGCGCTCCGATGCCGCGCCCGTGCAGCCCTTCGGCGACGTAGACGGAGTCCTCGATGGTGTAGCGATAGGCTGTGCGCGGTCGATAGTCGGTCGCATAGCTGTAACCGACGATACGCCCTTCGATCTGTGCAATCAGGTAGGGAAGGCCGAGCGACAAAACGAGCGCGCGCCGTGACACGAGTTGCTGCGTCGTGGGCGGCATCTCTTCGAACGTGGCCAAGCCATGCGCGACGTGCAGCGCATAGATCGATTGCACGCTGCTCATATCCTCGTCCACGGCATCGCGAACGATGACTGTCGGCTCAAGCGCCATGGAGAGCGCGCTGCATCATGTATAGACCCGTTAAGTCTCGGCGTGGCAGTCTACAATATTGTCGGTTGTGCGCTGCTTGGGCAAAACCCAGGTCAACGGAGGAATGCCGGATGTACTCGTCCTTTCACAAAACCGTGTTGACTTTCACTCTCGCCGCTTTTGGCCTCGGAGCGCTCGTATCCGCTCA
>JBEKUL010000129.1:0-8078 GCA_049515055.1 Steroidobacteraceae bacterium | reverse complement strand
CGCGGCGCGCGCCCAGCTGCAGCAGCGCGCCAACCTCTCGCAGGAGCTCAAGCAGCGATCGGAGCGTCTGCACGAACTGGCGAAATACCGCAATAGCGGCGACACGGTGCCGGTTGCGGAGAGTCTGACATCGGCGCAGGGCGGCTCAAAGGCTCTGGCCGACGACATCTGGGAAATCTATCGCGCGCTCTTGCGCTAGCTAGCCCTTCAACGCGAGGCGATCGAAGCCTGCTGCTGATTACCGCCGGCCTTCGCCGCGACGCCGTCGGCCGCGATGTCCACCGCTTGCGCCAGGATCACATCCGGCTCCTCGCTCAGGTTGATGTCCTCGACCGATTTGACGGGCGTCAGCCCATCGGCGCTGCGGCGCGCGTTCTCCTGGGCCAGACGCGTCTGATCCTGTTCCTTGCGCTCCTGCTGGCGCTTCTTCAAATTAAGCGAGAGCGTTTTCTCCTGCCGCGCGGCATTGAGATTGGCGAGGCTCGCGAGCAACCACTGATAGTCGGCATTGTGCGTGGCGCGATCATTTTCCTCGCTCGATAGCGTCTGGACCAGCGAGCCCTCGGGCGGCAGCGCGCGAAACGGAGCCGGGGCAATGCGGTCCCACGGCAGCGCGTGATCGAGCGCGCTCTCACCGACCTCCTCGACGCTGATCGGCGATGGCAGTTCGAGCTCCGGGGTGACGCCGCGCAATTGCGTGCTCTCGCCGGTCACTCGATAGAATTTGCCAATCGTGACGGTCAACTGTCCTTCGGTCGGCTTGGATGACCAGCGATCCAGTGGGATTACGCTCTGCACGGTGCCTTTGCCGAAGCTCGTCTGACCGATGATCAGGCCGCGATGATAGTCCTGAATCACACCGGCGAAGATCTCCGAAGCCGAGGCGCTGGTGCGATCGATCAGTACTGCGAGCGGACCGGCGTAGGCCTGGCCCGGGTCGGGCTCATCGAGTATCTCGAGCTGGCCGCTCGTGTCCTTGAGCTGCACAGCCGGCCCGTGACTGACGAACAGATGTGTCAGGCCGATGGCCTCGGGCAGGTAGCCGCCGCCATCGCCGCGCAGATCGAGCACCAGAGCATCGACTCCGCCGTCGCTGGCCAATTGCTGCAGCAAGCGGCGCACATCGTGGGTCGTGCTGCGATTCTCGGCTCCGGCACCGCCTTCCATGTCGTTGTAAAAGCTCGGTACCGTGATGATGCCGATCTTGTAGCTATGACCGTCGCGCTGCAGGGTGCGCACTTCTTTCTTCGCCGCCTGCCCCTCGAGCGTGACCTTGTTGCGCGTGAGGCGCAGCGTACGTTCGGCCGTGCCTGGGGTCGCCCCCGCGGGCAGAATCTGCAAACGCACGACGGTGCCGACCTTGCCGCGGATGAGCTGCACGACATCATCCAGGCGCCATCCGATCACATCGCTCATAGGCCCGTCGTTGCCCTGGGCGACCGCGGTGATGCGGTCGTTCGGCTTGAGCGTGCCATCGACCGCTGCCGGACCGCCGGGCAACACATTGGTGACAGTTACATAATCGTCGGTGAGCTGCAGCGAAGCGCCGATGCCCTCGTAGCTCAGGCTCATCTGAATGCGATACTCCTCGGAGCTGCGCGGCGAGAAGTAATTCGAATGCGGATCGTAGGCCGACGCGTAGGCGTTCATCAGCGACTCGAAGACGTCCTCCGGGTTGATCTTGTCCAGGCGTGCGAGCACGCGCTGGTAGCGCTTGCGCAAGGTGTCAGCCGTGTCGGCCCAGTTCTTGCCGGTCAGCAGCAGCGAGATCGCATCGTTCTTGACCCGCAGCCGCCACAGCTCCTCGATCTCGCTCTGGCTCGTTGGCCAGGCCGCATGCTCGCGGTCGAAGTCAAAGCTCTCCTCGCGCGTCCAATCCGGCTCGGTATCGAGCAGCTTGAGTGCATACTCCATGTGCTCGCGATTGCGCTGCTGGAAGACGTAGAAGATCAGGTATGCCGGGTCGATCTCACCGGTATGGATCATGTCCCCGAATCTGAGCCGCCAGCGATCGAAGCCGGCAATATCGCTGGCCATGAAGTAGCTGTGCTGCGGGTCGAGCGCCGTCAGAAAGCGCTCCAGTACCTGGGGCGAGAGTCTCTCGTCGATCGGAATGTGCCGGTAGTGATTCTGTTCCAGAATGCTTGCAACGCGCGGGGCGAGCGAGCGCTCCTGCGCGGTGGGGGCCACCGCATCGGCCGGCAGCAGCTCGGTCGCGGCCGGAGCGCCGCTTGAGCCGGCGCCGCACAGGACCAGCAGTCCCACGGCGCTCAGGGCAAAGGATCTGAGGAAGCTTCGGCTGCTAGCTGGCTCGTGGGACATGCTGCGAGTGGGCCTTCCGGACGTTAGACTGCTGAGTGAAGTCTGACAGCTTTGCGCTCGGTATGGCAGTCGCGTGGCGGCTGGTTTGACCGTGCGGGCAGTGCTGGGTTCCCGCTTCGAGGCATTCCATGCGTCCTATGGCCGTCCTGCTGGGTATTATCATGGGCTCGGCCGTGGCCCTGACGGTCTCGCTGACGATGAGCGGGATCGTATTCCTGCTACTGCCGGAGTATTGGTCGCGGCTGGCGAGCGAGCGCGTGCCGTTGCTCAAGGCGCTGCTGTGGTCCTGGAGCCTGGCGGGGGTAGCCGGGGCGAGCTTCGTCGGGGAGCTGCGCGGCTGGCGCTGGCGCTTCGCTGCTCAGGCGGTGCTGGCCGCGATGCTCGTGGTGCTCGGTTGGATCTATTGGCCCTGAGGGCGCCGCCGCCTCAGGCGCGCCGCGACTGTCCCCAGAGGTCGCGCGGCCCGCGACCGATACTGCTGTCGTAGGGGTTGCGAGCACGCGCGCTTTCATTATTTGCGAGCAGCGCACTGACCAGTTCGAGCTTCAGATCGCGCACTACCTCGTGCTTGCGCTGCGGCGCAGGCGTGGGCGCGTTGGGTGCCAGATTCTTGCGTTGTCGTGAAATGATCGCCATAACCTCGCTTCCTGCAACTGTGCGGCTGCTTCGCCTTTGAACTGCGAGCCGCGGCCGCGATTTCCCTTGGGCGTAGAGCATCGCATGAGCCTGCGGCGCCGTGGTCAGGGGCGCGAGGATCTGTGAGGGGATGCACTTTATGCACCGGGTGCGGCCCGGTTATGTAGCAGCTCGCGCGCCGCGCGCAGCAGCCACAGCAGCAGGTAAGGCCCGAGCAGTATGAACCAGCTCGCCTGCGAGCCAGCCCCGAGGCCGTGCAGGAAATCGCGCCAGAGCGCGAACAAATTGCCATGTGCATAGGGTCCGAGGACGAGCCGGCCGCAGGCGAAGATCAGGCAGGGCATGACCAGCACACCCACGACGAGGCAGATGGCGGCAGCCAGCAGCTCGCGCCTTAAGCCGCGGGCGCTGAGATAGTAGTCTGCGATTCGCTGCAGTTGCTTGCTCACGTCAGACACCTGGGGATTGCAATCGGCCTTTAGGCATAATAGCCGCCGCATGAAAAAAATCAGAGCGGCCGTGGTCGGCGTTGGTTATCTGGGCCGCTTCCATGCTCAGAAATATGCGGCGCTGCCTCAGTGCGAGCTCACCGCCGTGGTGGACATCGACGCCGAGCTGGCCGCGCGTGTTGCCGCCGAACTCGGAACGCGGGCACTGACCGATTATCGCGAGCTGTGCGGTCAGGTCGATGCGGTCAGCGTCGTGACGCCGACCGACAGCCATGCCGGGATTGCCGCTGCGCTGCTGCGCACGGGCGCGCATGTACTGGTTGAGAAGCCTATAGCCAGCAGCGTGGAGCAGGCGCAGCAATTGATCGACGCCGCGCGAGACAACGGCCGGGTGCTGCAGGTCGGTCATCTGGAGCGCTTCAACCCGGCGATTCTGGCGGCCGAGCCCTTGCTGGCGCGAGCTCGCTTCATAGAGTGTCATCGACTCGCGCCCTTCAAGGAGCGTGGCACCGAGGTCAACGTCGTACTTGATCTGATGATCCATGACATCGACCTGGTGCAGATGATCATCGGCAGTCCCGTGGCGAGCCTCGATGCGGTGGGCACTCCTGTCTTCTCCGGTGAGATCGACATCGCCAATGTGCGCCTGCACTTCGAGAACGGCTGCGTCGCCAACGTCACCGCGAGCCGCGTGAGCCTCAAGACCGAGCGCAAGCTGCGGGTGTTCCACGACGGCGGGTATCTGTCCATCGACCTGCAGCAGAAGATCCTGACGGTGATCCGCAAGCGGCCGCTGCCGGCGCCAGCCGGCGAGCTGCCTGTGCACATCGAGGAACAGTCCTTCGCACAGGGAGATGCACTGCTGGCCGAGATCGAGGCCTTTCTCGCGGCCGTGCGCGGCGAGCGCGCGGTGCTGGTCAGCGGTGAGGACGGGCAGCGGGCCTTGCGCACCGCGATCGCGATCACCGAGCGCATGCGTGTGCCCGCCCCCGAGGCGCTGCATGTCTGAACGACGCGCCGAGCGCCGCGTCACGGTGGCGGCAACCCAGTTTGCCTGCAGCTGGGATTTGCCCGCCAATCTGGAGCGGGCCGAGCGCCTGGTGCGCTCGGCGCATGCACAAGGGGCGCAGATCATCCTGCTGCAGGAGCTCTTCGCCACGCCTTATTTCTGTATCGAGCAGGATGTGCGCCAGCTGCAGTTGGCGCAGAGCGCTGCCGACAGTGCGCTGTTACGGCGCTTCGGCGCGCTGGCCGCCGAGCTCGCCGTGGTACTGCCGGTAAGCTTCTTTGAGCGCGACGGTAATGCGTATTTTAATTCGCTCGCGATGTTCGACGCCGACGGGCGCCGGCTCGGCATCTACCGCAAATCGCACATCCCCAACGGTCCGGGCTATCAGGAGAAATTCTACTTCTCTCCGGGTGATACGGGCTTTCGTGTCTGGCACACACGCTATGGCTGCATCGGCGCGGGCGTGTGCTGGGACCAGTGGTTTCCCGAGAGCGCGCGCATCATGAGCCTGCTCGGAGCGGAGTTGCTGCTATTTCCGACTGCGATCGGCAGTGAGCCCGCGCCCGCGCCGCCGATCGATTCGCGGCTGCACTGGCAGCGCACCCAGCAGGGACACGCTGCCGCTAACCTGGTGCCGTTGGTGACGAGCAATCGCATCGGCATCGAGCACTCGCTGCACGATGCGCAGAACCTGCAGATCCGCTTCTACGGCTCCTCGTTCATTGCCGATGCCGCCGGCGCGCTGGTTGCGCAGGCCGATCAGGACAGTGAAATGCTGATCAGCGCGAGCTTCGATCTGAATGCGCTCAGGCAGGCGCGCGACAATTGGTTCGTGTTTCGCGATCGCCGCCCCGATCTGTACGCGCCCCTTGCCACGCTCAGCGGCCGGCCACCGGCGCAATGAACATATAAACGATCTATTTGCAGTGCGAACAATAACAAAAATATACTCTCGCGTCGCACATGCGCCAATAACCTGTCGGGGGACAACACAGCTGTATGGAATCAGGCACTAATATCGCGCGTACGCGCGACAAACGCGCTGTCGTCGTCAGGCGTGAGCGCGCGGCCGGCGCCAAGGTCGACCTGGGGATGCTGCCGAAACTGCTCGGCTACAACCTGCGCCGTGCGCACCAGGCCTCGTGGCGCACTTACGTGAGCTTCATCGGCGAGAACAAGATCCGACCCGGTCTGTTCAGTCTGCTGATCCTGACACGCTCCAATCCCGGGATCGCGCAGATCGAGCTCGGCACTCACCTCGGCGTGGACAAAGCCAGCATCGTGGCATTGCTGGATCGGCTCGAGCGCGCCGGGCTGATTGAGCGCAGGCGCTGCACCCGCGACCGGCGCCGCCAGGGCATATTCCTGACTGAAGCCGGTAGCGCTGAGCTCGAAGCCCTAATGGGGCAGGTGCGCCAGCTCGAGCGGCATATGGCGATGCGTTTCAACAGGATCGAGTTAGAGCAGTTTCTCGGCTTTCTGCAGCGCATGTATGCCTGAGCGATGCGGCTGGCTGGGACGCTGGTTCGCGCTCAGGCACCGGCGGCCAGCAATTCACTGAGTGCGGCGGTCAGAGGCTTCATGAACCATGCGCTTTGCGGCATGGTCCCGATGGCGACCCCATGCGCCGCCAGCGCCTGTGCTACGACCGGACCGACCGCTGCGACCTGGGTCGAGGCCAGCGCCGCCCGGACCGAGTCTTCCGGGGCGAGCCCAAAGAGGCGCTCGACCTGGGCTTTGCTCGTGAAGGCGATGGCATCGATGTGCCCGGCTCGAAGACGCACGAGCAGATCGCGTACCGCGCTGTCCGAGGCCGCATTGGCATAGCGGTAGGGCGCGACGCTCGACACCTGCGCACCGGCGGTGTGCAAAAATTCGATCAGCACGCGATTGGGTTCTTCGCCGTACAGTTGCACACCGACGCGTCGCTCGTGCCAGTCGAGGCGAGCAAGAGTTTCGATCACGCCGGAGGTGGTCGGTGGCTCGGCCGCCAGATCGCTGCTCAACCCGAGCTCGCGCAGCGCGCGGGCGGGTTTGGGGCCGCGCGTGATTTTGCGCACGACGCCCAAGGCCGCGAGAAATGGCGCCCTGAGTGCCGGCTCGTGCAGTTCGATGCAACGCAGCATTCGCCGCAATCCCTCCCCTGTCAGCAAGATCAGGTCATCGCAGCCGCCGTCGGCGAATGCTCGCAGCCAGCTCAGGACCGGCGCGGGGTCGGGCGCATCGATGATGCGTACGAGCGGGTAACGCAGCACTCGCGCACCGCGCCGCTCCAGCAGCGTCGCGAACACGTCGAGCTCGCGGCTCTCGGCGATCGCGATGACGCGATCGGTGAGCGGCTCAGCCACCGCGTGCGCCATCGGGCTCGGGCGACTCCCAGGCGAAGCGCGGCAACTGGCTGAAGGCGCTCAGTAGCAGCTCATTCCAGCGGCGGCAGACCTCGCGGAAGACCTCCGAGTCCCCATCGAAGGCCAGCTGGTGCGAGAACTGCAGCGCATCGCGCGGATAGATCGCGAGCTCGACCGGGGGGCCCACGGACAGATTCGACTTCATCGCCGCGTCGAAGGATATGAGTGCGAGGCGTGCCGCATCGTCGAGCGACAGATCCGCGGTGGCGATACGCGACAGGATCGGCTTACCGTACTTGAATTCGCCCAGCTGCAGGAATGGGGTCTCCTCGGTGGCGGCGACGTAGTTGCCTTCGGGGTAGACCAGATAGAGCTCCGGGGGCTGGCCGGCGATCTGACCGCCGACCACGAGGGTGGCGCGGGCATCCTGTTGCGCACCGGCGTACTGCTGCACCACGCCGCTGAGCAATTTGCCGATGTAGCGCGCGGCCTCGAACAGATAGTTGACGCTGCCGAGATTTTCCGGCTCGGCATTGTGCTCCAGATCGCGCCGCAGGTTATCGAGCACGGCCTGGGTCGTGGCGAGGTTGCCCGAGCTCAGCACGACGATCAGGCGCTCCTTGGAGGGTTGAAACACGTGCATCTTGCGGTAGGTGCCGATGTAATCGATGCCCGCGGTCGTACGCGAATCCGACGCGAACACCAGGCCTTGCCGAAGTTTCAGTGCGAGACAGTAAGTCATGGCAGATCCAGGGCCCTCAGGCGTGTTTGCACCACGAGCGCAGCATTCTAGCGGCAATGCACCAATAGGCGGGTCGCGGGCGCGCGGATTTCTATCGGTGCGCCCGCCCTGTTACTGTAGAGTCAAGATCGACTGACAGGGCCTCGCACACAGCATGCGCATAGCCTGGGATGAGTACCCTGCCACTGCAAGTTACGATGAGCTCATCGCCCCGGGCGGCACGCCGCGGCGCGGGGCCGGCGCGCTGATCGATTTTCTGAGCGACCTCGGACCCGCGGAGCTCGCGACGCGCCAGAAGGCCGCTGACGTTGCGATCCGCAGCATGGGTATCACCTTTACTGTCTATCACGAGGAGGGTGGTTCGATCGACCGCGCGTGGCCGCTGGACATCATCCCGCGGGTCATTGCCCTCGATGAATGGCGCCCCATCGAGGCGGGTTTGCAGCAACGCGCGCTGGCGCTGAATCTGTTCATCGATGACATCTATCACGCGCAACGCATCGTGCGCGATGGCGTGTTTCCGCGCGAGTATCTGGCCAATTCGGTCAATTACCGCTCGCAGTGCGTGGGCA
>JBEKUL010000128.1:0-8155 GCA_049515055.1 Steroidobacteraceae bacterium | reverse complement strand
CTCCACGTCGTCGTCATATGGTCCCTCTTCGAAAGTCAAGACGATACTGGTGGTTTGTATCAACCATGCGCATTCTTTGGCTGAACTTATCTGTGACCTCGAGTAAATAAAGCTATCAGGACTCGCGAATTCCGACCGCAGCGATTTTCTTGGAGAGAATTCGGACTTTTTTGCCGTAGAGCATAAAGACAATCCGCATGCCGAATTGTAGAACGCTGGTCACGAACAGGCCCACATAGTTCAGAGGGTTTTTCCAGAAAACATAAAGCTTAAGCGCAAATGGCTTGATTTGACCAAACCCGCCGAGCTGCAGCAGTTGAACGATGCTGTATTCGGTCAAGTTGTAGAAATGATCGATGTTATGAGCGAGATTTTCTGATCCAACTAAAGGATTGGCGCCGTTCATCGCGTACACGATTACCCGGCCGCCCGGTCGCAGCGCACCTCGACACAGCTTGAGGAACTCGATGGTCTCCTCGAGCGTCAGGTGATTGAGTTCCTGTTCAGGGATAATCACGTCGAACTCAGCGGTCTGGTGGGCGCCGAGAAACGGCAATGCCTCGTGCACCTCGCACGGAAGATTTCTTTGGCGCGCGTGGGCGACTTTGGTGCTGTCCGAATCGATGCCCAATGTGTTGGCATAGCCAACCTGTACCAGAAGATTTACCAGATAGCCTGGGCCGCAACTGATCACCAGGATCCGTGCGCGCCGGTCGGCCGGCAGGTGAGTCAAATAGTTTGCTCGGTAATAGGCGCTGAATGAGCTGTAGCCGCTTTCGATATCCTCGGGGGCCTGCCAATAGGAATCGAAAGGTTCCAGACGGGCAGCGAGCTTGCCACCGAGGGCAGCGCTCGAAGGATCGGCATACACAGATGCAGATGCGGCTGGTCGTGAATTGGACAAAGGGGATTGCAAGTTTGTCGACATGTCACGCTCCTACCGGCTCCAGACAGTATATATAGCAGATATACAGTGCAGCTTTCTCCTGTCGGGGGAACATAATCTACTTCGACGATCGCCTGTGTCTATGAATGGCATGTGCCTTCGGAAGCTCGAGCAATGAAAATACTGATGTGCAACTACGAATATCCGCCGTTAGGCGGCGGCGGGGGAGTTGTCATGGCGGCTCTCGCGAGAGAATTGGCGCGCCGACACGATGTGACTGTACTGACCTCTAAGGCCCTTGGGCTGCAGGATGAAAGTATCGACGTGGGCGTGCGAGTGGTACGCGCACCGGTATTCTTTCGCCGCCAACTCGCGGTAGCGAATTTCCCCTCGATGCTGGCATTCCTGCCAATGGCTGCCCAGCGTGGCCTCAGGCTGATGCGCCGCGGCGCTTTCGATGTCATCAATACTCATTTCGTGGTGCCGACTGGCCCGGTCGGCTACCTTCTGGGCGCACTCTATCGCACACCGAACGTACTTTCTGTGCATGGCGGCGATTTATTCGATCCGAGCAAGCGCAGCTCCCCGCATCGGCACGCCTGGCTACGCGCGCCGATCAGGCAGTTGCTTATGCGGGCGGACTGCGTAGTCGGCCAATCCCGGGATACGCTAAACCGCGTCGAGGAAATCTATGGCGTGCGCCGTGCCACAGAACTCATTCCTCTGGGAATTGAACGGCCACCACCTGTCAAAGACGCGTTGCGCGAGGAGTTTGGTCTGCCGATACACGCCTTCGTCATGGTGAGCGTCGGGCGCGTGGTGGCACGCAAATCCACGGTGCAACTGATCACAGCGTTGTGCGCCTCTCAACGTGCGATGATTCATTTGTTGCTCGTCGGTGCGGGACCTGATGTGGAGATGGTGCGAAAGGCCGCCACAGAAGCTGGCGTTAGCGATCGGGTGCATCTGTTGGGGCATGTTACTGACGCACAAAAATATCGAGCACTCGCAGTTGCGGACATTTTTGTGTCTTCCAGCCAGCATGAGGGTTTTGGGTTGGTCTTTCTTGAGGCCATGGCCTTTGGCTTGCCCGTTGTCTGCTACGATCGCGGTGGCCAGACGGATTTTCTGAGCACGGGCGAGACCGGCTATGTGGTCCGCCTGAACGATCTTGAGGCGTTCACCAGTGCGATCGTAGCGCTGCACGACCAGCGGGAGTTGCGTCACGCCATCAGTGAGCGCAATCGCCAGCGCGTCGAGCAATACTTCATCGATAAATGCTCGGAGAGATATGAAGAGGTGTTCCAGGCGGCAATTCGCCGAGCGAGGGCCGCTCGCGGCCACGATAATGACGTCTAGGGTGACGGGAGAGAGCTGATGTGTGGGATCGCCGGTATCGTCGGTGAGTTGGATTCCGACGGTGAAGATATGCGCTCAATGCTGCATGCGCTGAGCCATCGAGGTCCTGACGGTGATGGTATTTACACCGACGGCTACGTTGTTCTGGGGCACCGGCGCCTTTCGATCATCGATTTGGAAGGCGGCCGCCAGCCGCTGCGAAATGTGGAAGGTACGATTTGGTTAGTCTGTAACGGCGAGATATATAACTACGTTGAGTTGCGTCGCCTTCTCGAGGCGCGCGGACATCGGTTTGTTACCAAGAGCGACTGTGAAGTCATCATCGGACTCTATGAAGTTTACGGCGATCGTTTGCTCGAACACCTTCGTGGGATGTTTGCTTTTGCCCTGTGGGATTCACGCAAGCAGCGGCTGCTCGCGGCGCGCGATCATTTAGGCCAAAAGCCATTCTTTTACACCGATCAGACTAATCGCTTTGCATTCGGCTCCGAGATCAAGGCGTTGCTGGCGCTGGATCCAACGTTGCGAAGCATGCATCTGGAAGCCCTGGATCAGTACCTCGCATTGCGTCTGATCGCACCGCCCCTGACAATGTTTAAAGGCGTAAGCAAATTGCCGCCGGGGCATATGCTCACGGTGGAGCGTGGTGAGCGTCCGAAGATTCGCGCCTACTGGGACCTGCGCTTTCAGCCCAAGACGACTGGTACGGAAGATCAGCTGATCGATGAGCTCGAAGGGCGGATTGAGGAGGCCCTGCGCTTATGCATGGTAAGCGACGTTCCGGTAGGCGCGTTCCTTAGCGGCGGCCTGGATTCCAGTCTGTTGGTGGCTATGTTGGCCAAACGCGTTGGCATCCAGGATCTGCCCACATTCACGATCGGTTTACCCTATGAACGCTTCGATGAAGCACCCTATGCACGTGCCGTGTCGGATTTGTATCACACGCAACACCACGAGGAAACGATTACGCCCAGTCTGATTTCTCTATTGCCGGAGCTGGTGTGGTATCTCGATGAGCCGTCCGATCCTCTGTCGCTGTGTGCTTACCATGTGGCAGGTCTCGCCAGTGGGTTTGTAAAAGTCGTTATCGGCGGTGATGGGGGCGACGAACTCTTCGGCGGCTATGATCGCTACTATGGAAATCTCTATGCGGGCTACTACAGTCGGGTGCCGGAATTCGTCCGGCGCCGCGTGCTGGGTCCAACCTTGTCTCTGATACCGGAGGCGGGATGGTATAAGAGCGTTGGGCACCAATTGCGCTGGCTTCATCGGCTGTCGTTTCTTTCCGGAAGTGAGCGTTATGCGGCCAGCCTGTCGTATTTCTACTTTGACGAGTCGCTTCGTCATAGCTTTTTGTCGCCGGCCGCCGTGGATAATCTGGCCGGTGCAGACGCCGCAATGGCGCTGAAGGCGCCGTTCGACTCACTCAACGGCGATTACGTCGATCGCATGCTTTATGCAGATAGCAAGGTGCGCCTGCCGGATCATCCCGTAATGATTACGGACCGCATGAGCATGGCCCATGGGTTGGAAGCGCGCAGCCCCTTCATGGATCATCGTCTCGCCGAGTTTGCGGCTAGCCTGCCGTGGACGCTCAAGATTCGTGGGCGCAACTTACGCTATATCCAGCGCAAGTTGGCGGCGCGCTATCTGCCGGCGCAGATTCTCGCTCGTCCGAAGCAGGGATTCTCGTCGGCACTGCCATATATTCTGCGTGACGAGTATCGAGCATTGTACGATCGATATCTTCGCAACTCGGAACTGGTTCGCGCCGGCGTTTTCGAGCGAGCACCGATCGAGAGAATGCTGGAGGCGCATCTTGCCGGCCGCGCGGATCACGGCAATCGCTTGTGGTTATTGATCAATTCCGAAGTCTGGTATCGCATGATGATTCTCGGCACCTCGCGCGAGGAGCTTAGGCTGGAGTTGTCCGAGGCAACTCGTGTCGCCGCCTGACCGCCACGCAACATGGAGCATCCCACAGGGCAAAAACTGAGATTCGGAATTCTCTGCGACGGCGCGCATCTCGAAGCCTGGCAAGCTGTTTGTCTCAGCCACCTGAATGCATTGTCACAAGTGTCCCCTGTGGTTCTCCTGGTAGCGCCAACGTGCAATGGGCCCGCTGCGCACCGCGCGTCGCGGCATTGGCTATACCATCGCTACTTAGGTCAATCCAAACCCGGCAGCTTGCGAAGCAGGAGCAGATTACCCGGGGAAATCGCGGTTTTGCCGCGGATTGAACTAGAAACCCAGCAGCGCGGCGGCAGTGCCGGGCGCCTCGATACGCATTCAGTCGAGACTGTTCGGGGGTTAAATCTGCACTTTATTTTGAGCTTCGGCGACGCATCGCTCGCTCGGGAGCTCAGCGATCTGGCCGGCTATGGCGTGTGGGCATATTGCTTCGGTGATTGGGAGCGTTACCGGGGTGCGCCGCCGGCATTTTGGGAGGTCAATGACAACGCGAATGTGTCCGGCGCTATGCTGGTTCGTCTGACTCCGCAATGCGAGACCGTCATTCCTTTACGCCGCGCATATCTTCGCACTAGTTCGTTTTCGTATGCAAAGAATGGGGAGCAGATTCTAGGAAGAGCTGCCCACTGGCCGGCGCAGGTGTGCCGTGAAATTCTTTTTGGCCAGGCGAAATGTTTCACCGCATCCCCGCTCAGCGACGGAGCTAGAATGCGAACACTTCCCAGTAATCTTGAGGTTATGGCCTTTGCGTGGCGAATGCTGTGGCGTAATGCCACGGCCCGCGTACGATCTCGTCTCCTGCAATATGACCATTGGAATATTGGGATCGTGCGCCAGCCAATTCGTGCTTTCCTCGACCCCAAACATCGCTCACCGACGGTCGAGTGGTTGCCTCCCCGTGGGCGAAACGAGTTCATCGCGGATCCCTTCGGTGTGGTACGTGACGACAAAGTGATGGTGTTCTGCGAATTTCTCGACTACCGCAATGGTGTTGGAGAAATCGCAGCACTTCGACCATCTGAGCCCACGACGCTCATTCCAGTTGCAATTGGACCAACGCCGGCGGTACACCTGTCTTACCCGATGGTTTTCGAGCACGACGGACGGCTACTGTGCATTCCTGAAACGCACGCCGCCAGGGAGGTGGCGTTATACGCGGCGGAGCACTTTCCGGATCGTTGGGTGAAAATCGCGACGTTAGTCGAGAATGCCGCGATCGTCGACGCGACGCTATTTCGTCATGACGACAACTGGTGGCTGGCTGGTGCCGCCGATCCCGGTGAGACCAGATTCGGCGCGGATCTGCATCTTTGGTACTCCCCGGCGATCACCGGGCCCTGGCGGGCTCACGCCGGCAATCCGGTCAAGACCGACGTGCGTTCTTCGCGGCCGGCTGGCACGCCATTCGTCGTCGATGGATTTTTATATCGGCCAGCTCAAGATTCTTCCGTGACTTATGGCGGGCGAGTGGTGATCAATCGCGTTCTTTGCCTGACGCCGAACTCGTTCGAGGAGGAGGTGGTCGCGTACGTCGAGCCGGATATCAATGGGCCGTACCCGGACGGCTTGCATACTCTTTCCGCCGTCGGGGATCTTACTCTGATTGACGGTAAGCGATTTCGGTTCGCTCCCGCGGAATTTCGCAGGGTGCTTGCAAGAATGATCGGGCGCCGATTGCCATGGTCTCAAGATCGGCACAGCGCGGCGTAGCGATCGGCAACGATGTTCACATCAAATTGCAGCACGGCCTTACGAGCCGCCTCGCCGATGGCGGGCCAGCGTGCGCGTTGAGCGAGCGCATGCTCCAAAGCGTCGACCAGCGCGCGTTTGTCCTTCGGTGGAAACAAGAAGCCGTTCTGTCCGTGTTGAATCAATTGTGGGGCGGCCCCTACAGCGGTTGCCACTACGGGTAATGCGCAACCCATCGCCTCGATGAGTGCCAGGCTAAATCCCTCATACTCGGTGGGGAATACCCACAGATCGGAGGTCTGCAGGTAGTCCGCAACGGCATCGGTTTCGCCGACGAACAGTACCTGATCCGCCAGGCCGCTTCGCTGCACCAGATTCCGCACGTCGCTTTCGCAGTCGTCAAACGAACGATTGCCGGAACCGACGAGAATCAGATAAAGATCTGGATGCGATGCTACCAATGCAGGCCACGCTTCGACCAAAATTGGCACGCCTTTGGCACGTGCCAGTCGTCCTGAATACAGCACCAGGGTTCGATCCCGCGGCAGGGACAGGCGGCTTCTCAGAAGCAATCGTTCCTGCGCATTTAGCGGGCGATACCTGTCGAGGCTCACGCCATTTGACACGGATACAATTCTATCCGGCGCAACGCCGCGTTTTATCAGCTCCTCATGAATTTGAGCGGAGATGGCGATGACGGCATCAGCCCGACGCAAAAGTGGGCGACGCGCGCCTTCGATCAGTAGAAACAGAAGTCGGCCGCGTAGCGCTCCCATGGTCCGCAAGCTTTCCGTCGAAATCGTCTCGTGCAGTTCGAAATAGGACTCCGCCCTGAGGATGCATTTCTTGCCCAGCGCGGCACACAACGGCACGACTATGAACGGCATTACTTTGACGCCTGATACGATGACGACGTCGTAGCGTCGCGCATCTTTCAGTAGTAGCCACAACAGACGGGCAAGAAAGCCTAGCACGGGTGCAATGGCCAGCATTCCTTTGCCCTTCAGTAGACCCGCCGGTTTGATCCTGCGCACCTCAACGTCTTGCAGTGTCTCTTCTGCTGCGCACGGCGGCACGGTCTGCCTTGTGATAACGCGCACACTGATGCCTCGCGTCACCAGTGCTCGGGACAAGTAAGCAACGGTTAATTCCTGTCCACCGATCAGCGGCGGAAAGAAGGCCTCCGTGAGCCAATATACCCGCGGCGCGGGAGCGATCGAATCTTGCATTGTTCGTTATGTTCCACCGATACCATCAGCAGTGCTTACCCTATAATGCCATAGGTTCGCGCATCATCAGTCCAAAATAGAGGCAGCAAAATTCTTGTCTATGAATATCGGGGTTATGCTCAGGAGCTTAGGCGATGTCGGTGGACCGGGCGAATACAGTCGCAGTGTTCTGGACGGCCTTTTGCGGCTGGATTGTGCCAATCAATATGTTTTATTCGTACACGATGTTGCGCTCGCTGAGCGATATCGAACATATCCAAACGCACACATAATCGAGCTCGCGACGCGCCGGCGCTTCATTTTCGATCAGTTTCTTGTGCCACTGGCCGCTCGTAAGTACCACTGCGATATCATCATTAACCTCAAACACTCTGTGCCGTTGCTGACTGGAGCGCGAACGATATTCGTGATGCACGGCGCAGACTGGATCGCTTTCCCGCAGAACTATTATTTCTTCGACCGCCTTTATCATGCGCTGTCGCTGCCGCTTTTCTGCTGGAAGGCGGATAAGATCATTTCTGTTTCCCGGAACGCGACGGAAATGGCTATCGAACGCCTCGAACTCGCGCCCTCAAAATTCGCGACAATTCACCATGGGTTTAGACGCGATTTTCTCAGAATCGATGATAAGACCCGCCTTGACAGTGTTCGAGCGCGCTACGGCTTACCCGAGCGCTTTATTCTGTACGTAGGGCGCATATATCCGATGAAAAACGTCGGGGGCTTGATCGACGCGTTCGCGATGCTGCGCGACCGTATTCCGCACAACCTGGTCATTGCCGGCGTGAAGCACTACAAGACGGAGCGCGATCTGGCAGCGATTGACAGACATCAGCTCGCCGATCGGGTCCATGTCATCGGCTTTGTAGATGAACCGGATCTCCCGGCACTCTATAGCCTGGCCGAAGCATTCGTGCTGCCCTCGCTGTATGAGGGATTCGGCATTCCGCTGCTGGAAGCCATGGCCTGCGGCTGCCCGATCGTGACCTCTACGGCGGGCTCTTGCCCGGAAGTCGTCGAT
>JBEKUL010000127.1:0-16167 GCA_049515055.1 Steroidobacteraceae bacterium | reverse complement strand
GCTCGAACTGGCGCTCGGCAAGTACGTCGAGGCCGCCATCATCGCCGTGCTCCTGGTGTTCAATGCGGCACTGGGCTTATTCCAGGAGAGCCGCGCCCGGGCAACCTTCGCCACACTGAAGTCGCGGCTGGCGCTAAATGCGTCCGTGCGCCGTGACGGCGCCTGGAAGACCATCCCCGCCGCTGAGTTGGTGGCAGGGGATCTGGTGAAGCTGTCGCTCGGTGGCGTGGTCGCGGCGGATGTGACACTCACCGGAGGCGAAGTTTTGCTCGATCAATTTATGCTCACGGGTGAGTCGGTTCCCATCGAAGCCGGAGCGGGCAGGCCAGCCTCCTGCCTCGAGATTAGGTCTCAGCAGACAACCTGCTGAGACTCCACACCTAGGGAAGTAACAATTCTCATTAGGCTCAAAAAACAGCACGTCGATACCTCGTATCTCATAAAATATTCAATTAGTCCGAAAGTCGGGTAGATAGTGTGCCCGGGCCGTCGCCTTGGGCTGATAATGCGGCACGGAGCGCGACGGAACCTTGTCTTTAATACACGTTCGTTGAAAGGGTACGCCGCGTCGCGACCTGGACGGCCAACATGCGCCACACCCCCTCAGCGTCTGAGAGCTTGAGCACACCTTCAGGTCAGGGATGAGAGCAAACCCGCCCCGTGCGAGACATCGGACGCGCCTGTCGCGCTCCGATATCTTCGTGGCCCTCGCGGCGGTTTGCCTCGGGACCCCATGTCATGCGGAGGGCGTGCTCGATCCACAAGGGCCGATCGCAGCGGCCGAACGGCTGATTCTGCTCAATGCCACGGCCATCATGCTGGTGGTCGTACTGCCCGTGATCGTGCTCACACTGGCCTTCGCCTGGCGGTATCGAGCCTCTAACCGGCGAGCTGCTTATCGACCTGACTGGTCCTATTCCGGCTACATCGAGCTCGTGACCTGGTCGATCCCGACGATGGTGGTGCTCCTGCTGGCGGCGGTTGCGTGGATCGGATCCCATCAGCTCGATCCGGCTCTCTCGCTGCAGTCCGGCGCCAAACCGATTCGTATAGAAGTCGTGTCGCTCGATTGGAAGTGGCTGTTCATTTATCCAGAGCAGCAGGTTGCAGCCGTGAACCAGTTGGAGATTCCAACCGGCGTACCGGTCGAGTTCGTGCTGACTTCGGCCAGCGTCATGAACTCCTTCTTCGTGCCGCAGCTGGGCAGCCAGATCTACACGATGCCCGGCATGACCACGCGGCTGAACCTGCTGGCCGAACGCGCTGGCGACTACCCGGGCCTGTCCGCGAATTTCAGCGGCGATGGCTTTTCGGATATGCGCTTCCTGGTGCGCGCTGTGCCTGCTGCGGACTTCAAAATCTGGCTCGAGCAGACGCGCGCGGCCGGCGCGGTGCTCAACGCCGATGCCTACATGCGACTGGCACAGCCCGGCATCAACACCAGCCAGACTTACGGCGGCGTGGATCCGCGCCTGTTTGAACGCATCGTGCAGCCAATGTCGCAGGGTGCCGCTGCGCGCGGCGGGGAGCAGTAGATGCTCGGTAAGCTCAGCTGGGCCGCTATCCCCTTCGATCAGCCGATACCGATGGCGGCCTGCTTATTCATTATCGTCGGCGTGCTCAGCGTTCTGGGCTTGGTCACAGTCAAGGGCTGGTGGCCCTATCTGTGGCGCGAGTGGATAACGAGCGTGGATCACAAACGCATCGGCGTGATGTACGTGCTGCTGGGGCTCGTGATGCTGCTGCGCGGCTTCATCGATGCCATCATGATGCGCACGCAGCTGGCAATCGCCGCGGGCGGCGCGCAGGGTTACCTGCCGCCCGAGCACTACGACCAGATATTCTCCGCCCACGGCACGATCATGATCTTTTTCATGGCGATGCCGTTCATGGTCGGGCTCATGAATTTCGTCGTGCCGCTGCAACTAGGCGTGCGCGACGTCGCCTTCCCAGTGCTCAATGCCGTGAGCTTCTGGCTCACCGCCTCGGGTGCTCTGCTGGTGAATACCTCACTCGTTGTGGGTGAGTTCGCGCGCACCGGGTGGCTCGCCTACCCGCCACTTTCCGAGCTGCAATTCTCCCCCGGCGTCGGCGTGGACTACTACCTGTGGGCGCTGCAGATCTCCGGTATTGGCTCACTCCTTGCGGGCATCAACATGGTCACGACCATACTTAAGCTGCGCGCCCCGGGAATGACCTACATGCGCATGCCGGTGTTCTGCTGGACCGCGCTCGCCTCCAGCATGCTGATCGTAGCTGCTTTCCCAGTTCTGACCGCCACCTTCGGCATGCTGCTGCTGGACCGCTACGCTGGTATGCACTTCTTCACCAACGACGGCGGCGGCAATTTCATGATGTACATCAATCTGATCTGGATCTGGGGTCACCCCGAGGTCTATATCCTGGTGCTGCCGGCGTTCGGCATCTTCTCCGAGGTCATCGCTACCTTCTCGGGCAAGGCCCTGTTCGGCTATCGCTCCATGGTGATGGCGACGCTGGCGATCTGTGTGCTGTCTTTCATGGTCTGGCTGCATCACTTCTTCACCATGGGCGCCGGCGCGAACGTCAATGCGGTCTTCGGCATCATGTCGATGGTCATCGCCATCCCCACGGGGGTGAAGCTCTTTAATTGGCTATTCACCCTCTTCCGGGGCCGCATCCGCTTTGAAGTACCCGTGCTCTGGGCCATCGGTTTCATGGTGACCTTCGCCATCGGTGGCATGACCGGCGTGCTGCAGGCAGTCCCGCCCGCTGACTTCGTGCTGCACAACAGTCTGTTTCTGGTCGCTCATTTTCACAATGTGATCATCGGCGCCGTGCTCTTCGGCGCCATGGCGGGCTATTACTATTGGTTTCCGAAGGCGTTCGGGTTCACGCTGGATAAGCGCCTGGGCGCGGTGAGCTTCTGGTGCTGGCTGATTGGCTTCTATCTGGCCTTCATGCCGCTGTATGCGCTGGGCCTGCTCGGTATGACTCGGCGTATGCAGCACTATGCCGACTTGAGATGGCAACCCTATCTGATCGTCGCGGAAGTCGGCGCAGTTGTCATCCTTGGCGGCATCGTCGCGACGATCGCGCAGCTCGTGGTGAGTATCCGCACGCGTGAGGCGCGTCGTGACCTAACCGGCGACCCTTGGGATGGCAGAACCCTGGAATGGTCCACCAGCTCCCCGCCACCGGCCTACAACTTCGCCGTTTTACCCAAGGTCGACTCGCTCGATGCCTTCTGGGCCATAAAACAGCGCGGACCTACCGCTGCACCAAAGCAGTACGAGCCGATCGAAGTTCCTAGAAACAGCGCCAACGGCTTCGTCACGGCGTTCTTCGCAGTGATCACCGGTTTTGCGATGATCTGGCACATCTGGTGGATGGCGATCCTCGGTCTCACCTGCGCGCTCGTGACCTTAGTGGTCTTTGGGTGGGTCGAACGCGTCGAAGAGGAAGTCTCCGGCGAACAATTGGCCGAGGTCGAACGAGTACGGCTGCGAGCGATGGAGAGCGCATGAGTGCGCATGCAGGCACTGCCGAGCTCGCCGGGGCAATCCCGACGATACCGGTGCCGAGCGCAACCAGCGGCGGCGGACCCGCGCCGGTGCGGATCGTGGTTGCGTACGGATTTTGGATCTTCCTGCTCAGCGACATCATCCTGTTCTCGGCTCTGTTCGCCGCCTACGCAGTGCTGTCCGGACAGACCGCCGGGGGACCGTCGGGGCACGAGCTCTTCGAGTTGCGCCATGTCGGGATCGAGACTGTGTGTCTGCTGCTCTCCAGCTATACCTGCGGGCTGGGCATCTTATCGATTGAGCATCGGCGCCTGCGCAGCTTCTACTTGAGTTTCGCGCTCACCTTTGTGCTGGGCGCTACGTTTTTGGGATTGGAAGTCACTGAATTCGCCGGCATGCTCGCGCGCGGCGCGGGCCCCTCGCGCAGCGCCTTTCTCTCGGCCTTCTTTAGCCTGGTCGGTCTTCACGGCGCACACGTGAGCGCAGGCCTGCTGTGGCTGAGTTTCATGGTGGCGCAAACCGTGGTGAAGGGTCCGCGTGACTTCGTACGCCGCCGGCTACTGTGTTTCAGCCTGTTCTGGCACGCGCTGGACATCATCTGGGTGGCGCTGCTGACTCTTGTATATCTGATGGGAGCACGATGATGCAAGAGAACGCTGAACCGCCATCGGCCACGATCGATCATGCACCTGGCATGGATGAGAGCGCTGGCTACGGCAGCTTTGCCAGCTACACCGCCGGTCTCGGCTTCGCGTTGCTCCTCACGCTCGCATCCTTCGTGGTCTCGCAGACCCACCTGCTGTGGGCGCCGGGCGTGACAGCCGGATTAGTTGTGCTTGCCATCGCTCAGATGGGAGTCCACTTAGTGTTCTTTCTGCACATCGGAACTGGATCGGATAACACCAACAACGTACTCGCCCTCGCCTTTGGCGTTCTGATTGTGACGCTCGTGCTCAGCGGCTCGCTTTGGATCATGGCGAATCTCAATGCGAACATGCTCCCCGCCTCCGCCATCATGGAGATGCAGCGGTAGGAAGGCCCACAGCGCATCCACGATCCGCTCAGGCGCCGTCGCCCTTTCCGGTCAGGCCCTTGCTCACCAGGCCGAGCTCTTTGAGCGCCGCCGCGTCGTCGGCGCTGATATTCTGCGAGCCCTGGCAACGCGGGGTCTTTCTGCTAGATGAACTGGTTAGTCATCTCAAAGCGAGCCGCCCGTGTCACTCTATCGCCGCCCCGGCTCCCCGCACTACTGGGTTCGGTTTCAGCTCAACGGACGCGAAGTCAGGCTTGGCAAGCGGAAGAGTTTGAAACAAACGCGCGAAGCCGCGCGTGGCGCCGCGAGCGCATCGCCGACTGCAACACCAATGCATTTCAGAAGGCCGTAACGCGGGCGAAACTCGCGCCCCTACGCTGGCATGACCTGCGACATACCTTCGCCTCATGGGCCATCCAGAGCGGCGTAGCGCCGCACGAGCTGATGCAGCTTGGCGGCTGGGCAAGCTACTCAATGGTGCTTCGGTATGCGCATCTGGCGCCGGATCACCTGGCAGCGGCAGCCGAGAAAGTCGCCAGAACGTCGCATGAAAACCGGCACGCTCGTAAACGGACCGAAGCTGCGAGCGTAAGTGCTTGATTTGATTGCCAGAGATAGGAATCGAACCTACGACCCGCGCATTACGAATGCCAATTTGCCATCTTTGGCGGCCGCGCACGATCGCTAAGTCCTTGAAAATACCGGGCGGTGGTGGCCGGTCGCGGCCGCTGGCGGCGCCTGTTTCCTCACAAAAACCGGCACACTGAAAATTACGTCAGTTAGAGACGCACATTGGGGCAAAGTCCGGAAGGGACCAAGGAGTTTCCTTCACATCCGTCATGCCTCTTCACATGCCAAAAGCGGGGCCAGGTATTTTGCTTCGAAGGCTTCGCGGGGTATCGGCTTGCTGAAGAGGAACCCCTGCACTTGGTCACAGTTCAGCAACCGGAGCAGACGGGATTGCTCCTCGGTTTCGACGCCTTCTGCAACTACATTGAGTCTGAGCGAATGCGCGAGGCTAATAATGGTGGACACCAAAGCCAAACGCTCCGGGCCGACTGTCATCTCGCTAACGAACGAGCGATCTATTTTCAGCGTATCCAGCGGAAGTTTGGCGAGGTAGCTCAGTGAGGAGAAGCCGGTCCCGAAATCGTCGATAGCTATTGATACGCCCATGGCGCGTATGGCCTCCAGGCTCTCGATATTGTGCGTCACGTCGTTCATGATCACGCTTTCGGTGATCTCCAGTTCCAGTCCGGCAGCCGCCTGCGCCTCGACACTAATGACTCGCCCGATCTCCGCGACGAACCCGGGATTGCGCAGTTGCAGAGCGGATACGTTCACCGCGACGCGCATAGCAGCCAGACCCGCGGCGCGCCAGTGCAGGAAGTCTTCGACGGCCTTCTCGAGCGCCCAGCGCCCGACTTCGTGAATTAATCCAGTCTCCTCCAACACCGGGATGAAATTCCCGGGCGGCACCAAACCCGTGGACGGATCATTCCACCGGATCAACGCCTCCGCGCCAATCAACTTGCCACTCGCGAGATTCAACTTCGGCTGGTAATGAAGTACGAATTCGCGGTTGTCAATCGCCCGGCGCAGCCGATTCTCCAGCGAGAGCCGCTCGGCGACGCGCTCGTTCATATCCGAAGTGTAAAATAGGCACCGATCGCCGGCCGCTTTGGCCTTTTTGAGCGCCGACTCGGCGTTCCTGAATATCGTGTCGGCATCGGCTCCATCATTCGGAAAAAGCGCCACTCCAATCTTGGCAGCAAGCCGTAATACCGTGTCGTCGAGATAGAACCGATGCTGCATAAAAGCCGCCAGCGTCTTCTCGGCTAGATGCACTATGTCGCCCAACGGCTTTAGTCTTGGTACAACCGCGGCAAAGAGGTCCGAATCCACTCGCGCCAGCAGGCTTGCGTCTTCCACGTTCCGTTTCATCCAGTCAGCCACTTGCCTCAACAGCGCATCGCCAGCCGGTCGGCCGAGGCTATCGTTGATGTTCTTGAAGCGCTCCAAATCGATCAGGAACACGGCGAGCTGGTGCCCGTCTCTGGCGGCCTCGCGCATGTACTGCGACACGCGGTCCAGAAACAGGGTGCGATTCGCCAGTCCGGTGAGCTCATCGTAATACGCGAGGTAGTTGAGCTTTTCGGCCTTGTCGAAGTGATCGAGTGCAAACGAAATATTACTGGCCAGTTCCTCAAGCAGCTGTCTTTCTTCGCCGTTGAAGGCACGGGCCTTGCCGGAATACAGCGTCAAAGCACCGATGGTTACACCCCCGCGACGCAGCGGAAGCGCGGCGGAAGCCTTCCAGCCGAAGCGCGCACCCTGCTCACGCCACGGTGCCGTGGACAGGTCATTGACAAAATCCATGCACCAGACTGGCCGGCCTTCGCGCACCGCGCAGCCAGTCGGGCCCCTTCCGGTCGGGATCGCAGCATCCGTCGAGATCTCCACACTCCGCGCATATTCGTCAGCATGATCGCCGAAGCTGGCGACGGGACGCACCATTGCGGTGCTGCGTTCAAGCACGTTGACCGAGACCATTCTGAATCCGCCCACTTCGACTGCAATCCGACACGTTTCCCTGAACAGTTCATCGCCGTTTAGGACGCGTATGATAGCGGCGTTGATTTCGCCGGACAGCGCACGGATTCGTCCCAGATTGGCGAGCTTCTCCTGAGCGTTCAGATTGTCAACGCCAAACGAGATGTCCGCGGCAAGTTCAGTCACCAGCTTCATCTCTTCCGGCTGGAAGAATTCGATTTCTTTCGTGTGCAGCACAAAGACACCGATCGCTTCACCGGCAACGATCAGCGGCAGTATGGCCAGCGCGCGAGTACCAGATTTGCTGTGCGTGCTGCGCAGGACGATCTGTGAATCGCTTTGTACGTCGTTGGAAACAAATTCTTTCTTTTCTCTTATCGCGGTCGCAATTAAGGTGTTCGATGCCGTTTCTGGGGAAGACAGCATGCGCTTTACGGCCATCATGATTTCTGCATCCACACCCGCCGACGCGGCCGGGACGATGGCCGATCCGTCTCGTTCGACGACCCATATCACCGCCGCGTTGAATCCGCCTGTTTCGACCGCGATCCTGCAGGCTTCCTGGAACAGTTCGTCCCGGCCGCGCACCCGCACGATTAGCGCGTTGATGCCGCTCAACGTGGCATATACGCGGTTCAGATACGCAACCCTCTCCGCCGCCGTGCGCTGGATTTCGCGGTGGCGGGCCTCGGCTTTGCGCTCGCTCTCGTACAGCCGTGCCGCCTCGATCCCGGCCGCTGCGGCGTTGACGAAGATGCCCAGCATCCTGATCTGCCCCGGCGAGATGATTCTTGGTTGGCGCGCAAAGTAGATGTTAAGCACACCAATCAGCTTGTCGCGCGCGATCAGGGGCATCGAAAGGGCGGTCATAGGCAGCGGGCGCGTCGGCACTACGGTCGGCTCCTTGGCATCGCCCTGCAGTACCAATGGCTGGCGGCTGGCGGCGGCGCGCCCCGCGATGCCGTCCCCTACTTGCACGCGCGTACCCAGCAACCGTGCGCTTTGTTCGCCTCGAGCTACCGCAACGTGTAGACAATCGCCGCCCTCATCAAGCAGCATTACCGAGACCTCTTCGGCAGCAAATTGCGCGAGCGCCGCATCAGCGATTTTGTCGAGCAGAACGGCAGACGACGTACGCTCACCGCGCGCGAAAGCACCAACAATAACGTCTTCAGCTTGACGGGCTTGAGGACATAGTCGAGTGCACCCGCCTGCATCGCCGACACCGCGGTCTCGACCGTGCCTTTGCCGGTCATTAGGATGCCGGCGAGCTGTGGATCGATCTTCAAGGCGGCGGCAAGCAGCGCGACGCCGTCTATGCCCGGCATCATCAGATCGGTGAGCAGCACATCGAAGGGTTGACGCTGCAGGGTCATCAGCGCCTGCTCGCCGCTCGCGGCTCCCTCTGTCTCGTAGCCGCGTTGGCCCAGTGTCTCGCACAGCGCGCGCAAATTGACCGCGTCGTCGTCAACGACAAGGATACGAGCCGCAGGGGAGGAATTCATGCCGTGGGTCCCACAACCGGCGGCCGGCACAATTGCGCGAGTGCCTCGCGCACTTCCCGCAGCCTGGGCGGCTTGGCGAGCACTCGGTCAACGTAGGTCGGAGTCTGCTCCTCGGCTATCATCCTCTGACCCCAACCGGTGAGCAGGATCACCGGCGTGGCTGGCGATGTGACCTTTATCGCAGCCGCCACTTTGCGCCCATCCAAGTACGGCATACCCAGATCGGTAATCACCGCGGCGTATGGCTCGCTTCGCTCCAGCGCGGCATTGAACTCGGCGATACCCGCATTGCCGCCCTCCACTGCAGTGATGACATGACCATCGGTCTCCAAGGCCTCGCGCAACGATCTGAGCAGGACCGGATCGTCATCTACCAGCAGCAGCCGCAGGCGCGCTGGGACTCGGAGTGCTTCGAGCGGCGGCATGGGCTGGGCGAGGGCGGCAACGGCGACCGCGAACCTCAGCCGCACGGTGGTACCCTCGCCGGGCGCGCTGTCGATCTCGATGGCGGCGGCGTGCCGCTCAACCATCCCGAAAACCATCGCCAGCCCGAGGCCCGTGCCGCGCTCCCCCTTGGTGGTGAAGAACGGCACCATGCATTTTTGGCGCGTATCCTCGTCCATGCCTTCCCCCGTGTCGGCGACCTCCACGATTACAGAGCCGCTTGAGGCGGCGCCGACGAGTCGGCTGCGTAGTGTCAGGGTGCCGCCCTCGGGCATTGCGTCAACAGCATTGAAGACGAGGTTGGTCAGGGCCTCGCGAATCTCGGCTTCGATCCCCATAATCCTTGGAATCTCCAGCAACAGCTCCGTGCGCGTTTGAATCATCGCACCGTTCTGCAGCGGCCGATTGCTCCAGCGCGCCTTCGTCAGCGCAAGCACCTGCTGCACCATGAGGTTCACGTCCACCGGCATAAGCTCGATCTGCTGTTCTCGCTCGCGGTAGAACTCGCGCAAGCGCGCCACCGTATGCGCCACATCGTCCACCGCGCGCTGAATGGTTTCCAGGTAGCCTCGGGCGTGTTCGCTGAGATTCTTCTCGCTCTCAAGCAACGACTCGGTATACAGGGACACCGGCGAGAGCGCGTTGTTGATGTCGTGCGCGATGCCGCTCGCCATCAGACCCAGCGCGCGCAGCCGCTCCTCCTGCATAGCGGCGTCGCGCGTGCGGCGCAGGTCGTCGTAGGCCTGTTTCAGCGATTCGTAGAGCTGCGCCTGTCGCACGGCGAGCGCCACATGCTCGCTCAATTGACGCAGGAACTCGCATTCGGCGCTGCTAAAGCTGTTCGCGTCTCGGCGCGCGGCGATAAGAATGCCCAGCACGTGGCTCTCGGAGCGCAGCGGGGCCATCACTAGCGAACGCAGACCAACGCTCGCCAGACGCGCGGAAAACGGGAAACGCACGTTGCCTACATCCGGCTCATAAACCAATTCACCCCTAACGCAACGCTGCAATCCGTTGGCATCCACATCGATCGGGGCCTGCTGCTCCATGAGCAGCTGGCGGGCAAGCGCGCCGCTCTTTGCGCCGACGCAGCTGACCCGCAGTGCATTGGCAGCAGGGTCGTAAAGGCACATGCAACCGAAGGCGATCTGCACACTGTCCTCGAGGCTCCCCAACACGACCTGAAAGATGCTGTTCAGGTCCTGGCGTTCGCCTACCGCGCGCGTAATGTGATCGAGCAACTTCAGGTGCTCGAACTGCCCCCGCATCCGCTGCTCGGCTTCTTCGCGTTCAGTGATGTCGCGCGTGATTTTGATGAAGCCAACTAGCTTCCCTGCTGTATTGCGCATCGCTGTGAGGACCACGTCGGCGTAGAATCGCGTGCCGTCCTTGCGCGCCCTCCAACCCTTGTCCTCGCAACGGCCCGTGGCCGCGGCCTGTTCGAGCAGCCGTGCTGGCTTCCCCGCCCTCCTGTCTTCCGGCGAGTAAAAGCGTTCCATCGACTGCCCGATGATCTCCGCCTTGTCATAACCTTTAATCCTGCCCGCGCCTTGGTTCCATGTGACGACGTGCCCCTGCGCATCGAGCGAAATGATGGCGTAGTCCTTGACGCCTTCAGTCAGCAAGCGGAAGTGTTCCTCGCTCTGGCGCAATGTATTCGCCGCGTGCTTGCGCTCGGTGACGTCTCGCAGACTTGCAAGGTGCGCCACTCTGCCATCCCAAAGAATATCCGTAGCAATCATTTCGACGTACCGGATACCGTCGGCTTGGGGAAGGGTGAGTTCGGTCGGCTTCTGAATGGCCGGGACTCCGAGGTGAAATCCGACTATGTCCGTCGTCTCGCCAGCGAACAAGGCCGTCGCCGCCGGATTGGCGAACCTAATGAACCCTTCGGCATCGATCACGAACATTCCATCCGCCGCATGCTCGACGAAAACCTTGAAGATATTGTCGTTCGGCTCAGGGAAGTTGGATCGCAGAGTCATCGTTATGTGCTTGCGCGGACTTCGCGGGCAGGCGGCGCGGGTCGCGCCCGCATCATGCGACTGTCTTGATATCCAGCCCCACCACTACCTTTCGCGTGTTGGAAAGGTCACCAATGATTTTTCGCAGCGGCGTTGGTAGTTGCCGTACCAGTGTTGGCACGGCGAAGATCTGGTCCCCCTCGGCCAGTGCCGGGGATTGCAGGAGATCTATCACTTCCAGGGAGTACTGACCTTCGAGATGCTGTGCGCAAATTGTCTTGATATTGATCAGCGCCGTCTCTGCCGCGGGCGTCAGGCCCGCGATATAAAGGCGCAGAATCCATTTCTTGTCTGGCTTGTCCACGATCATGGTGGTTCGTCCGGTTTCAAGCCGCGCAGCGACAGACCATGGTTTGACATGACCAGCTCGAAGGTTTCCCGCGAGTGCTCCATGCCGCGGGATTTCACGATGTAGATCTGGCGTCGGCGCGCATGCCCCACGACTTCCATATCCAGGGCAATCCAGGTATCGACCAGGGACGATACTTTCTCCTCGGTCTCATCGGGTCTGTCCGAGCCGCCCGTGAGGGCGGTGAGGAGCAACGTAATCTCGCGGCTCTTGAGGTAATCGATAAGACGCATGAGCATAGCCTTGATCTCCGGCTGATCGCCGGCGCTCAGGAAATTCGTGATCGGATCTATCACCACGCAGGAGGGCTTGAGCGTGTCGATGACATTGATCATGCCTACAAGGTGTTCTTCCAGACCGAGGAATGTCGGACGCGTTGCCTGTAACGTGAAGAGCCCCTGTTTAGTCCACTTCTCCAGATCGATTCCTAAGGACCTCATGTTGCGTGCAAGTTGAAGTGCCGATTCCTCGAAAGCAAAATACAGGCAGTGTTCATTGCGGGCGCTCGAGGCCGCGGCGAAAGCGGCGGCGAGCGAGCTCTTGCCGGTCCCCGCCTTTCCTGAAACGAGAACTGTCGTGCCGCGGAAATAACCTTTTCCGGCGAGCATCTCATCTAGCGGCTCGACCCCTGTACTCACGCGTTCCTCAGACACTTTTTGATCCAGGAGAAGCGATGTGAGCGGAAGTACGGAGAATCCAGTCTCGCCGATGAGAAACGGATACTCATCCTTGCCGTGGGGTGAACCGCGGTACTTGACGATGCGCAGGCGCCGTTTAGAGATCTGCTCGCAGATCCGGTGGTCGAGGAATAATACACAGTCAGAAAGGTATTCCTCGAACCCGTGCCGAGTTAGCTCTTTCTGACCCTTCTCCCCGGTAACGATGGCCGTGATGCCCTTGTCCGTGAGCCAGTGAAACAGACGCGCAATCTCCCCGCGCAGACTCTCAGTGTTAGCTAGGACACTAAATATCGTCTCCATGGTGTCCAAGACCACGCGCTTTGCACCGATTTCCCTGATGCCATGGTCCAGGCGGACGAGTAGACCCTCAAGCGTAAAGCCGCCTGTTTCTATGACCTCGCCATGAGAGAGATCAATGTGAGAAATCTTGAGCTGTTTGCGCTCGGCCAGGGCATTAAGATCGAACCCAAAAGAGCGGAAATTCTCTACGAGACACTGCGGCTTTTCCTCGAACGAGACGAACAGCCCGGGCTCGCCGAACTGCTGCGCACCGCGCACTAGAAACTCCATGGCGAGCACGGTCTTGCCACATCCGGCGCCGCCGCATACTAGCGTGGCGCGCCGCGCGGGCAGACCGCCTCGGGTGATTTCATCCAGTCCGGTGATGCCGGTCGGCGCTTTTTCAATTGTGGGGAACCGGCTCCGCACTTTGGATTCGAGAATCACCGGATTTGCGTCCTGCGTAAACTTACGGGGCGAATTGAGGAGACGCTTTACACCTGATCGTGGCTAGCGGTCCTCATTCGTACTGTTCTACGCCTATTGCCTACCAGAAGACGCTTAGAAGTCTCATATTCCACATATCTGCGAAATCTACGTTTGGGCCACTGTCGGTGTCGTGCGAGCGGCGACATTCGAAACTCAGCGCACCGCGCAAGCGGTCTAAATCTCGTCACTGCCGCGATCATCTATACGTATGGCAACGCACAGATGGCCCCACGGAGTGCAAGTAGAATTGTGCAAGGTTGCGCGTTCACGGCAATCGCAAATGCGGGAGCCGGCTCGAACTCCGCGCCCATGGTCAACCACGCGCAGGATGCACAGTTCACAGTGGATGAATCGTGCAGGACAATCCTCTGACTGGAAGGGTCGTCACGACAATAATTCAGGCAAACGCTTACTTTACTGCAGCATTTCGCCTATGGATTACATCTCGAGACAACGTGAGCGAGCCCCCCAACTTCGCGGCCACCGTCAGCAGAGGACTCAAGGAGTGTCAACCGGCATTGAACGGTGACGATCCGTCGGCGTCCCATTCTGAACAGCTGCCATCCTACCAGGGACTAAACCCTAGAACGACGGCCTCGATGTCAGAATTGCACGAGCTTCTTAAGGCACAGACTGCTCGCCTGCACGAGCGGTTGGAAACGCTCCCATTCTTTCGAGCTCTCCGCGTCGGCGACCTTCCGGCGCTCGCGGTTGTAAGCTTTCTCGAGAGTCTCGCCATCATCCATGCAGTGCTGGAACGAAGCCTCGCCGAGGTCCTCGACGGTCCAATCGCTGAGTTGCGCCAACACGTCCAACCCAAGATTCCGCTGTTAATGGCTGACCTCGATACGCTGGGCGCCGCAGGCCTTCCGAGCGTTAGCTCAGCCATTGGAGGCGCCCTTGGCTATGCCGCCGATATTCTGACCAACGCCAATAACCCATTGACGCTGATCGGACCGCTTTATGTATTGGAGGGCTCGCAGAACGGCGGCCTTGCACTTAAGCGCGCCTATGCAAGTTGCCTCGGTGTGCCCAAGGATCAGTTGTCCTACATCGGCTGCTACGGCAGTCGTACCGCAGCACATTGGAAGGCGTTTACGCACCAATTGGACTTGCTGCCGTTGACAGAGGACTCCGCGACTCAGATCGTTGAGTCCGCGATTGATTGTTTCGAGCAGCTCGCGAAGATCTGTGCGGCTCTATTTCCTTACTCTGACAAGGATCTCAAACATCATCACGTGGCCAGCATCAACTTTGAGGCAGGTAACCACGCGATGCCGCAAAATCCTCTGGAGATCGCGCTGGCGCTACGCGCGGCTGCGATAGCGTGGAAAGAGCATCCGTATCTTGAATGCAGATTCGGGGAGCGTGGTCAGCGCTTTATAAGAAGCGATAGCTGCTGGTTGGTCACGCTGACCCACCTGCCCGTAGATACGGTGACCCAGAGTCTCTCATGGCTGCGGACCGTGCTCGCGAGTCGCGGGATTCCGACCGTGATCCTCAAAGGACACCTCCAAACGATCAGGCGGGCCATCGGTGTCGATTTTCCCGACCAGACCGAGATGCAAGCGCGGTTCGATCCGTTTCTATCGAGTCTTGAGACGGAACGCCAAGCGCTTGGAGCTACTGATGCGCATTCGCAGCTCATCGACGAGTTCGATCCACGGCTGCGCGCGTGCGAGGGCTTCAAAGTTCCTTTCGCGGCTGAGCTTATTACGTCGGCTTGGATCGACGAACGAGTCGGAATCGGCGACTCCTTTGCGGCCGTGCGCGACTGGTTTATCGATTCCAGGCGCTTCTCGAGCGGGTGGATAACGTGCGTCAATGACTTCGTGGACAAGCTCAATCAGGCGGCGTGACCGTCATGCTGAAGTGGTGTCCCTATTGCCAGCAATTTCTTGGAGAAACTCCAGATTACAAGGATCTTGGTATCACCCATGGAGTGTGCGCCACGTGCGCTCCTGCGGCTCTCGCTTTCAGCGAGTCACACGTCGCGCTGGCAGAATCCTTGCGTGACGTCCAACAGGGGCTCTTTGTCGCTGGGCTCAGTGGCAATCTGAAGGCGGCCGAGAGCGTAATAGACGGCGCGGTCGCCGGGCGAATTAGGGCCGTCGATATCCTGATCGGTATCATCGCACCGATGCTTTATAAGATCGGTGAGGATTGGAAGCGGGGTGCCGTAAGCGTGGCCGAGGAGCACCGATTCACTGCCTTCTGTGAGGAGATTTTTGAGTTGATCGCGGCAAGAGTCGATCCGGTGTCGGATGATTGCACAGCAAAAGGGGCCGCGCGCGAGGTGATTGTGATGAACGCGCCGGGCAACACCCATACGCTTGCGGCCCGCATTCTTAGCTTATGGCTGACAAATAAGGGCACGCCAGCACGATTGATTCGCGAATGGGAGGGTCATGAGGAGCTGCTCGCGCTTATCAGGCTCACTCAGCCCCGGCTTCTTCTGGTTTCGATGGCTCTGGCGGAGCAAATTCCAAGTGTCGTCGCAATCGCTGAGCGCATCGCTGAGCTGCCAGCCTCGAAACGCCCGCGACTCGTCGTTGGCGGCTATGCCATCAAGGCGGGCTTAGTCGTTACGATACCCGGCGCCGATCTCGTAGGTGACATCAGTTCATTGTGAAATGGCTGTATGGCGGCGGCGTACGGGTGGCACCCGGAGAAGCTTCTGAAGATCATCAATCCAATGCTGGAAGGAGGGTCCAGCTGTGGCTGGATCACTTCGCAATTCGCGGCATTGTCCTCGAACGTCACCCGAAAACCAGCACGCTGGAAATCGAGGATATGTTAAAACGTAAGTGCTTGATTTGATTGCCGGAGATAGGAATCGAACCTACGACCCGCGCATTACGAATGCTAATTTGCCACCTATGGCGCCCGCGCCAGATTGCTAAGTCATTGAAAATACCGGACTGTGGCGGCCCTGGGCGACCGCTCGCGGCGCCTGTTTCCGCACAAAAACCGGCACACTGAGCCCGGAAGCTGAGAGCCTCGCCGAAGTTGTTGCGAGCGGTCATGCCAAGCGCTGCTCAATCAGTCCATTGTCCTGAAGAAGTAACACGGGTTCCCGAAATAGATCGAAGTCGATTGGATGTCGTGCCCACGGATTCAGGATGGTCGTGATGCTGTCTGGCGTCCTGATGTAGCGGACAGCACTGACGCTGCGGTTCTTTGTAGCAGTCCAGACACCGCCGCGCGTGAAGTAGGGTTGTCCTACCGCTCGGCCACCCTTCTCGATGGGGATTGCTATGTCCCCGAACAGGGCGGCGGCCACCTGGGCATCACCGGCAAAGTCGAGG
>JBEKUL010000126.1:0-8326 GCA_049515055.1 Steroidobacteraceae bacterium | reverse complement strand
CGAAATACTGCCTTTCATGCTGCCGCGACACCGGTTTGTCAGTGTCGATGTCGGGACTGTTCTTCACCTGCTCTTTGGTGATCGAGACCGGGAGTATCTTTTCCATCCAGTCAGGCTGACCGATGGCGATCGGCGAGATCAACACTTTTCGACTCGAAAGCCACGCGCCAGTCTCGACGACCAGATAGCGGATACCCCACCCTTGGTCATCGAAATACAAGTCCTTCACATGACCAATGAGGCCGTCGGTTGCGCGAATAGCGCAATTCTCCAGATCCTTCGCGCTGCGTAGCATATCTACCTCCGCGCTCACGACCATCGATCGGTGAGCGTTCGACACAGTGGGAATAATGGGTTCATTCGTGCAATGCTGATGTTCGCACTCCGTCATGCGAACTGCGCGGAGGCGATGTTCCAACGCTACGCGCCGCTTCGAGACAGATCAGTGCGCTGGCGCACGTAGGATGCTTTCGCGCCCAGCCTTTGCGCCTATGCGTTGAGCCTCACGTCCTGATAAGCCACAAACTATGGATGAAAGTTAATGTTGTATTCGCCGCGATTTAATCTTCCGCGCCTATGCTGCGGAGGATCGTACAACTGTGCTAGGACGCGGCACGTGGCTTGAGAAGCATGCGGTTTGGATATTGATTGCCGGCTAAGTCCAATCCACTTGGCTGAATGACGCATCCCTATGTGTGATAGCGCATAGAGACTCCACAGCCGCAAGGCATGCTGCTCCATCGAAAGGCCGCATAGCGGAGGGGTTATGGAACACCGGTGGGGCCAGCGCATTCCGGCCGACATAGGTGTACGAATATCGGCGCGGCCCGGCATGATCGGCGTCGGTCGGATCCTGGACTTAAGCGTGAGCGGTGCATGGATTAGAACACGCCTGAAACTGTCGGTGCTTGCCGGTGTCGTGATCGTCTTCGACTCGACACCAGCGCGCAAGCATGAGGCGCTCTCGATTGACGCTTACGTGACCCGCACGTCCCGAGAAGGCTTCGGCGTGGAGTGGTACGAACTCGATCCGCCATCCCTCAGCGAACTGTTGCATCCTAATGCATTTCGTGACAACGCTGGCAGTGGGGTGACTGAATACTCGAATACTCCGACCCTGGAGATTGAGCTGCCGATGGCAGCCTCTCATCGTAGGCAGATTTAATCGAGCCGCCGCCATCTTTGAGAAGCGACAGGGAGTAGACACGCTGTCGATGCCGGACACGCCGCGCGGCCCATAATCGCGGTTGACGCAATTTCAATCTAACGTTTGGATCGTTTTAATGCCTCGCGCGTAGCAGCGCGTCGCCGCATCGCAATGAAGTAGCCGGTCGCGACGGACTCGTTCCTTTCCAGAACGTCTATTCATTCATGCTTTTTATTTTTGTCCCTTGGCAAAAAGCGTGCAACATATCGGGATAGCGTGTGTCGGAAAGCGAAACCTAGAATGGTGAGAGTGATTCCGGCCAGGATCGCGTAGAGCACCGTCGGTCCTAACCATGCTTGAAGAAGTTTCCACTTCTTGCCAAAAAAATACCCGAGCAGGATGTAAACGATAGTATAGGCCGCCGACCCCGCGAGATTGAACCATAGATAGGCCGCCCACGGTATTCTCGTTGTGCCTTCCAAAAGGTTGGCTACTGCGGACGGAAGCACGGGGATGAAGCGTGCAAGAAAAACAGTCTTGGCACCGTGACGTTTGAAAAATCGCTCGGGCCACTCGAACCGCTTCGGCGTCAGATGCAGCCAGTGAATCTTCTCTAAGCGGCCGTGACCCCAGTGGCGGCCTACCCAAAAGGCACAAATACCGCCCAAGAAGCTCGCCAAAGTTCCGGCCAGCATGGGTTCCCACAGAGAGCCTGTGGCTCTCCCCCATACGAATCCGGCACCCAAAAGAATGATCCTTCCAGGAAAAGGAACACCGACATTGCTAAAGAATACTACGAGGAAAACGAGTGCAAACCCGTAATGTGGCAAGTGGGGCAACAAAGAACCAAGCCAGTGGAGCACATTCACGGTTCATTGTGGCATGCTGACGGAGAATCGCTGCTTGGAATCAGAAACGAGACAGCAGATTGCATTCCACTTAGAGCACGCTGGCCGCAGCGTGCTCGTTGCTTGCCGCGACCGCGAGATCGGTGGCATACGCGAGGTGTCCTTGCGCCGCCAGCGCGTGGTTAGCCGCTCAGCGTCTAGAATTACGACCTGTCACATCGTCGCTTTTGTCGTCGTTCTCCTTGCAGGAGCATCTCGATGAGTTACGCAGTCGACGCGGACCGGGGCATCGTCTGGCTCCAATCGCACCATTCAGTGGCAGTCACCATGGATCGATTGGAGGCGCTGCTCAAGGAGCGCGGCATCATCGTGTTCGCGCGGATCGACTTCAGCAGCGACGCTGCGAAAGCGGGTCTCACTATGCGCCCGGAGCAGTTGCTTATTTTTGGCAATCCAAAGGCTGGAACGCCGCTGATGCAGGCCGCGCCTATCGCTGGACTGGATCTGCCATTGAAGGCTTTGGTCTGGGAGGACAGCGGCGGTAGCATCTGGATTGCCTATAACGAGGCTCAGTACCTCATCCGGCGTCACGATCTGTTGCCCGCACTCGGCGCAAACTTGACCGCGGTAATTCCCATTATCGAGCGCGCAGCTCAGCAATGAGGGCTTGTACAAATGCTGAGAGATTGCTGCGGTCGCGTTCTGGGCTTTCCTGCTAGCACTCCTCATAGAATACAGTCGACCTCGTGACGCCCGATTTACCCGATCCACGTGTATTATTTGCAGCGGAACGGACCCTTCTCGCCTGGCAGCGAAGTAGCCTGGCCCTGATGGGGTTCGGGTTCGTAATTGAGCGCTTCAGCCTGTTTCTTTCCGTCCTGCGCCACGAGCCTGGGAGTCCGGGACATCATCTTTTCTCGGTGTTGGTCGGCGTGGCTCTGATTCTGATTGGTGTCGCCGTCGCGCTTGCCTCCAGCTTCGGATATCGACGATTCGTCAAGACTCTGCCTGTCCGGGACGTGCCATCGGGGTACCTGACCGGTATGGGTACCGTGATTAATGTGGTCATCGCCGCAGTCGGAATCGCGTTGTCGGTCTATCTTGTCGTGGGCGCTTTCTAGCGTTACTGACCTCACATTCTCCGACATGCCCGAAAGCATCATTCGGGACTATTCCGGTATCAAGCTCCGTCAGGAGGGGTACCGGTTATTCGCTGAGTCCGCGTATGCTTCGCTAGAGACGCGGCGCGTTTGCGCCCAACCGCACCTTGATCTTGTCGGCGACCCGCAGCGCGTTGGCAACGATGGTCAGCGTCGGGTTCACTGCGCCGATTGATGGAAAAAAGCTCGCATCGGCAACGTAAAGATTGTCGACTTCGTGGGCCTTGCAATCCAGATCGAGAACGGACGTTGCCGGATCCGTACCGAAACGCGCGGTTCCTGCCTGATGCGCAGTGCCACCGATAGGAATGTTCTTGCCGAGATAAAGACTGCGCTCCAACAGCAGCGGGTGCGCGCCGGTGCCGCTCAAGATTTGTTCGAGCTTCTTCTTGAGACGATGGTGCGCTTCCATGTTGCCTTCAAAGCAGTCCAGTACCACGCGATCGCCGTCATAATGGATACGATTGTCGGGATGCGGAAGATCTTCGCTCGACAACCAGAAATCCATCGAATGGTGCGCCATCTGCTCGAAGGGCATCTTGGGCACCCATTCCAGCCAGCCTGGCAGCGCCTCGCCCCGTATCTGGGCGCCATGCGAGGTCGCGCACATCTGAATCAGTCCGAGCGGATACCCCCAGTCATCGGAGTCGAAATAGTAATCGCTGACGGCCAGCGTTTTTTGAAACACCGTGTTGTTCGGCTCGCGCATCAACGCCATCAAGATGGATTGATTGTGCCGCATGTAATTGCGCCCCACTTGTCCCGAACCATTGGCAAGGCCGTAAGGATGCTGATCGCTGCGGGAACGCAATAACAGCAGTGCCGATGACAGCGCGCCGCAGGCCACAACGACGATGTCGGCGCAATACCGCTCCAATTGTCCGCCTCTGGTCACATGAACGCCCGTAATGGTTTGACCGGTTTCATCGGTTTCCAATTTGGACACGTAGGCGCCGACGAGCAGCATCAGATTGGGATGCGCTTTGAGCGCCGGATCGACGCATACGACCTGTGCATCCGCCTTCCCGTTCAGCGGGCACGGAAAGCCGTCGAACGCGTCACAACGGATGCAAATGCTTGTCGGCGTCGGCTTGCCGTCTTTCTCGTCGAGTAGAATTCCTAAGGGCAGGTGGAACGGATGCAATCCCTGTTCGCTCAGGCTATTGCTGAGTGCTTGAACTGCCGGCTCATGGGAGACCCGTGGATAGGGAAACGGCCCGCTCGAGGGCGGTTCGGTTGGGTCCTCGCCCCTCTGTCCATGCACATGGAAGAGGCGCTCCGCTTCAGCATAATAGGGCTCGAGAACGTCGTACTTCAGTGGCCACGCTGGAGAAATGCCATCCTTGTGCCGAATCTCCTCGAAGTCCCGTTCACGCAGTCGGAACAGTGCGGCCCCGTATACCTTGGAATTTCCACCCACATAATAATGCAGGCCCGGGTGGAAACTGCGACCATCGCTGCCGTACCACGTCTCCTTTGCTTGATAGGCGCCGTCAACGAACACGGTTTGCGAATCCCAGTTGGCGGGAGAGCGAGGCAGATAGTCGCCACGTTCAAGCAGTAGTATCCGCTTGCCAGTGGCGGCCAGCTTATGCGCGAGCGACGCGCCGCCAGGCCCGCTGCCGATCACGATTACATCGTAGTGGCCGTCTGACATGTCTCGCCTCGTGCTGTCAGCCGCCCGTCGCGAAGCCTGGATAGAGAGTCATCCCACCATCAATGAAGAGAGTCGCACCAACCACATAGTCGGAGTAATCCGACGCCAGCCACACTGCCGCGCGAGCGATATCCTCCGGCTCGCCAATTCGTCCGTACGGCACCAACGTCATCAATTGCTCATACGCTTCTTTGGTCTGCCATGCGACCGTATTGATCGGCGTGCGGACCGCGCCGGGCGCTATTGCATTGACGCGAATACGATGCGGCGCGACCTCCTGGGCCAAGCTCTCCATCAGCATTTTGATGCCGCCCTTGGACGTCGCGTAATTCGCATGACCGGCCCAGGGGATTTCTTGATGTACCGAGCTCATGCAGATTATTTTCCCGGCAGCACGGGACACTGCAGGGACCACGCCGCGGCGCAGGAATTCTCGGACCGCTTCTCGCGCGCATAGGAATTGTCCGGTGAGATTGACGCCGAGAACAGTATTCCACTGCTCCAAGGTCATTGCGTGAAACGCCGCGTCGCGTTGTAGGCCGGCGTTATTGACGAGGATGTCGAGAGTCCCGAATTGATGGATCACCTTCCTGAACATGGTCGCAACTTGATCTTCGGATGAAACATCGGCCTGTAGCGCTATTGCATTGACGCCCGCCCCGCGGATCTCATCCACCACAGCGTTTGCGGAATCCTCACCCGCGACGTAATTCACGATGACATCGGCTCCCGCCTGACCCAAGGCTATCGCGACGCCGCGGCCGATACCGGAGTTGGCGCCGGTCACCAACGCCTTTTGCCCGACCAATATCCTTTGCGTAGGCAGACTCGGCGTAGTTGATTCGGACCAAGGGGAGGAGACCGATGTGCTCACGTATTACTCCCTTACGGGTGTAGGGCGCCACGCTGATTGGTATAAATGGCGAAAAGCGTATGTGATGCGCAGATGAAAAGCCGGGACCGATTGCGCCCGCCGAACGTAAGATTCGATACGGTAAAGGGCACATGGATCAAACCCAGCTTGGTGCCGTCGGGCGCAATGCAGTGCACGCCATCGGCGGCACTGCTCCAGAGATTCCCGTCCTGATCCACGCGGAAGCCGTCTGCATACCCGGGCGTGATCTTGTGAAAGATCCGGCCCGAAGACAGTCGCTTGCCGTCGCCCAGAACCTCGAAGATGCGGATATGCTGAATCGGATTGGCCGCGAACTGACGGCCGCTCTCGGCCACGTAGAGCAGGCGCTCGTCGGGCGAGAAGGCGAGACCATTGGGTCCCTCGAAATCATCGGCCATCACTTGCAGACGCCCATTCTGCGGCTCCAAACGGTAGAGCGTCGGCGGTAGTTCGGGCGTTTGTTTACCCCCTTCGTAGTCGGTGTTGATGCCGTAGTGCGGGTCGCTGAACCAGATTGTGCCATCCGAGCGGCAAATCACGTCGTTGGGCGAGTTCAGACGCTTGCCCTCAAACCGGTCCGCCAGCACGGTGACGCGACCATCCAGTTCCGTACGGATGATGCAACGATGCTGCTGCGAGCAACCGATCAGCCGGCCCTGTTGATCGCGAGTGTGTCCGTTCGCAAAACCCGATGGACTTCGAAAAACCGAGATTCCGCCGTCTGATGTCCAGCGCATGATGCGGTCGTTCGGAATATCGCTGAACAGTAGGCAATCCTGGTCGGCGAACCAGGCCGCACCCTCAAGCCATGCAAATCCTTCACCGAGGATCACGAGGGGCGCATTCGGCAATACGCAGCTTCGGAAACGCGGGTCGAGGATGTCGAAAGTAGCCATTTACTTGAAGTGGCACGGCAAGCGATCGGGCGGAATATGCAACTGAACCGTCATGAGCACGGACGGCACGTCGCCGATGGTGCCGGATCGGTGGCCCTGGCGTCCGTTCGTGAGCACAGAGTGCTGGTCTTCACCAAGGGAAAACTCGCCGGGCCCCTGTTCGATGCGAGTGCCGTCCATGGACTCGATCCACCACCGGCCCGATAGCACCACAATCCATTGCGGCGCCGGGTTCTCATGCCAATCGCCCATCCATCCCACGGGCTGCACGGTGAAGACAACGCTCGCCTCAGAGCGGCGTTGCCGGTTGTTCCATTGAGGGGCCGCATGGCCCACCCCCTTCAGGTCGAACTCGGTCAGGGCGCAGCGGGTCTGGTGACTGATCCCGGCAACGTCGGTCCACAAATGCCAGTAGGCGATCTGCGGCGCTAGTGGCGCGTTCTGCGTCATTGGATTCCTCCATCCGCTTGGAGGCAGTACGCGAATGGACTTTCCGGTGTCGGTGCCGTTGCCTTAATCTGGGGATGGAAGCATCCAACTCTCAGGAAACTCGCAACGCGATGACGTTGATCAATGACTACGCGCCTCTGCTGCTGCGCATTTGCGTGGTGGTACTGTTCCCCTTCAGTGGCCTGGACAAGATCCTCAACTGGGATTCGGCGATGAAGCAGGCCGGCAATATCCCATTTCCGCGCGGCATGCTGGTGGCCTCCATAGTCGTCGAATTTACTATGCCGATTTGCATCGTTGCGGGATGGCACGACCGACTGGCCGCCTTTGTTCTGGCCGGATTCTGCGTGATCACTGCGGCGCTGTTTCATCAGTTTTGGCGCTTTCAGGACTTCTGGCGGTTCAAGGAAGGCGAGGGTCTGCAGCATTTCTGGGAATTCCTCAAGAATTTCGCCTTGGTCGGCGGCCTCGGCTTCATCATGCTGACTCCCGGAACACTGTCGGTCAGCAAGGTCTTGCAGCATCCGCTCGAGTCCACTCATGTCATCGGCCCCCGAGCGGGCAACCCAATTGCGCCGGCGCCTTGATCTACCAGCACCAGCCGGTGCCGGTCCGGGTCGCGCACGGCCCGGGGGGATTTATCGGGCGACGGACTTACCGCGAGCGTTACCCAATCGGTTACCGCGTCGTTGAGACACGTCATCCCGGCCGAGCGACCGGGTGGTCGATAAGCAAGCAGTTCCAGGCCCGGGCCGCCGGCCAACCGCGGACGTAGCCCCGTCACACGAACCTGAGCGCTCGGCAATCCATCCAGCCGGACCTGAGCCGGTCCGCGATTCAGCGATTGCGCGTGCTCCCGGAAGCCGAGGGCCTGGTAGAAGCGGAGGCTGCGACGCGTCGATGCGACTGAAATCGCGCTGTGATCGACGCCGAGAAACGGCGCGGCGGGCGCATTCTGATGCCAGATCGCGCGCCCTTGGGTGGGCGGAAACCACAGCAGCTCCAGCGGATGGCCATCCGGATCGCGGAACTTGAATGCCCGCACCGCACCATTCGACGGCGGTAACAATTGTGGACCGCCCTGGCTGATAGGGCGCCACCCGCGACATGCGGATAAGTGTTCATAGGCTGCGTCCATGTCGTTCACCACGATCGCCATATGCTGGAACCACAGATCGTCGCTGCGGCTGTCCTGCGGGTACGGCCGGCTTGGCGAGGCGAAGCGCACCAGACTGATTTCCTCATCGCCCAGCCGCAGCACCACCTCCTGCGC